>JAFOCD010000156.1 GCA_017381475.1 Bacteroidaceae bacterium
TGATTTGCCATCTCTTTAATAATGTTTTTAGTTTTAATTGTAGCCCATAGGGGAATCGAACCCCTCTTTCAAGAATGAAAATCTTGCGTCCTAGCCGATAGACGAATGGGCCATCCTTTGATGAAATCCCTTTTGAGGATGACTTCTGACTCTTTAATGGTCAAAAGCGAGTGCAAAGGTAAAACCTTTTTTTGAATTGACAAAGAAATTCGTATTTTTTTTATAGATTTGCTTCGTTTTTTATTGTTTTTCAATTATGATAGAGAAATTGGATGGTATAGTTCTGCGCACCCGCAAGTACAGCGACGGTCTCATGATTGCCGATATATACACGGCACAGCATGGACGCATGGCGTTCCTGTTGCCGGTCTCGCATAGTAAGCGAAGCAGGGTGCGAAGTGTTCTGTTCCAGCCACTGTCAATGCTCTCGTTTACAGCATCGGTAAAGGCTGGCGGCTCATTGTCGCGCATCAGCGAGGTTTCTCCCTATTCAATGTACTCCTCTATCCCCAACGATGTGGTCAAGTCATCCATTGCGCTTTATCTTGCCGAACTGCTCACATATACTCTGCGTGAGAGCGACAAGGATGAGTCAATGTTCACTTTCCTTGACCGTTCGTTTGCACTGTTTGATAATCTTGAGCATGGTTATGCCGATTTCCACCTTGTGTTCATGGTGCAACTACTCCGTTTCCTTGGTATATATCCCAATATTGATAATTATGCCACCGGCGATTACTTTGATTTGGCACAGGGTTGTGTGACAGGCGAGCACCCATCGCATTCCCATTTTTTGTCGCCCGCCGATGCTGTGCCGTTCATTGAACTATTACGCACAGGTTACGAGTCAATGCACCTGCTATCTCTAAACAGAAAGTTGCGAGGTGAGTACCTCGCAACCATTGCTGCCTATTATCGTCTGCATATACCCGATTTTCCTGAACTGAAATCGGCCGATGTCTTGCGCGAACTATTCGACTGATATTCGTGTAATCAGGCAAGCAACTGTTTTACAATAGCCGAAATAGTCTTGCCTTCGGCCTTGCCTGCAAGTTGCTTTGTGGCAACGCCCATGACCTTTCCCATATCCTGTGGTCCGTTGGCGCCAGTCTGTGCAATAATTTCCTTGAGTACAGCCGTTACCTCTTCCTCGTTCATCTGCTTAGGAAGGTATTTTGACATCACTTCCACCTGTGCAAGTTCTTCCTGTGCAAGTTCGGGGCGGTTCTGGCTCTGGTACAGCTCGGCCGACTCTTTACCCTGCTTCACGAGTTTCTGAATCAGTTTGATTGCAGTGTCGTCGCTTACGGTATCGCCGGCTCCTGGAGCGGTCTTTGCTTCAAGAAGCACCTTCTTTATGTTTCGGAGGGTGTCGAGTGCAACCTTGTCTTTTGCTTTCATTGCCTCCTTGATGTCGTTGCTGATAATGTCAAACAAATCCATAGTCCTATTCTTTTAATTTTAAAATTCGGTTTCAGCCGCTTGGTTGTTATTCTCGTTGTTTATCTCATTGTAGTAGACTGGAATTCCCGGAGTGATGTCGTCGTCCTCTTTCTTGACTGTTTCACAATTATTATTTGCAGTTTCATGCTTCTGTTTTTCCTCGCCAAGCATTGCTGTCATTCTCTCCAATTCTTGAGCTGTGCGCTTGTATGTCGGTGAGTTGTCTATGGCTGCAATGAACTCTTCGTTGTACATTTCGTCACCTTTGAAGATGTATACCTTGTAGTCGGGTTTGTAAAGGTTGCCTATCATCTCCTGGAGCTTCTTTTCCTCTCTGTCTTTATTTTTCTGCTCCTGTATTGTCAACTCTTCCTGCTCCTGCTCAAGTGCAATTACCTCGGGCTCCATGTCCGGGATATTCTTCATTCCGAAACCCGAAGCAAGCACGGTTACCTTAACCTCACCTTCATTGAGGTTCATGTCCTGGCTGTATCCCCAGATAACCTCAATATTCTCGTTCTTGAATTGTGACATGAAGGTGTTGACTTCGGCCATCTCTTCAACAAGAATTTCGGAGTTTGGGTTTTCGTAAATGTTGAAAAGAATCTTTTTGGCCTTGTGTATGTCGTTATTGTTAAGCAGTGGCGAGTGAAGAGCCTTGTAGAATGCGCGTTCAACACGCATCTCTCCGCTCTCAATACCATAGCTCATTATGGCTACGCCTCCGTTCTTGAGTATCTTCTTGACATCGCGGAAGTCCAGATTAATAATACCTCGTGCCGTGATGATTTCGGCAATACTCTTTGTGGCCGTGGTAAGTACATCGTCAACCACCTTGAATCCTTCTGTTACCTTCATCTTGGGGAACATGTCAATAAGACGCTGGTTGTTGATAACCAACAGTGCATCAACATGCTTCGAAATCTCGATGACACCGCGTAGCGCCTGCTTGATTTTTCCGGTCATCTCGAACTCGAATGGAATGGTAACGATGCCCACGGTCAAGATGCCCATGCTACGTGCAATTTCAGCAACGACCGGTGCTGCACCGGTTCCTGTACCACCACCCATGCCGGCGGTGATGAATGCCATCTTTGTACCGTCGTTAAAGAGTTTCTCTATTTCTTCGCGGCTCTCTTCGGCAGCTCTGCGGGCAACTGCCGGGTCGTTGCCGGCTCCAAGTCCTTCGGTAAGTTCCATTCCCAACTGCACTTTCTTTGGGATAGGTGAGTTCTGCATTGCCTGCAGATCGGTGTTACATACCGCAAACGATACATTCTGTATGCCTTTACGGTACATGTTATGTACAGCATTGCTGCCTCCACCACCTACACCAACAACTTTTATTATGCGTGGCGCATCTGTGTTGAATCCAAATGGAAGGGTCTTTTTAATAGGTTCGTCCATACTATTGTATCATTTATTGGTTGTCATTATTCTTGTCTTGCTCTTCATTGTTCTTGTCATCTTTATCGGAATTTTCATCCTCGGGGTCACTGGTAACATTCTTTACCCAATCTGCGAATATATTACCAATTTTCCATGTCTTTTTGGGCTTATTGTTCTTCTCCTGCTGGCGTTTTATCTTTTCAGCCTCTTTTCTTTCTTTCTCTTCTTCTTTCTTTCTCTTCTCATCCTCTTTCCTTAGCCTTTCTTCTTCTTGAGCCTTTTTCCTGTCATCTTCCGGTTCATTTTGGTTTGTTACCGTTCCAGTCATCTCTTCTTGAGAGAACATATCTTTAATAGGTTGGACTGGCATAATTTCCTCGCAGCAGTTCTCCTTGCCCTGTTTTAAAAGGCCATATAGTGATGTTGTGATAACTCCATCTACATTTACTCCGCTTTCACTTATAAGGTTGAATCGTGGTTCAGGCTTAATTTCGGTGCTGAAACCTGGAAGGAACTCCTCCAATAACATGTCCAAGTTTTTTAGTTTTGAACCGCCACCTGTGAAAACAATGTTGTATACCTTTTCTCCCGACTCTTCCAGCTGGTATCGCACATTCTGCAAAATCTCACCCATTCTGGCATTGATGATGCCGTTGAGGGTCTTGCTGTCAATGTGATCGTTGTCATTGCCGGCAGAGTTATAACCTCGTATAACCAGCATCTCCTCGGCATTGGCAAGTGAGATGTTTTCGCTTGCAATGTCGCGGGTTATATTGTTGCTACCAAGCGGTAACACGGTAAGCATTCTTGGCTTATCATTGTTGTATATTGATATTGTTGTAGTGTCTGAACCAATATTGACAAGTGCGCAACCGTTGCGGCGCTGGTCATTTGACAACATTATGTCGGCATCAAGTCGTGCTGCGCTCAAGCTTCCAGCAATCTCAATTTTGGCTCCGGCAAAACTGTCGCATAACTGCTTGTAATACTGCTTTTTCATGATAATGTTCAAGTAGTTGCACTCAATTGTTGATGCCGGTGCACCAATTGGGTTACAATCAATATTGCCGTCCAGTTTATATTCCTGTGTGTCGACCTGAATCTTCATGTAGCCATCAGGCGCAAGGAAAGTATTCTTGTTTTCCTCCTCAAGATCATCAATTATCTCCTTTGTAATCTTTATGTATCCGCCGAAAGCTTTGCTCACTTTAGACTTGATACTGCGTACGCTAAGTCCGGCAAAAGAGATGTATGCCTTTTTTATTGAAATTTCCTTGAGGTCATCCTCGAGTATATTGATGATTCTTGATATTGCGTCGCATGTCTTGTCAACATTGCGTACAACACCTTTGGAAATGAACCCGTCAACGGGTGTACTTGCGGTTGCCAGAATTCTGAAACCTTCGGTCGTCTCAATTCCGACAGCTCCTGATACTTTGGATGAACTGAGCTCAATGGCTGCAATGTAATAGTTCTTTCCCATATTTATTCATTTTTGGTGCAAATGACTTTATTGCTTATTTTAATATTCAGTTTATTATATTTATCCCATCCGACAATGCTGAGTCCATCGGTATAGAATATCTTTATGCTGCTCAATTTATCTTTGAGTTTGTCAACCGTTCCCAACTCTATAATGTGGTTTCCAATCCTTGGAACGATTACTGCTTCTTTTCCTTTATTGAAATATATTTGTTCAATCTGTGCCATCCAGAACGGATCATTCTTGATTACCGATGCAATGGCCTTCAGCTCGCGTCCAATCATTTTGTCATTGATCTCACCCGATGCAACCGGTAGTATCAGTGGCTTTTTGATGTCTGTTATTCTGCTTCCTTCGCTATCGACATAGTATGTTGCTCCGCTCTTGTCATAAACCTTCAGTACCGGCTCGCGGCAAACAAGCTTCAGTTTAACTGTATTATTATTTGTCTTGTAGGTTTGGCATTCTTTGACCATTGACATTGTCATGATGAAATCTTTAATCTCAAGACAACTGATGCTGTCCATCATTTTTCCTTTCGGGTAGAGATTATTCTCTTTCAGAGCATTGATGATTTCATCGTTGTTGATGGTGCCAAGTCTGTTGCCTGATATGTTTATGACAAGGTCCCTGCACTCATCTTTGTCTTCCAGTGATGGAGCGATGATGAACGCAAAAACCAGATAGCACGCTATCGCAGCAATTAAAATATATTTAAAACTTTTCTTCAGCATTATCTGTCAGTCAAAATCTGTTTCATTTGTGCTATGTCATTTTCAATGTCACCGGCTCCAAGCGAGACAAGCACCTCAATGTCGTGCTTCTCCTTTTCTATGGTGCTGATTACATCGGCGCGGCTGCACATGCTTTTTTCAACGTTGTCGGCAAGCTGGTCAAATATAAGTTTGCTCGTTACGCCTGGGATAGGCTTCTCCCTTGCAGGGTAGATATCTACTAATATCACCTTGTCAAACAACGAAAGGCTTTCGGCGAACTCCTTGTAAAAATCGGCTGTGCGGCTGAACAAGTGTGGTTGGAACAGTGCGGTAATCTTCTTGTCACCGTACAGTTCCTTTATAGACTTGGCGCATGCGCGCACCTCGTCGGGGTGATGCGCATAGTCGCTGATGAGTACAAGGTCACTTTCCTTTATGTGGAAATCGAAACGTCTTTCGGCACCGGCGAAACTCTTCATTCCGTTTTTGATCTCCAGGGCTGTAGCACCGCAAATCTCAGCCATTGCCATTGATGCAATTCCGTTCTCAATGTTTATGCTCATTGGTACGCCTAGCTCCACATCTTCAATCCTCTGCCATGGCGATACATAATCAAAAATGATGGTTCCACCGCCAATGCGTATGTTCTCGGCATGGAAATCTCCGCTCTCCCGATTGTATGTGTATGTCTTGACACCCGGTTTTGTGCGTGGAGTAACTTCGAGTCCCTCGTGTATGATAAGGAAACCATCTTCGCGTATTCTTTCAGTGAACTGTGCAAATGCCTCAAGGTAGTTCTCCTTGTTGCCATAGATGTCAAGATGGTCTGGGTCGGCCGATGTAATTGTAGCCACATATGGTCGCAGGTGCAGGAACGAACGGTCATACTCGTCGGCCTCTATCACTACAAGGTCGCTCTTCTCGGTTGTGATAAGGTTGCTCTTGTAGTTCTTTGATATACCGCCGAGGAACGCTGCGCAATCAACATCAGAACTATGTAGCAGGTGTGCTGTCATTGTTGACGTCGTAGTCTTGCCATGCGTTCCGGCTGCACATACGCCGCGCTTGCCCTTTGTGATTATACCAAGAACTTCGGCTCTTTTCTTTATGGTAAAGCCTCCGTCACGGAATAGGCTCCATTCCTTGTGGTCGGCAGGGATTGCCGGGGTGAACACAACAAGTGTGCTGTCCGGGTCCTTGCATTCGGCAGGAACAAGGTCGATATCCTCATCGAAATGCAACACGGCGCCCTCCTCAATGAGCTTTTTGGTCAACTCACTGGGTGTACGGTCATATCCACCAACAAATTTGCCTTCGGCCAGAAAATATCTTACGAGGGCGCTCATGCCAATACCTCCTGCGCCAAGGAAATATACTGATTTAATATCCTTTAGTTCCATTACTTCAAGTTTTCTTTTTTGCGTCGTGTCTCTTTTTCAAGATATGCGTCGGCAAGCATCAGCACTTCATTTGCAATCTCTTCGGCTGCATTTGGCTTGCCCATCTTCTCAATATTACTTTCGAGCTGTGAAATCTTGGCATCGTCATTCACTGTCTCAATAGCCTTTTGTATAAGTTCTTCCTTCACTTTTGCATCGGCAACATATATTGCCGCATCCTTCTCCACAAGCGCCATAGCGTTCTTTGTCTGGTGGTCCTCCGACACATTTGGCGATGGAACCAGAATTACCGCTTTGCCAAGCAGGGCAAACTCCGATATTGAACCGGCTCCAGCGCGTGATACCACAAGATTTGCAGCACTGAGTGCGCTTGCCATGTTTGAAACGAAGTCAGTTATTATCAGGTTCTCGGGTTTGCCAACCTCGGCGGTTCTCTTTTTCATCTCCTCGAAGTAGAGCTTGCCTGTCTGCCAAACAAACTGTACATCCTTGTTGGCTCTGATAAGCTCGATATTTGCCAGAACTCCCTCGTTGATGCTGCGTGCGCCTAGGCTTCCACCTACAATGAGAACGCATTTCTTGTTCTCATCGAGCTGCATTGCCTTCATTGCCTCCTTGCGGTTGGCGCGCATGTCCAGCAGGTTCTTGCGCACAGGATTTCCAGTCTTCTTTATCTTTTCGTGCGGGAAGAAACGCTCCATTCCGTCATATGCAACACAAATGAGTTTTGCTCGCTTTGAAAGAATCTTGTTTGTTACTCCTGCGTATGAGTTCTGTTCCTGTATAAGTGTAGGAATGTTCATCTTTGCAGCCATCTTTAATGTAGGTCCGCTGGCATAGCCGCCCACGCCAACTGCTGCCTGTGGAGCAAAATCTTTGATGATTTTCTTTGCCATACGCTGGCTCTTGAGTATGAGCCATAATACCTTGAAGTTCTTCAGCAGGTTCTTGCGATTGAAACCGGCAATTGGCAAACCCACGATATCATATCCTGCATCGGGTACTCTTTGCATCTCCATTCTGTTGTTGGCGCCAACAAACAATATTTTTGCCTCGGGCTGTTTTGCTCTGATGGCATCGGCAATTGACAGGGCAGGGAATATGTGTCCTCCTGTACCTCCTCCGCTAATGATTATTCTGTACTCCTTCTTCATAAATGTAGTGTTTTTATACCGTGCTAAGTGTTTTCTTTTCCTCGTCCTTGCTGCCATCCTTGTTGACATCTTTGCTTATGCTCAGCAGAAAACCAATGTATATGCAGTTGATAAGGACCGATGTTCCTCCCTGACTCATGAGCGGCAACGGCTGTCCGGTTACAAAATCGCCCACCGAGATGTACATGTGCAGCAGTGCCTGCATCACACTAATCATTCCAATACCCATTGACAGGAGTGCAGGGAAGGGGTCATCGCATTTTTTTGCAATCTTTCCGCACCGGAACAGTAGCGTGAGATAGAGCAACATTATAGCTATGGCACCAATAAGTCCCAGTTCCTCTATGATGACGGCAAATATGAAATCGGAGTAGGCGTGAGGAATGAAGTCACGCTGTATTGAGTTTCCGGGTCCGCATCCAAAGATGTTGCTCGAGGCAACGGCTATATGCGAGTAGTCCCTCTGTGCATTCTTGTCCTCGTCTTCAGCTTTTTCCTCATCCTCATCTTCAAAGAAATTGGCTACTCTGTTATGCCATGTCATAGCCTTGTTTTCGCCAACAAAGGGGTACAACATCTTTGGGCACTTATAAATGATGCTGCCTACAATGATTATACCGGCAATGGCAACACCAAGAGTTATCAGCAACTGCTTTCTGGGTATTCGTCCTATGAACATCATGAAGAAGACCGTCAGCAGCAACAATCCCGCAGAAGAGAAGTTCTCCTTGAAAATTATGGCAGTTGGTAGAATTGTACATGCGAAAATCCTCCAGTATGCAGCGTTGTTGTTGTCGATGAATCCTTTCTTTGGACTCTTCTTGAAGATACCCGCAATCTGCGTGTATACCCTATTGGCAAACTTGATTCCCTTTGTGTTTGCCAGGCCGTTGCCGTTGTGGTGTTGTGCCAGAATGCGTGCAGTCATCATCACCACACCCATCTTGGCAAACTCCATTGGCTGGATAGTAAGGCCCATGATGCTGATCCAGCGTGCACTGTCATTGATCTTCGAACCCTGAACCTGTGCCCAAATCAAGCCCAAAAGTCCAATCCAGTATATGAAGTTCGTATATTTGTCAATCCATTTTGCTTTCAAGGTGTGCATGAACCAGGCGATGATGATACCGCCCACAAGAAAACCTGAGTGCTTCACGATAGGCCCCCAGTAGTTGCCGCTCTCATAAGTCTGGCGGCTTGTCGCACTGAAGACCTCAATCCATGAGATAGCACAAAGTGTTATGAAGACAATCCAGATTGTCTTGTCACCTTTGAACAATATGCGTTTTAATTTTTCTCTTTTCATGTCAATTTAAAGTTTGCAGACGAGGTTCTTGAACTGTTTGCCTCTGTCCTCGTAGCTCTTGAAAAGGTCGAAACTTGCACAGCAAGGGCTCAACAATACAGTCTCGCCACTCTTTGCCATGCGGTATGCAGCATTCACACACTCATCTATGCTGTGAGTGTCGGCAATAGGCAGTCCGTAATCCTTGAAGAAATCCTGCAGTTTGCTGTTGTCTGCTCCAAGGAAAATTAGTCCCGAGCATTTCTCTTTCACAAGTTCGGCTATTTCGTTGTAGTCATTTCCTTTGTCTTTGCCACCCAATATGAGTATGGTCTTCTTTTTCATGCTTTGCAGTGCATACCAGCAACTGTTGACATTCGTTGCCTTTGAGTCGTTGATATATTCAACGCCATTTACCATGGCAACCTTTTCAAGGCGATGCTCTACACCGGCAAAACTGCTCAAAGCCTCCCTGATAGTCTCCTTGCGTATACCTGCCACATTTGCCGATATGCCTGCTGCCATTGAATTGTAGAGATTGTGCTTTCCGGTAAGTGACAGCTCTTCAAGTTCAAGGTTGAATGGTGTGGGCTCTGTGAAGACAAGTTTCTCTTCATGTACATATGCTGCAGCACCCTCGTGTTTCTCCTCGGCAAAAGGGTAAAGTTTTCCGTGTTTGTTGTACTTTGTGAGTTCCTTCTTTATTATTGGGTCGTCGTTCCAGTAAACAAATGCGTCGTCGGGCTGCTGATTCTGAAGAATACGCAATTTGGCATCTACATAGTTCTGCATGTTGTGTCCGTAGCGGTCAAGGTGGTCGGGGGTGATATTCATCAATACCGCCACATTAGCGCGGAACTCGTACATGTTGTCAAGCTGGAAACTGCTCAGTTCAACAATATAATAATCCCTGTCGCCCTGGGCAACCTGCAGTGCCAGGCTGTTGCCAATGTTACCGGCCAGACCAACATCAAGCCCAGCCTTTTTGAAAATATGGTATATAAGCGAAGTTGTAGTTGTCTTGCCGTTACTTCCGGTTATGCACACCATTTTCGCTCTTGTGTAGCGTCCGGCAAACTCAATTTCCGAAATGATAGGAATGCCGGCCTCCTTTATCTGTACTATAATAGGTGCTTCGTGCGGAATGCCGGGGCTTTTTATAACCTCGCCCGCATTCAGTATAAGCTCCTTTGTGTGCTTGCACTCCTCCCAAGGAATATTGTGCTGGTCAAGCATCTGCTTGTATTTGTCGGCAATGGCTCCGAAATCTGACAAAAAGACATCGAAACCCAACTTGTTCGCGAGAATGGCTGCACCGCAACCACTTTCGCCTCCGCCCAATATAACAATTCTCTTTTCCATTTATCTGATCTTTAGAGTCATGAGGGTAATTGCTGCCATAACAATGGTTACAATCCAGAAACGCACTGTGATTTTTGCTTCATGCAATGGTCTTTCAGGGCCTTTGAATACATATTTGCAGTCCTTGTCAAGTTTTTCATCTTCAATGTTGTAGTGGTGGTGCAGTGGAGCGCGGCGGAACAGTCTCTGTTTTACGCCCTTCTTCTTGCCCTTCTTGAAGTATGCAACCTGGGCTATGACAGACAGGTTCTCGGCCACGAATACACCGCACAACATTACCAGGAGAATCTCCTTGTGCAAAAGAATGGCGATGACTCCAATCAGTCCACCTATTGTGAGGCTTCCTGTATCTCCCATGAATACCTGTGCCGGGAATGAATTGAACCATAGGAAACCAATAAGTGCTCCAATGAAGGCAAAGGTGAAGATTACCACCTCTTGCCCTCCCGGCAAGAACATTATGTTCAGGTATTCTGACCATGTGGCATGGCTCGAGGCGTATGCCAATATTGCCAGTGCAATACCTATGATGGCTGCGTTTCCTGCGAGCATGCCGTCCATTCCGTCATTCAGGTTTGCGCCGTTGGAAACAGCTGTTACAACAACAATGGTAACTATGACAAAGAGTGCCCATCCGGCCTCTTCCTTGTAGTCGCCACAGAATGACATGAGCTCGCTGTAGTTTATATCGTGGTTCTTTACAAACGGAATCGTTGTCTTGTTCTCCTTTGTGGCCTTTTCGCTCAACTGTACAGTCTTGACACCGTTGTGTTCAACGGTTACGTTTTCGCGCATTACAGCCTGTGGACTGAAACAGAGTGTGAGGCCGATAACAAGGCCAAGGCCAACCTGTGCAAGAATCTTGGTCTTGCCCGATATGCCGTCCTTCCTTTTCTTGAATGTCTTTATATAGTCATCGGCAAATCCCAGGATTCCCAACCAGATGGTGGAAATGATGAGCAGCAGCATGTATACATTGCTCAAGTCACCCAACAGAATACATGGGACAAGTATGGCAATGATGATGATGAGGCCACCCATGGTTGGAACACCGGCTTTCAGGTTGTTCTTGTCGAAGTCGCGCAGTGTCTCTGTTATCTGTTTCTTCTTGAAGTACTTTATGAGATAACTGCCGAACCAAGCCGATACCACCAATGAAATGACGATGGCTGAAAGGGCGCGGAACGATGTGTAGTGCATCAATCTTGCACCAGGAATGTCCGAATTCGCGAATAGGTCAAATATATAATAAAGCATACCTTTTAGTTGTTAAATATTTCGTTAATGATTTCTTTGTCATCAAAGTGGTGTTTCACACCATTGATCTCCTGGTAATTTTCGTGTCCCTTGCCTGCTACAACAATAACATCGCCCTTCTGTGCAAAGGCGCATGCTGTCCTTATCGCTTCCTTTCGGTCTGTAATGGCAATTGTCTTCTTTTTTTGCTCGTTGTCCAGGCCGGCAAGCATGTCATTTATTATGTCTTGCGGATCCTCGTTACGTGGGTTGTCCGATGTAAGTATTACCCTTTGGCTGCCTTTAACGGCTTCCACCGCCATTATCGGGCGTTTACCCTTGTCGCGATTGCCGCCTGCACCGATGACTGTGATGATGTTGCCTCTTCCGCGTAGCACGTCGTTCACTGTGCCAAGTACATTCTTTATGGCATCGGGGGTGTGTGCGTAATCGACAATTGCCGAGAAGCCTTCGGGTGAGTGCAGTGTCTCAAAGCGTCCCGAAACAGGTTTCAGAGTGCTCAGTACGCGCAGCACCTCTTCAGGGTCCTTGCCAAGTTCAATGGCTGCACCGTAAATAGCGAGCAGGTTGCTTATGTTGAAACGTCCTGTGAGCAGTGTCGCGAATTCGCGGTTGTTGAACTCAAGCAACATACCGTCAAGGTGAGTCTCGACCAAGCGTGCCCTGAAATTGCAGATTGTGCGGGTAGAGTAGTTCTTTATATCGCCTCGGCAGTTCTGAACCATTATTGGACCGTTCTTGTCATCAAGGTTTGTGATTGCGAAGGCGTTTCGTGGAAGGTTGTCAAAGAAACTCTTTTTTGCCTTCAGGTAATTCTCCATGTTCTCATGGAAATCCATGTGGTCTCGAGTGAGGTTGGTAAATATGCCCCCAGCAAATTCAAGGCCGCCTACACGCTGCTGTGCAAGCGCATGCGAACTCACCTCCATGAATGCATATTCGCATCCTGCCTCAACCATTTGTGCCAAAAGCCTGTTGAGCGAGATGGCATCGGGTGTTGTGTGTGTCGACGGGTGTGGTGTTCCGTCAATATAATTGCATACTGTTGAAAGCAGGCCACAACGGTGTCCCATCTTGCGGAACAACTCGTAGAGTAATGTGGCGATAGTGGTCTTGCCGTTTGTGCCTGTTACACCAACTAATTTAAGTTTCTGCGATGGGTTGCCGTAGAATGATGTTGCCAGTTTGCCCATAACATCCTGAACATTAGGGAATGTTATGTATGCAACATTGGGCGATTGCTTGTCGGGCATTTTTTCGCACACGATTGCAACAGCACCTTTCTCCTCGGCCGCTGCAATATATTGGTGTCCATCGGTTTGAGTACCTCTAACAGCAAGGAACACATCCCCTTCCTGCACAAGGCGCGAGTCAATGTTTATGCCACGGATGTCAACCTCCTCCTTTGGGAGTACCATTCTGGTGCATTGGGTTTCTCTTAACAGTTCGCTCAGTCTCATTGTTGCTGTGTATATTATTTTGTTATCTTCTCATTATTTTAGTATCAATGTTACCGTATCTTCTTCAACACTATAGTCCTGTACGGTTCCATAACCAACCATTTTAACATATCTGTTCTGCTTTTGTAGCAGGTAGGTAGCCTCTTTTGCTCCCATTCCTATTATCTCTTGTCTCGAGCCTGCATCAAAGTCTGTAATCTTCAGCTTTCCGTCCTTGAATTTCATCTCTCCCCATTCAATCTCTTTTTCAAGTTCCGGTATTGAGTCCAATGCTCCTACCTCGTAAAGCAACTTGTATGCTTCGTTGATATTTCCTTTCTTGACAGGCGGTGTAATTGCAATCTCCTCTCCGTCTTCTTTCTTTAGTGGAATGGCCAGTTTCTCCGCCATGATCTTTTCTGCAATCTCCTTGAATACTCTTGCCGATGTGCTGCCGCCGCCATAGCTGCTGCTGTTCTTGTCTGCCTGGCTACGTGGGTCAAGCTCATAGTCATACATAATCTGTACAATCAGAGTGTATTCAGGCGCTTCGGCAGGGAAGAAACCACAGAAACTCAGCAGCTTGTCATTGCTGTTGTACTGCTTTGCAGTTCCTGTCTTGCCCGCAATGGTCATCAGCTCTGAGTGTGCCTGTTTGCCAGTACCATCAAGTTTACCATATCTCCAGTCGCTTCTGTCAACAATGATGCTTTTGCCGTTTACAACTTTTGAAAGCATTCCGGTTATGGTGTCAGCTACCGCTTTTGAGAACAGACGCTCGTTGATAACCTTTGTAGGGAACCTCTTTATCGGTATTCCATTCTCCATTATCGCTTTAATCAGTCGTGGCTGCATCTGTCGTCCGTCGTTTGCGATGGTGTTGTAGAACGTAACCAGATTTATTGCAGTCATCTCAACAGCATATCCATATGACATTGAATTCAGACTGAAACCGTCCCAAGCATCAGTGTTCGGCCTTTTGATGTAAGGAGTCACTTCGTCGTCTATAAGGCGATAATTCGTTGTAAGTCCAAATCTTTGCAGTGTGTTTGTGTACTGCTCTTCATTGTCTCTGTATGCTCTCTTGATAAACTGTACCATGCTTATGTTCGATGAATACATCATTGCATCGCTCATGCTGTATTTGCCCGTTCCGTTATCGCGGTACATTTCATCCCTTATTATGTGTCCGTTGAAATTGTGTACTCTGCTTGGGTATGCAATTACCGAATCCTTTGTCGTGAGTTTGCCATCGGCTAGCATGGCTGTTAGCGCTACGGTCTTGAAGATAGATCCCGGTTCGTATCGTTCACACAATGCGTGGTTTTTCTGTACATATTTTTCCTTATCGCCAAAGCGCAACTTTTTATTGCCTATAGTATCAGTGTACTCGCCCTTGTCATTGCGCGCAAGGTTTACAATAGCCTTTATGTCGCCGGTCTTTGTCTCCATCAATATAAGCCAGCCTCCGGCAAGTGTCTTTTCCTTAAGCTCGCGTTCCAATGCAGTGTGGCAAATGTCCATCATTTGGGTGTTGAGTGTGGTCTGTATGTCGACGCCGTTCTTTAGATACTCGTTGTACTTTTTCTCAAGCCCGCTATGCTCCTCAACCTTCTTGCCGTCAATCTCAGCTACTCTGGCAACGCCAAATGTGCTGTTACCTGTGTTGCCCAGAATATTTTTACGGTTGGACTCAAGGTTATTCTCTATTCTCTGCTGCCATGACTCCACCTTGTTTTTCGGTTTGGTCTCTTCTTGCTCCTTCTTATGTGGAAGTGTGCTGACAATGAGGTTACCCTCGTCGTCCAGGAAGTTGCCACGGCATGCCTCTCTTGTTTCTGTTTTGCTGTTGTCGCTACAGCCAATACAACCCAACAAGGTGATAATTGCCATTATCACCAGGGAGTTTGACAGTGTTGTTATATTTGAACGTAACCAGAACATCTTTATTCGTTGTTATCTATAATATAAGGTATTGAAAAACCACTTTCGCCTTTTCCGAGCTTTTCTTCAATTGCCGCAATTCGGCATTGATATGCAAATTCACTTTCAACCACCAGCAGGTTGTTCCTTATCTCGTTTCTTCTCTTTTTGAGTTTGTCTATTTTTACAAGTTCTCTTTCATGCTGGTAGCGATTGCTTACATAAAAGAAACAGTACACCACAATTAACCCCAAAAGCATGGCGTTTTTTGTAAGGAAGGAACTTGTCAGGAATCCGCCTCCCAGCAGGTAGGTGAACATTCCGCCCTTGCGTTTTTTCTCTTTTTTGTTTTCTTCGCTCATTGTTTCTCCTCCTTCTTGATGGCTATGCGTAATTTTGCACTGCGTGAGCGTGGGTTGCGTTCCATCTCCTCGTCTGTTGGTGCAATGACCTTCTTCATGTCAAATGGCGATGTAGTGTTGCCAAAGAAGTCCTTTTCGACCTTGCCCTCGAAGTTGCCGCTCTTCATGAAATTCTTTACTATGCGGTCCTCGATGGAGTGATAGGTAATAACCACCAGTCTACCGCCGGGCTTGAGCAAATCCTTTGCACCGATGAGCATCTCCTGCAGTGCCTCAACCTCTTTATTGATTTCAATGCGTAGCGCCTGGAAAACCTTTGCCATCTCTTTCTTCTCGCGCTGCGGTGGGCAGAATGGCTTGGCAATTTCTATCAGTTCGTTTACGCGTTGGATTGGTTTGATCGTTCTGCTCTTTGCAATTTTTGCCGCAAGTTTGCGTGCACAGTTGAGTTCGCCGTAGAACTTGAATATCCTTGTGAGCTCCTCCTCGGTAGCATTGTTGAGCAGGTCGGCCGCAGTTTCGCCACCACGCTTATTCATGCGCATGTCAAGGTCGGCATCGAAACGAAAAGAAAAACCGCGTGTCTCGTCATCGAAGTGATGTCCCGAAACGCCCAAGTCGGCCAGTATCGCATCAACCTTGGTTGCGTTATGGTAGCGCATGAAGTTATATATAAACCTGAAGTTACCGCGCACAAAAGTGAAGCGCTTGTCGCTTGGTGCATTTTTCTCGGCATCCTCGTCCTGGTCAAAACTGTACAGGTGACCCTTTGCGCCAAGGCGTGACAGAATCTCGCGTGAGTGTCCGCCGCCGCCGAAAGTCACATCAATGCAGGTGTTGCATTCTGCAATCTCCATGCCGTCAACGCTCTCCTTGAGCAGTACCGGTGTGTGGTATACTTCGGGATTATTCATTGTGGCCTCCTTTCTCGCTTGTCATAATCTTTTCGAGTTCGCGGCCAAAATCGGCCGGGTTCATAAATGGCTTGTCCAATTTCTCCTTCGCCCAAATTTCTATAGTGTCATCCATGCCAATGAAGCGCACCTCTTGTACAATGTCGGCCATTGCCATGTATCTTTTGGGCAGTAGGATACGTCCATTGCTGTCAATGCTCAATTCCTCGACATCGGCAACAAACTGACGGAATATCATCTGGTGTGCTGCGTTCCAGCGGTCAAGTTTGCTACGTAGCAAATCCAACTGCTCATTCCAACTTTTCTCGGGGTAGAGTACAAGGCAATCCTGGTAGACATCTTTGTGCAGCATGACCTTCTCGCATCCGGCCTCCTGAAGGATGCGGCGGAAGCTGGCAGGTATAAAAACTCTGCCCTTGCTGTCGCTCTTTGCCTCTATGTTGCCAATAAAACGCATGCTTTTTGCCTAAAATATAATATTCGTTTCAAAATTACACAATTCCCCACAATTCCCCACATAATTCTTCATAAAAATAAAATAAAGTTTTCAACAGCTCGTTGAGAATGCGCTACAGCCCATTTTCGCTTCTTCTTTCAGGAAGTGGCTGGTTCTATTATGTTGATGCCTAGTATTTTAATTATTGCTATGCCGCATCTGCTAAAAGTGGGGCATGCTTCCTGTTTTTGCCATTGGCTGTTGTACTATTCTATCAAATGAACTACTTTTGCAAAAACTATAAACCACGCCACTCATGTCAAGAATATTTGTTGCACTTGCAACCCTAATACTTTTCCCTTCAGTAGTATTCTCGCAAAAATATATGGATCGCGGTTACCGTACGATTCAGTCTGCCGATGCGCGTCTTTTTGTCGGGGTTCTTGCTTCCGACTCTTTGCAAGGGCGCGAGGCCGGCGAGGCCGGTGGCCGCATGGCCGCTACGTATATTGTCTCCTTGCTTGATGAATGGGGTATTGAGCCGCTTTCCGATGACGGTTACCTGCAACCGTTTGCGGTAGATGGCTGTGACATGAACAACATACTTGCTGTAATTCCGGGCAAACGCAATGAATATGTAATTGTCGGTGCACATTATGATCATTTGGGTATTGGTGTGGCTGTTGATGGCGATAGTTGTTATAATGGAGCCGATGACAATGCTTCGGGTGTGTCGGCTGTGCTGCAGATTGCAAGAGCAGTGAAAAAAACTCGTAGGACCCCACAGCGCGGTATAATATTTGCTTTTTGGGATGGGGAGGAGAAAGGGCTCCTTGGTTCAAGGCATTTTGTTGAAAATTGCTCCTTTTTATCGGATGTTTCGGCTTATATGAACTTTGATATGGCAGGTCGTGGGCCGGTTGATAACCCCAAGCATCTGACCTATTTCTACACTGCTTCACACCCTCTCTTCGGCGATTGGCTCAAAGAGGATATGGAGGCACGCCTTTTCTCCTTTATCCCCGATTACCGTGCGTGGGACAAACCTACCGGTGGTAGTGACAATGCCTGGTTTGCTAAGAATGGAATTCCTATTGTGTGGTATCATACCGAGGGACACCCCGATTATCATCGTCCGTCGGATACCGCTGACAAGATTGATTATGAAAAACTCATTGACATCACCCGTGCAGCCTTCCTGTGTGTATGGCGTCTGGCGAATGAGGTATATTGATACAAAAAGGAGTTGCCCGACGGGCAACTCCTTTTTGTATGTGTTTTGACTTACGCTTTTTTAGGCAAGTTGCGGTTTAGCAGCAGGCAACCGATTGTTGCCGAAATTGCCGAGCCGCACAGAATTCCCAATTTTGCCTGGTTGAGCATCTGTGCTCCGCTTTCTCCGGCATCTGCATAAGATAGTCCGGCAATGAAAATAGAGACTGTGAGACCAATACCGCAAAGCATGCATACCGATGCAAATGATTTCCAGTTTGCTCCCTGTGGCAGTTGTACAATGCCCAGCTTGATGGCAATCCATGAGAAGGAGAATACGCCGATGAACTTTCCTGCTACCAGTCCCACCATAACCGACAGCGCAACTCCTGCAAACAGGTCACTGAATGCCATGCCCTCGAAGTCTACGCCAACGTTTGCAAGGGCAAAGAGCGGTATGATAAAGTACCCGATTATATTGTGCAAGCTGTCCTCGAGTTCTTGCAATGGACTGATGAGTTTATCGGCAGCCGACTCAATACTCTTAAGCTTGTGAATCTCATCGTGTGTAAGAATTGCCGTATGATGCTTGCCCACGGTGTGAACCTCGTCAAAGCTGTTTATATTCTCCTTTATGCGTTCAATGTAGCGTGTAGCTCCTCTGCGAAGTGAACCGGGTACACAGAAAGCCACGATTACACCTGCTATTGTAGAGTGTATGCCCGAATTCAGCATAAAATACCAGAGTACAATACCGGTTGCAATATAAAAACTCTTTGACATAATCTTTCGGTTGTTGCCAATAATGAGGATGGCAATACATACGCCGGCAAGCAACAGATAACTGACATCGATTGTAGATGAGTAGAAGAGTGCAATGACGATGATACCTCCAAGGTCGTCGGCCACGGCAAGTGCTGCAAGGAAAATTTTCAGGCCAATGGGCACTCTCTTGTCAAATATTGACAGTACACCAAGTGAGAATGCGATGTCTGTAGCCATCGGAATGGCAACACCGCGCATCATCTCCGGGTTGTTGGGGCAGACAATCCAGAAGAAAAGGACGGGGATTAGCATGCCGCCGCAAGCGCCGATAATAGGCAACATTGCCTTTTTGCGTGATGATAACTCGCCAACAAGTATCTCTCTCTTAATTTCAAGTCCAACCGACAAAAAGAAGATTGCCATCAGGAAGTCATTGATGACATCAACAAGTGTCATTGGGTGTCCGTTATGGCTGAACAGATTGAATTCTCCAATTGAAAGGCTTACCTCTCGGTTCCAAAAACTGAAAAAATCTCCTTTAAGCGACGAATTTGCCAAAATAAGGGCGAGTACGGTGCAGACTATGAGAACAGCACTGCTGTTCACATACTTCTTCACCATGCTCTTGAAGCTATAATTGTGTGTCATGTTTTATATATGAAATTTTCCGGCTGCAAAAGTACCCCCTTTTTATTGTAATACTGTCGTTGATTTATTGTTTATAACGAAGGGTGCAATCGGTTGTAACGATAAGAAGCTGCATTCGCAGCTTCTTATCGTTACATATAATTGATGCGGCATCTTATTCCTCGGGTGTGAACATTGGGTCCCAAGCGGGGAGCATTGTTGGCTTCTGCTTGAGGATTTCGAGGATCTTTGCAGGTACATACTTCTTGTCCACTACAAGGCGGAACATATACTCGTCGAACCACTCGTCGGTCATTATGAGTGTGCCGTTGAAGCCCGATTTCACGCCCCAACTATTCTCTACCTGCCATTTCTTTGGCTTTCCGTCCTTGTCAAGGTCAACCGCCATCAGTGTCATTGCGTGTGATGAACCGCTGTCGAATGTCATGATGCGCTCGCGCTTGTCCATGCCGAACTCAACGCCAAAGAGCTCCTCGTAGTTGAAGTTGGCAATGTCGAGCGTGCCACGCTCCGAGTTAAGGTACTTGCCCACATCGCATGAGAAGTACATCATTGTGCTGTCCTTGATAGATTCAATTGCCATTGCCTTGATTTCCTCGATTGGCAGGTTTATGTAGAGCCAGTTGTGGCCGTCGTAGAGGTGGCGGTCGTACTCAATCTCATAACTCTTCCAGTATGGACGTGCAGGGTCGTTCATGAACATTACATAGTCGTCCTGCATGTTGATGTTCACATACTTCTCATAGAAACTCTTTGGAGTGTACAACTGTGGCTCCTCGCGGTATTTGCCGTTTGCATCCTTGGGAGCCCACATGAATTCTGTAGGCGGAACGCCATATACATTGGCAAGCATCTTGTAGACCACTTTCAGCTGCTCTTTTTTCAAGTTCTGCAGTTCCTTCTCTTTTGCCCCGTTCTCGTGTGCGGTACGCAACTCGATGGCAAACTCGCGTAACTTGCGTGTGAGCAATGATGAGAACGCGCTTGTGTTGTCGCTTGTGTAGCTCTCTTTCATCACTCCCTTGGGTACAACACCATATTTTGCAACAAGGTCGGCCACGCCGGTGAATGTACCGCCGTCGCTCAATGGGTGCTGTAACAACCACTCTACAGTGCGGTCGTCAATAGGCTTCTTTCGTGTGTCGATGATACCCTGCAGGAACAGGTTCGACTTCTCCAACTGGTCAAAGAAGAAGTTGTATACCTGTGAGAACTCGAATGCACCAAGGTTCTCGCTTGCAATCATCTTTGCACGCATCACATTGAGGCCGGTAAACAACCAACAACGGCCCGATGACTTCTGGTCTGTGATTCCCTTTGATTTTACACTGTGGCTGAAATAGGTGTCCATCTCGTTGAGGTTCTCCTGGTTCAGCGCAAGTTCCTTGATAGGCTTCGAGAGCATGATGTTCTGCAAGGCCTTCTCGGCTGTTGTAGGTTTGTAACTCTCGCTCAGTTCCTTGAGCATCTGCGAGTCAATGCCGCCGTTGTTCTGCGCCAATGCTCCTGCCGAGAGCAACATAGTTGCAGCATAACATAAAAATCGTTTTGTGTTCATTGTGTTTCTTGTTTAAAAATCCATAAAGTCAAGTTCTTTCTTGGCCTCCTCGTGTCCCTGCTCTGCCGCTTTTTTGTACCATTCCACGGCTTTGGTGTACGATTTTTCTACACCATGGCCACGCTTGTAGCAGTTGCCGATGGCGTATTGTGCATATTTGTTTTCCTGTTCCGCCGCTTTTTCATACCACTCCATGGCTTTTGTGTATGACTGTTCCACGCCATTGCCATTCTCGTAGCAACCTCCAAGGTTATTTTGTGCATCAGCATATCCCCGTTCCGCAGCAAGTGTATACCATTTTGCCGCCTCGGTGTATGACTGTTCAACACCTTCGCCATATTCATAGCAAATTCCAAGGTTGCACTGCGCTGTAGCGTCTTCCTGTTCTGCTGCAAGTGTAAACCATTTTGCAGCTTTTGTATGTGACTGTTCAACTCCGTAGCCATAATCGTAACAATATCCAAGGTTGCACTGAGCACTGGCATTTCCTTGCTTTGCCGCTTTTTTATACCATTTTACCGCCTCTGTGTATGACTGTTCAACGCCATTGCCATTCTCGTAGCAACCTCCAAGGTTGAACTGTGCCCAGGCATGTCCTTGTTCTGCAGCTTTTTTGTACCATTTTACCGCCTCTGTGTATGACTGTTCAACCCCATCGCCATTAGCATAGCAGGCTCCAAGGTTGCACTGCGCATTGGCATATTCTTGTTCCGCCGCCAATGTATACCATTTTACAGCTTCTGTGTATGACTGCTCAACGCCGTTGCCATATTCATAGCAGACTCCAAGGCAATACTGCGCCTGGGCCAATTCTTGTTCCGCCGCCAATGTAAACCACTTTACCGCCTCTGTGTATGACTGTTCAACCCCATTGCCTTTAGCATAGCATAATCCAAGGCAATACTGCGCTCCGTCAAATTCTTGTTCCGCAGCCAATGTAAACCACTTTACCGCCTCTGTGTATGACTGTTCAACCCCATCGCCATTAGCATAGCAGGCTCCAAGGTTGCACTGCGCCTGGGCCAATTCTTGTTCCGCCGCCAATGTATACCATTTTACAGCTTCTGTGTATGACTGCTCAACCCCATTGCCATTAGCATAGCAAATACCAAGTCGGTTTTGTGCTTCAGCGAATCCTTGTTCCGCCGCCAGTGTAAACCATTTTACAGCTTCTGTATCTGACTGTTCAACACCTTTGCCATCATAGTAGCATTTACCAAGCAGGTTTTGTGCTTCAGCATTGCTCTCCTCGGCAAACTTGCGTGCAACTTCTACGGCTGTTTCATAGTCCTCAATGTCATATGCCGCCTGTGCGTCGGCAATAGTTGCCTCTCCGTTGATTATATACTTGTGGTTCTTGTCGGCTTGGGGCTCTTCAATATCTGTCCCTTCAACAATATTGCCATCGGTTTTGCCCACAGTCTCTTTCTTTCCGCACTGTACAGTGAAAAGAATCATGAATGCTGCTAAGGCATAGCATAAAAATCGTTTTGTGTTCATAGTATTTTTTCTTGTTTTAATGGGCTTTTGCGAAGATAAGGATAATTGGGAAAACAACAAAGACGGAAACTCAATTGTACTTTTATTGTATAAGTATGCAGTGCCGTTGAATCTCTTCAATGAAAGCAAGTGCTGTCTCCACATTCTTCACATTCTCGACGGTGATTATGCAGCGGCCGCCGCTCTCGCGCACCTGGCACTTGAACTGGCTTGTTGGGATGTAGCTCATTATTCCGCCAAAGAGTTCGCTGGTATAGTAGCGTTCGTTGCGTGTGTCAACAAGGAACAGGTTCATCTTTCCACCTTTGAGGTAGATTTTCTCAACACCCAGCCGTTGTGCCTGGTGGCGCAGTGATACCATGCGTATGAGTTCTTCGCCCTCTTTTGGCATCTTGCCAAAACGGTCCTTCATCTTGGCTTTGAACTGTTCTATCTCCTTGGCATCGGTCAAAGAGTCGAGTTCGCGGTATAACAGTATGCGTTCGTTGCTGTCGGGGACATAGATTGCCGGGAACAGCAGTTCAAGGTCGCTCTCCACGAAGCACTCCTTTACATAGTTGTCGGTTGCAGTCTCACCCTCCTCCTGCAACAATATGTCGGCGAATTCGTCTTCCTTCAATTCGCGTACGGCCTCGGCAAGCACCTTCTGGTAGGTCTCGTAGCCAAGGTCGGCAATGAAACCGCTCTGCTCGGCACCAAGCAGGTTTCCGGCACCGCGTATGTCAAGGTCCTGCATGGCAATGTTCATGCCGCTGCCCAGTTCGCTAAAACTCTCGATGGCCTCCAATCGGCGGCGTGCATCGGTGCTCAGGTTCTCGCGTGGTGGGGTGAGCATGTAACAGAATGCCTTGCGCTTGCCGCGTCCCACGCGGCCACGCATCTGGTGCAGGTCGCTCAGTCCAAAGTTCTGCGCCTGGTTTATGATGATGGTGTTTACATTAGGTATGTCTATGCCGTTCTCTACAATTGATGTGGCAATGAGCACATCATGGTCGTGGTTGATGAATTCGTAGAGCCTCTTTTCCAGTTCTGCCGGCTCCATCTGTCCGTGTCCTATGCACACACGCGCATCGGGAACATGGCGTTTTATCATGCAGGCAAGTTCTTCCATTCCCGAAATTCTGTTTGTAATGAAGAATACCTGTCCATTGCGGCTCAACTCAAAGTTGATGGCCTCCTTGATGACCTCGGCATCGAAGTTGTGGATCTCGGTGTGGATGGGGTAACGGTTGGGCGGTGGTGTCTGTATGGTAGAGAGATCGCGCGCTCCCATGATTGAGAACTGCAGTGTGCGCGGTATCGGGGTCGCGGTCATTGTGAGTGTATCTACATTAACCTTGAACTGGCGTAGCTTCTCCTTCACGGCAACACCGAACTTCTGCTCCTCGTCAATGATGAGCAGTCCAAGGTCCTTGAACTTGACATCCTTGCCGGTGAGTTTGTGAGTGCCTATGACAATATCTACCTTTCCCTCCTTTATCTCTTCGAGCACCTTTTTTGTTGTGGCGGCATTGCGCGCACGGCTCAGGTACTGCACATTGCATGGAAACTCCTTCAGTCGTTCCTTGAATGTGAGGTAGTGTTGGTAGGCAAGCACGGTAGTGGGTACAAGCACGGCTACCTGTTTACCGTCAGTGGCGGCCTTGAATGCCGCGCGTATGGCAACCTCGGTTTTTCCAAAACCAACATCACCGCAGATGAGGCGGTCCATAGGGCGCTTGCGCTCCATGTCCTGCTTCACCTCGTTGGTGGCTTTCAACTGGTCGGGGGTGTCCTCATATATGAAACTTGCCTCCAGTTCGTTCTGCAGGTAACTGTCGGGCGAGAAGGCAAAACCCTCCTCTTTGTAGCGTTGTGAGTAGAGCTTGATAAGGTCTCGCGCAATGTCCTTTATCTTGTTCTTTGTGCGCTCCTTCATTCTCTCCCATGCGCCGGTGCCAAGCTTGCTCACCTGTGGCGCATCGCCCTCCTTGCCCCTGTACTTGGAAATCTTGTGCAGGTTGTGGATTGAGACGAACACAACATCGTCGTTCCTGTATATGAGTTTGATGGCCTCCTGTGTGGAGTTGCCGTTGGGTATGCGCACAAGACCGCCGAACTTGCCAATTCCATGGTCAATGTGCACTATGTAGTCGCCTATACCGAACTCCTTGAGCTCCTTCAGTGTAAGTGCCACCTTGCCGCTGCGTGCGCGTTCGCTCCGCAAGCGGAAATTATGGAAGCGGCCGAAGAGCTGGTGGTCGGTGAAAAGGGCGATTTTCAGTGTGTTGTCGCAGAAACCCTCGTGGATTGTGTGCTCTACGGGAGTGAACGGGATATCATCGCCGCGCTCCTCGAATATCGCTTTCAGACGGTCGGCCTGGTGCAGGTCGTCGGTGAGCAGCATGAGTTTGTAGCCGTTGTCGATGAATTTCTTGAAGCTCTGGCTCACAAGATCAAAATCCTTGTGGAACAGCGGCTGTGGCGATGTGTCAAATTTTAGTTTTGTATTGGTGCCTGCCACCTGTGGGCGCAACTCCCAATGCTTGGTGTTTTTTGCATATTGCTCCAACTCGTCCACGGTCATCAACTCGGGCATTTGGGGCAATGTCGTGTCCGAGAGTTTTGCCTGGAGCGTGAAGCCCTCGGTGTTCAGCTTGTCAATGCAACCTTTGATGAAGGCGAGGTCCTTGGTAACGAGAATTGCACTCTTTGGCAGGAACTCGGTTATGGCTACTGCTTCGCTGCCGCTGAGTTTGGGGACAATGACTGCTTCGTTGGTGCGTTCCTTGGAAAGCTGGTCCTCAACGGTGAATGTCCTTATGCTATCCACCTCATCTCCAAAGAAGTCGATACGGTAGGGATATTCCGATGAAAAGGAGAAAATATCGATGATGCTGCCTCGCACGGCGAACTCTCCCGGTTCGTAGACATACGTCACCTCTTTGAACTTCAGAGCCGCCAGTTTTTTCTCTACATTGTCGCGGCTTATGCTGTCGCCCACGGCAATTGTAAGGGTCTTCTCCTCGAGATGGCTTTGCGATACGACCTTTTCGGCAAGTGCGTCGGGGTGGGTCACGATAACTACACCCTCGGTGCGTCGGCGGTTGGCAAGACGGCTCATTACCTCGGTGCGCAGAATGCGGTTGGCATCATCCTCCTGCCCATATTTCATTGCTCTGCGGAACGATGATGGAAAAAACAGGATATTGCTGTCGCCTGTGAGCTGCACCATGTCGTGATAGAAGTACCCGGCCTCCTCGACGTCGTTCATTACCACCAAAAGTGTCTGTCCCGGTGCGCGTTTCTTGAACCCTGAAAGTATGGTGGCTGCGGAACTGCCAATTAGTCCTTCGAGGAAAACGCTCTTTTTGCTTCCCTCTTCGCGCAGTTGCATCAGGGCGTCAACCCCGGGATGCGCGGCGTAGATATTTTGAATGTCTTTCGCTTCCATTCGTTCCATCAACGCAAAATTAGGAATAAAATCTACAAAAACTCCATAAAAACTGCAAGAATTATTTTATTGTTGTATATTCGCGGTAAATATATAATGCAGAGCAGATGGAAAACTATAGCTACAAATTGGAAATGAAGGTGCGCGACTATGAGTGCGACATACAGGGTGTGGTGAACAATGCTAACTATCAGCACTATCTGGAGCATGCGCGTCACGAGTTCCTGGAGCATATCGGCGGCAGTTTCTCGCAGTTGCACGAGCAGGGTGTGGACCCGATGGTCTCGCGCATAACTCTTGAGTACAAGCGACCGCTGCGTGGTGGTGACAGGTTCGTTGTCTGCATTAATATGCTGCGCAAAGGTGCAAAGGTCATTTTTCAGCAGGATATATACAATCTTGGCGACGGTTCTCTCGCATTGAAGGGCGAGGTTGATGTGGTGTGCCTCAGGGATGGTCGCCTGACACGTGGAGAGGTGTTCGATGAGATATTCAAGGAGTTCTTTACTAAAAACAGCATTTGATAATGGAGACGATAGTATCATTATTGGTTCTTGGTGCAATATTCCTGATTACGTATGTAGTGAAGAGTCTTTCGACATCGCAAGGCGATGGTGGCAAGCAGGTTTTTGGCGAGGGGTTCCCAACGATTGAAATTTTGGAACCCGAACAGGAACCCGAACAGAAGGTATCTCGCCCATCGGTTGCGCCCAGAGTATCAACAATACCGACATCTCATGTTGAGCGCTCACCACAATTTAAGAAAGAGCCTGCTCAGTCGCCACGGGTTACATCAAACATTCAACTCCCAAAGAACGAAGATCCTGCAAAGCATGGATATTCGGTTGCACTGAACAATAAGTCCGATGCAAAACGGGCATTCATACATTCCGAGATTTTCAACAGAAAATATTGATTCATTAAAGAGACTGTTATGACATATCCAATTCTGACAGCCCAGGAGGCTGCCTGTTATATAAATGACGGCGACGGTGTTGGTATCAGCGGCTTTACCCTGTCGGGAACTCCTAAACTGGTACTGCCCGAGGTGGCAAAACGCGCCGAGGAGGCCCACGCGGCAGGCAAACCGTTCAAGATAAATCTCTTCACGGGAGCATCTACAGGTGATTCTATTGATGGTGTGCTCACACGCGCCAAGGCTTTAAACTTCAGGGCACCGTTCATCTCGAACCCCACAGTCCGCGAGGCAATCAACAAGAAGGAAATTGTATATGCCGACCTTCACCTCTCGCTTATGGCTCAGGATCTGCGTTATGGTTATCTTGGAAAAGTAAATGTGGCAATTCTTGAAGCTATTGACATTACCCCCGACGGCAAGGTCTATCTGACAACCGCCGGCGGCATTGGACAGACTGTGGCGAATCTTGCCGACAAGATTATAATTGAGCGCAATACATTCCACCATACAATGGGGCTGCACGATGTTTATGAGCCTAAAGACCCGCCCTACCGCAGCGAAATACCCATTTACAAGGCTTCGGACAGGATTGGTAAGCCCTATGTGCAGGTCGATCCAAAGAAAGTCGTCGGTATCGTTGAGGCCTGCATCCCCAACGAACAGGTGGTGTTCAAGGAACTCGACCCCGTGACACGCAAGATTGGTGAGAATGTTGTCGGGTTCATACTCAATGACATGAAGCGCGGAATAATCCCTGCGACAGGTTTGCCCATCCAGAGCGGCATTGGCAATGTTGCCAATGCAGTGCTCAAGGCACTTGGCGACAGTAAGGAACTGCCTGCGCTCGACTTGTACTCCGAGGTACTTCAGGATTCGGTCATTGAACTCATGGAACTAGGTCGTGTGAATGCCGGCAGTACATGTTCGTTATCTCTCAGTCAGGAATGTTTACAGCATGTGTATGACAATCTCGATTTCTTCCGTGGCAGGCTTATACTGCGTCCGTCCGAGATATCGAACCACCCCGAGGTTATCCGCCGTCTTGGACTCATTGCGATGAATACGGCAATTGCGGTAGACCTTTATGGCTGTGTCAACTCGTCACATATTGGTGGTACACGTCTCATGAACGGAATTGGTGGCTCGGGCGATTTTGCGCGTAATGCATATGTCTCAATATTTATGTGTCCATCTACGCAGAAGGGTGGCGCCATAAGTTCAATTGTACCAATGGTGACACATGCCGACCACACCGAACACGATGTGCGCGTTGTGGTTACCGAGTGGGGTGTTGCCGACCTGCGTGGCAAGGGACCCGATGAGCGTGCGCGCTTGCTGATAGAGAACTGTGCCCATCCCGAATACCGCAGTTTGTTGTGGGATTATCTCAAGATTGCTAACACAGGCCATGTCTCTCACAATATTGTAGCCTCTTTGGCAATGCATGCTACATACGACCGCGAGGGTGACATGAGAAAAATTGATTGGAGCAGATTCAAATGAATAGGAAAAAACTTGTAACAGAGATGGGGCGCATTGACCGCGATGCGTTCTCGCAGGCCGAGAAGTTGCCATTGGTAATGGTGCTCGACAATGTGCGCAGCCTGCATAATGTAGGTTCTGTTTTCCGCACAAGCGACGCTTTCAGGGTCGAGTGTATAATGCTGTGCGGCATAACAGCCACACCACCAAGTGCTGAGATACACAAGACAGCCCTCGGCGCCGAGGATGTCGTTGAGTGGCAATATTTTGAGTCTACAATGGATGCTGTTGCTGCATTGCGTGAACGCGGCTACAAAATATACTCTATAGAACAATGTGAGGGTAGCATTGCGCTCCAGGATTTTGTTACGGTTGATGGTGAGCGCTATGCAGTTGTGCTTGGAAACGAGGTGAAAGGCGTGCAACAAACCGTCGTTGATGCCTCGGACGGTGCAATAGAAATCCCACAGTTCGGTACAAAACATTCTCTCAATGTGTCGGTCACTGCGGGAATGGTTATATGGGAGTTTGCCAAAAAACTAGGACTGGTTTAGATGAGGTGAAAGGTGAAATCGGAAAGGTGAAATGTGAAATCGGAAAACGGAAAGGTGAAAACTGAAAACTATAAGGTTTTAGGTAAAATCTCAAAACTGAAAAGCAAAAAGCGGAAAGTTTTCTGCTTTTTGCTTTTTTATAATTTGTATGCTTGAACCTCGGTTGCACTCGTTGCGTGTGTGAGCAAGCTCCCACTCACTCGTTTGCACAAGTTTACCGCTTTCCGCTTTCACCTTTCCGCTTCTTGTGGGTTGTTCTTGTAGTATTCGTTCCACTCTTCAAGGACTTTCTGCCAGTCGACAACTTCGCCGTCGGCAATGGCTTCGGCCTGCTGCACGGCTTCGTCATGCAACTTCTTCTCGGCATGGCGTAGTTTCATGGCTTCGATGGTTGCATCGTCCAGCACATGAATGCGTCCGCGGCGCAGGCACTCGTCAAGATCGGCAGGGCCAAACGCCTGTCCTTGTATGTTGAAGTCTGATATGTTGAACTCGAATACTGTGCGCAGAGTGTGGCGTACCATCTTTTGCTGCGCACGGTTGCCGCGCATCTTGCTGCCGAGTAGTTTGCGAATTACATTATATTCCTTTTGTGTGAATTTCTTTCTTCCCATTTCTCTTTTGTCCCTCTTGTTTTTCGCATGTAAAAGTAGTTGTTTCCTGCAATACAGGCAATAGATACTGTGGTAAATTTGAAATGTGGGTGTCGGTTTTTGTTTGTGTGTCATATATCATCTTGCGTGCGCGATATATAAATGTCTAATAAATAGTTTATTTAACAATAAAAAAGCGTATCTTTGCCAAGATTTATCAGAACAATTTAAAAACCAATTATATGAAAGAATTCTTTAAAATCCTGAAAAGGTATGTGCCACCTTACAAGAAGTATCTGATTTGGTCGCTTTTCTTTACCGTCCTGTCGGCGATACTTAATATCTTTTCATTCATGGTGCTTGTGCCGATATTGCAAATCCTGTTCAAGGTTGATAGTTCGGCTCCTGCAGAGTTCATGGAGTGGAGCGCTATGGATTCAGGCAATGCCAAGGAGGTGTTCATGAACAACATGAAGTATTACATCAATGATTTTACAGAAGAGCATGGAGCCTCGGCGACGCTGCTGTTGCTTGGCGTGTTCCTTGCCGTGATGACGCTGTTCAAGACCGCAGCCTACTTTGCTTCATCGGCTACAATAATTCCTTTACGTACAGGTATTGTGCGCGACTTGCGTACTCAAATGTATGACAAGATTGTCTCTTTGCCAATCGGTTTCTTCTCAAAGGAGAAAAAAGGTGATATCATTGCGCGTATGACTGGAGATGTCAATGAGGTTGAGAATTCTATCGCAACTTCTCTCGACATGCTTATAAAGAATCCGATATTCATTATGATTTATTTTGCCACATTGCTTTACATAAGTTGGGAACTTACTCTGTTTACAATCTGCGTAATGCCGGTAGTGGGCTGGATAATGGGTGCGGTAGGCCGTAAATTGAAAGCAAGGTCGCTTGTGGCACAGCAGAAGTTTGGCGAGACAACTTCTCAGATGGAGGAGACTATTGGTGGTATGCGTATTGTCAAGGCGTTTGTTGCCGAGAAGAAAATGTCGGGTCGCTTCAAGAAATGTAGCAATGAGTTGCGTTCTGCAAAAATGCGAGTATCAATGAGACAGGCGCTAGCCCATCCTGTGAGCGAGTTCCTTGGTACTTGTGTTATTGTCATTGTATTGTGGTTTGGTGGTTCGCTTATCCTAAACAACGGTTCTTCAATAGACGCCTCAACATTCATCTATTATTTGACAATTCTTTATAGCGTAATCAACCCTCTGAAGGAGCTTTCAAAGGCTTCATATAATATTCCGCGTGGTTTGGCATCAATGGAACGCATTGATGCAATATTGAACGCCGAGAATCCTATCGTGGACGGTGAAAAGGGTGTAGAGATACCAGATATGGAACAGGGTATTGAATTCAAAAATGTCTCATTTTCATACGACGGTGAGCGTGATGTGTTGAAGAATATAAATCTTAAGATTGAAAAGGGCAAGACAGTGGCACTTGTGGGTCAGTCTGGTAGCGGCAAATCTACAATGGTTGATCTTATCCCCCGTTATTACGATATTGAAAGGGGCGAGATAACTATTGATGGCGAGAATGTCAAGGATATGAAGGTGAAGTCCTTGCGTGGTCTCATTGGTAATGTGAACCAGGAGGCGATACTTTTCAATGACACATTCTACAATAATATCACTTTCGGAGTGGAGAATGCAACAATGGAGCAGGTTATAGAAGCTGCCAAGATTGCCAATGCGCATGATTTTATCATGGAGACTGAGGAGGGTTATAACACAAATGTCGGTGACCGTGGTTGTCGTCTTTCTGGCGGTCAGCGCCAGCGCATAAGTATCGCGCGTGCAATTCTCAAGAACCCGCCTATCCTTATCCTTGATGAGGCTACTTCGGCATTGGATACCGAGAGTGAGCGCCTGGTGCAGGAGGCTCTTGAGCGCTTGATGAAGACACGCACTACAATAGCAATTGCCCATCGTCTCTCAACAATCAAGAATGCCGATGAGATTTGCGTTATGCGTGACGGCGAGATTGTTGAGCGTGGAAAGCACGAAGAGTTGTTGAAACTCGGCGGTGTATATAAGAAACTCAACGACATGCAGTCGCTTTGATATGAAGAGTGTTGCAGTGTTTTGTGCCGCGTCGGAGAATATTGCTCCGGGGTATTTTGAGGCTGCCACCGAGGTTGGCGCTATGCTTGGCCGCATGGGTGCGACCATGGTATATGGAGGCGCCCGCTTTGGTTTGATGGAGGCAACAGCCAAGGCTGCCAAGGCCACCGGTGCCCGTATTGTGGGCGTCGTTCCCGAAATTCTTGTTGAACGTGACCGGGTGAGTTTCCTGCTCGATGAACATGTTCCTTGCCGCAATCTCAGTGAACGCAAGGATATTATGCTCGAAAGGAGTGACATCCTTGTTGCACTCCCCGGTGGTGTGGGTACTCTCGATGAAATTTTCCATGTTATGGCTGCTGCAACAATTGGTTACCATGCAAAGCGCGTTGTATTGTACAATGTCAACGGCTTTTGGGATGGATTGATGTCGGTGCTTGGCGAGATAAACGGCATGGGGTTTGTGCGCGGTGGCATTGAGAAATATCTGTTTGTGGCAAACAATATTACTGAACTTGAAAAAACTATAGAGGAGGTTAACGGATAATGGCGAAAGTTTTTGGTATTGGCGAAACGGTTTTTGATATATTGTTCAAGAATAATCAGCCTGTAAAGGGTGTTCCCGGTGGATCGGTTTATAATTGTATAATATCGCTCGGGCGTTGTGGAGTGGATTCCGAATTCATCAGCGAGGTAGGCGATGACCGCATTGGCAATATAATTCTTGAGCATTTGAACGACAGCAACGTGGGCTCTTCGGCTGTGTGCTGTTTTTCGGGCGGCAAGTCGCCACTAGCGCTTGCTTTTCTCAATGAAAACAATGATGCCGAGTATCTTTTCTACAAGGACTATCCCAATAACCGTCTCGAGGTGGAGTTTCCCATTATAAACAAAGGGGATATTGTGGTATATGGCTCATATTTTGTGCTTAACCCGGTGTTGCGCAAAAAGACAAAAGCATTTCTTGAATATGCCCATGAGCAGGGAGCTTTGCTCTATTACGATATAAATTTCCGCAAGAACCATGTCAACGAACGCATCAAACTTGCCGAGGCTCTCATAGAGAACCTGGAGTTTGCCGATGTTGTGCGTGGCTCGGCCGACGATTTCAACTATCTTTATGAGATGACCGATGCTGCCAAGATTTATAATGAGAAGATCAAGTTCTACAGCCATAACTTCATTTTTACAAGCGGCAGTGGCAATGTGCAGCTCTTTACCCGTGGTGGGGCTGCGACATATGCAGTGAGAGATGTCGAGGTTGTGAGCACCGTCGGCGCCGGCGACAACTTCAATGCCGGAATCCTCTATGGCTTTGTGAAGAATGGCGTTACCCGTGATAAGTTGGCACAACTGACAGCCGATGAGTGGAACGGTATTATATCCAATGGGCTCGATTTCAGTGCTCATGCCTGCACGCTCATTGAGAACTATGTCGACAAGGAGTGGGCTAAAAACTATTCAAGCAAGTAACAGTATTGCAGTTTGGTCGGGAAACCACGGCCATTGATTCTAATTTAAGGAATACTATGAAAAGGATATATTTTATTTTAATTGCAGCAATTGCCATGTGCGGTTGTTCGGAGCAGGAGCACAAGAGTGCAGATGTGCATGAGGAGCATGTACATGCTCACAGTTATACGGCTTACACTCATAATGCCGAATTCTTTATGCAGCATGAGGGACTTGAGGTTGGCAAAAAGGCTTGCATCACTCTCTATGCAACGGCATTGTCCGATTTCAAGCCTATGTGCATTGATGAGGCAACGGCGTTACTCAGGGTTGGAGGCAATAGCGTCAGTGTAACTGTAGAGGCACACAGCGACGGTATGTTCCATTTTGAACTGACACCCGAGACCGCCGGTGACGGTATGTTGTACATGACAGTTGGTGAGGAAACTGCGCATTTTGATGTTTGTGTAATCGAGCATGGTGAAGAACATGCGCATGGTCATGGGCATAGTCACGAGGGACATTCACATTCACATGGCGAATCACACGCAGGTCATGATCACTCGGCACACAGCCATGGTCACAGTCATGCACCCCATCCCGGTCATGGAATGGAAACAGTGGGTAAGCCCGGTGATGTTACATTGACCAAGGAGCAGAGCTGGAAGATTGATTTTGCTACAGAGGTAGCAACTGAAAGCGATTTTGGTGGTTCGGTAAAGGTGGTAGCAAAGGTTGAGTCTCTTCCTGGAGACTTTACAACAATAGTGGCGACAACAAGCGGTAAAGTGCAGTTTGCTGGGAATGTAGTTGCCGGAACAAAAGTGTCGGTGAATGAACCGTTGTTCTATCTCGATGGCAGTGATGTGACCGATAATGATGCGGCTGTGAAATTTGCCGAGGCTGAGAGCAACTACCAGCTGGCTAAAGCCGATTATGAACGAAAAAAGAATCTTTTCATCGATAAGATTGTGTCGGAGCGTGATTATCAGGCGGCCGAGGCGCTCTATCGTCAGGCCGAGGCGCGTTTTGAAAGTATGAAACGTAGTTTTGGTGAAGGAAAGGTTACTTTGAAACCTGCAATCAGCGGGTATGTAGCTGCTGTTCTTGTAGCTAATGGCGACTATGTGCAGCCAGGAACTCCACTTGCCACAATACAGCGCGATGGTGGTGTGAATCTGGTTGCCGAACTCCCTGTGCGCTATGCGCAGATGTTGCAGAATGTTGCAACTGTTAATGTGGAAACTGCACAGGGTGTATATGATGTTGATGCACTTGGCGGGGCTTGTGTTGTCGGCAGTGCGGTAAATGAATGTAACATGTTGCCTGTTACGGTTTCGGCCTGTGGCGTTCCAGGAGTTGTTCCCGGCAGTATTGTCACTCTGTATCTCTCTTGCAAATCGGACTCGGGACATTGTGTTGTAGTTCCCCGTACTGCACTTGTTGAGGAGATGGGCTGTATGTTCGTGTTTGTCCAAAACAACCCAATCTCTTTTGAAAAGCGCAGTGTGACAGTGGGTGAGACCGATGCCCGCTATGTGCAGATAACCGAAGGTGTTGAAGCTGGCGAGCGTGTAGTGAGCAAAGGTGGTGTCATTCTTAAACTATCGCAGGGTGCGGCGGCACTTGATCCGCACGCAGGTCATGTTCACTAATAAACCGTTGTCATGCTGAACAAAATCATAAAATTCTCTTTGAACAATAAACTGCTGGTAATGCTGGCGGTTGCGCTTGTTACGGTCGGCGGCATCTACTCTACAAAGAAAATTGAGGTAGATGTGTTTCCTGACTTGACCATGCCTACGGTAGTGGTGCTTACCGATGCACACAATATGGCACCCGAGGAGGTTGAACAACTTGTCACTTTTCCTATTGAGACTGCTGTAAACGGTGCTACGAATGTACGCCGTGTACGCTCTTCATCATCACAGGGCTTCTCGTTCGTGTGGATTGAATTTGATTGGGGGATGGATATATACCGTGCCCGTCAGATTATAAGCGAGAAAATTGGTCAGTTGTCGGGCCAGTTGCCAGATGGCATTGTTCCGGAACTGGCACCGCAATCGAGTGTGATGGGCGAGATCATGTTCGTTGGCATGCAGGCCGACAGTACATCTATGATGGAGTTGAGAACGCTTGCCGAGTGGATAATCAAGCCGGCAGTTCTCGCAACCGGCGGTGTTTCCAATGTGACGATCATTGGTGGCGATTACAAACAGTATCAGGTTCTTGCCGATCCTGTAAGGATGGAGTTGTATGGTGTTACAATGGAGGAACTTGAGTCGGCGGCAACGGCTATGAATGTGAATGTCGGTGCCGGTGTGGTGCGTGACTATGGAAATGAATATAATTTGCGTGGTGTTGGGCGTACTACAAGTCTTGATGAGATGGGAAGCACTCTGGTGAAAATGAGTGGTGATATGGCTGTGCGCATTGCCGATGTTGCCGAAGTGGTCATCGCTCCGGCTGTAAAACAGGGATACGCGGCACAGAATGGTGAACCAGCTGTAATCCTGTCCATCTCAAAGCAACCAGGCGTGAATACGCTCGATGTGACACAGAATATTGAACGCAACCTTGAAGACATAAAGAAATCCCTACCGTCTGATGTCAAGGTAGATACAAAGATTTTCCGTCAGGCCGATTACATACAGTCATCGGTGAATAATGTGGGCCGGTCGCTCATAGAGGGTGCTGTATGTGTAATATTGGTGTTGTTGCTGTTCCTTACCAGTTTACGTTCAACTGTAATTTCGTTGCTTGCAATACCGCTTTCCTTGCTTGGCACGGTCATAGTACTGTACCTTATTGGAATGGATATAAACACCATGACACTTGGCGGTATGTGTATTGCAATAGGTTCGCTAGTAGACGATGCCATCATTGATGTGGAGAATGTCTACAAGCGGTTAAGGGAGAATCATGCCTTGCCCAAGGAAGAGAGACGTTCGGCCGTGCGGGTTGTCTTTGAGGCATCGTCCGAAATCCGTGCATCAATCATACATGCTACACTCATTATCATGGTGACATTTGCGCCGCTCTTCTTCCTTAGTGGTCTAGAGGGACGCATGTTGATGCCACTAGGTCTATCCTATCTCATTGCGCTTGCGATGTCATTGATCGTTGCAATGACTGTAACTCCTTTGCTGTGTAAGGTGATGCTTTCGGGTGATGACTATCTGACACGCAATGAGAAGAAAAGTTGGGTCGACCGTTGGCTGTTGAGCGGATATGACCGTGTGTTGAGGTGGGTGCTTAAACGCGGTAGATATGTAGTAGCAGTCGTTCTAATGCTTTTTGCAGGCTGCATGTTCCTGTTCACTCAAATGGGCCGCAGCTTCTTGCCCGAATTCAATGAAAGCGCCCTGACAATCTCGGCAGTATCGCGCCCCGGCATTTCGCTCGAGGAGAGTAATAAACTAGGTGCGGCAATAGAAAAAGAACTATTGCAGATACCCGAGGTAACAAGTACCGCGCGCCGTACCGGTCGTGGCGAGTTGGATGAGCACTCGCAGACATCAAACGGAGCCGAAATAGATGTAAACTTTAAGCTCGGCGGCCGTGAAAAGGCCGATTTCGTAGCAGAAGTGCGCGAGCGACTTGCCAAGATTCCAGGTGTCGTTACATCGGTAGGCCAGCCACTTGAGCACCGTATAGACCACATGGTGTCGGGTACACAGGCTGATTTGGCAATAAAAATCTTTGGCCCCGATTTGAGCACACTTTTCCGCAAGGGTACAGAAATAAAGGAGTTGTTGGCCGGTGCATTCCCCGAGGTCGTTGATGTGAATGTGGAGCAACAGGTTGAGATTCCACAGATACAGATCCGTGCCAACCGTGAAAGACTTGCCTACTTTGGAGTTACAATGAGTGAGTTCAATGACTTTATTGAGGCTTCTTTCCCAGGCAAGAAAGTAGGTGCGGTATATGAAAAGGAGCGCAGTTTTGATATAATTCTCCGTCTTAACAAGGACTATACAGAGACTGTTGATGGTGTCAAGTCGGCACTTATAGATACGCCAAACGGTAAAGTCGCACTCGCCGATGTTGCGGATATTGTCTCTGTCGGTGGTCCCGGTAGCATAAGCCGTGAGAATGTGCAGCGCAAGGTAGTTGTTTCGGCAAATATTGCAAGCGGTGATGTTGCAGGTACTGTAGAGCGCGTGGAACAATATCTTGACAAAGAATTGCATCTTGACGAGGGTTATCGCCTTGAGTATGGTGGCCAGTTCGAGAGCGCTGAGTCTGCATCGCGCACCCTTTGGCTCACAACCATAATGGCAATACTTGTGGTGTTCGTTCTGCTGTATACCGAGTTCAAGAGTCTGCTCCTCTCAACCGTAGTGCTGCTTAATCTGCCGTTGGCTCTTATAGGTGGTATTCTGGCAACCTATTTCACTTCGGAGGTAATGAGTATCCCTGCAATAATTGGACTTATTACTCTCTTTGGTATTGCAACCCGCAACGGCATCCTGCTTGTTTCGCGCTATCAGCATTTGAGAGCAGAGGGACTTGAACTAGACGATGTAATAAGGATAGGTTCGGCCGACCGTCTGACCCCAATTCTCATGACAGCCTTCACTTCGGCTCTTGCACTTGTTCCAATGATTATCAACGGCTCGGCATCGGGTAACGAGATTCAGAACCCAATGGCAATTGTAGTGCTTGGCGGTCTGCTTTCGTCAACCTTGCTGAATATTTTTGTTGTGCCGGCGGTGTATCGTTGGGTTGTGCGCAAAGGTTGGGTCTAATAAAAATCAACCTCATGACAATATAGTGGGCGGCCCATGTTCTTTTGGGTCGCCCACATTGTTTGTTTTTTCTTTTCGTTCTCTAAATAGACGTGTCTGTTTAATTCTTTTCTATTCTACATCAGGTTCTACACGCACCTATTCCATCACTGATGTAACCGGCAGTTATGCAGGTGGCTCAACAATCTCATCTACCGAGGATTCCTATGCTGCAGCCGGTATAAAGTGCGACAACAATTTCACGCTCTCAGGCGGTTCGTCAAAGAGTTTTACACCACAAACAAGATAAATGTCATTTACTATATACAAACAAAGCGATGTACATCGCTTTGTTTGTATTGTGTTTTAGGTCCAAATATTCCGGTTTAGTCTCTTATGTCGGCCCCCCACATGAGCTTCTCTTGCAGGTTGTGTATGAACGAGTGTTCGCGGCGGCGGATGATGAGCTGTCTGTAGCTTGCTTTCTTTATTGTGACAATGGTGCTCTCGTCGCAACTCTCGTTGCGCCCGTCAATGGCAATCAGGTAGTTGCCGCTGCGGCTGTTAACGCTGATTTCAATAGTTGTGTTGTCGCCAACGATCAAGGGTCTTGCGCTGAGGCTATGTGGTGCGATAGGTGTCAATGTGAGCACGCTGGCGTCGGGGGCGATGATTGGACCGCCTACGCTCAGTGAATATCCTGTCGAGCCCGAGGGGGTAGCAACAATGAGGCCGTCGGCCTGGTATGTGATGGTGTCGCAACCATTTAGGGTGGCCTTGAGGGTAATCATAGAAGAACTGTCGTGCTTCATAATCGCAATCTCGTTGAGTGCAAACGGGTAACTTTTAAGTTCTGTTCCGTTTGTGCTTGCTTCAATGAGGGTGTGTCGCTCAATGTCGTACTCTCCGTCATGTATGCATCCAATGACGCTGTCTATGTTTTCATTTGATGCAGTTGTGAGGAAACCCAGACGGCCTGCGTTTATGCCAAACACTGGGATCTGCTTCTTGCCAACGCGGCTTGCGGTGCGCAGCAATGTACCGTCGCCACCAAAGCTCATGGCAATGTCGGCAGTGAAGTTGTCGTCAGTGATGAGTTCCTGGGGTGTGGGTTTTGCAATTCCCTCTTCGCACAGGAAGTCATAGAAAGGCTTGTCAATCGCGTAGCTGTCGCCACGTTTTGCTATGGCCTCGAAAAGTTCTCCAATGCTCTCCGACTTCTTTGTCTGGTGCTTGTTCCCAAATATTGCAAACTTCATAAAATTAAACAGCTTCTTTGTTTTCAATACAAAATTAAGACATTTTGTAATATAATTATTTTTATTTGTGCTATTTTTGCAATATAAATGCGAAAATGTCCCCAGAAGTGGGGCGTTTTGATTATAATCATGTGAATATGAGGACTAAACTTAGTGTAAACATCAATAAAGTCGCAACAATCAGAAATGCCCGTGGTGGCAACAATCCCGATATCATAAAGGTGGCGAAGGATTGTGAGGTCTACGGTGCAGATGGTATAACTGTGCACCCTCGCCCTGATGAGAGACATATCCGCCGTGCCGATGTCCCAGCCTTGCAGGCAGTGTTGCGTACCGAATTCAATATCGAGGGTTATCCTTCAAGGGATTTCCTTGACCTTGTTCTTCGTGTCCGTCCTTCGCAGGTGACACTTGTCCCCGACAAGCCGGAACAGCTTACATCCAACAGCGGCTGGGATACCGAGAAGGAGCAACTTTTTCTTCGTGATGTGCTCAATGAGTTGAGAGATGCCGGAATACGTAGCTCCATCTTCATTGATGCCGATGTGCGCATGGCAGAGTTTGCTGCCGAGGCCGGTGCCGACAGAGTAGAACTCTATACCGGCCCTTATGCCCATGGATATGCAACCGATCGTGATGCAGCCATTGCTCCGTTCCTTGAAACGGCAAAGCGTGTAAGACAGTTGGGTATTGGACTGAATGCCGGTCATGACCTTAGTCTCGAGAATCTCAAGTTCTTTACCGATGTGATTCCATGGGTCGACGAGGTGTCGATTGGTCACGCACTCATTTGCGATGCACTTTATATGGGACTTGAATCAACTATTGCCGCTTACAAGGATTGTCTGATAAAATAATTAAAACATAAAATAAGAATGAATACCGAAACAATTACTACTGTTGGCGATTCGTTGGCAAACGAATTCACACAAGTTACGGGAACAGCTCAGGAGAGCCTTAATGTACTAGACTTGGCAATGAAAGGCGGTTGGATTATGATAATCCTTGCCATATTGTCTATTATTGGTGTGTATATATTTATCGAGCGTTTCATGGCGCTACGTAAAGCCGCCCGTAAGAACCCCTCTTTGCTGGCGCGTCTGCATGACAACATAAAGGATAAGGATTTTAAGTCTGCAATCAATTATTGCAATAGACTTAACACTCCTGTATCGCGCATACTGGCAAAGGGCGTAAAGGATTATCGTCTGGACAATGCTTCAATCCGCCAGGCACTTGACAACAGTGCCGGCCTTGAGATTGCCGCATTGGAGAAGGGATTGCCTGTGTTGTCTACTATTTCGGCAGTTGCTCCTATGCTAGGTTTCTTGGGAACAGTCACCGGTATGGTTCAGGCGTTCTGGAATATGTCACAGGCGGGCGACAACATTGAGGTGGCTTCTTTGTCGGGAGGTATATATGAGGCTATGGTGACAACTGTAGGTGGTCTAATTGTAGGTATCGTTGCGATCTTTGCTTACAATTATCTGGTTTCTAAGGTTGACAAGTTGCAAAACTCTATGGAGGCAGACATGATATCTTTCCTTGAGATTGTAGTTGAAACAAAGGAAGAGGCGGCTTTGAATGAGCAGCAGGCTGTGCGTGTAACACCCGTAACACCTGTAGCGCCTGTTGTTGTAGAGGCGGCTCCTGTTGCGGTTGCAACAACTCCTGTCGCGGTTGCAGAGGAGGTTGAGAAGCAGGAGTCTTCTGTGGTTTTCAATTCTCCCGAAATTTAAACCGCTAACTTAAGAAATGCTATGATAAAGCGAAGAACCAAGACCATAGGCATTTTTTCAATGTCATCAATGACGGATATCATTTTCCTGTTGTTGATATTCTTCATGCTTACATCCACCATTGTGGTGCCTAATGCCATAAAGGTGAACTTGCCACAGGGCAAGGAGAGAGCGCACACACAGCCAATGGCCCGCATAACAATAGATAAAGACCTTACATACTATGCTCAATGGGGCAAGGAGAAGGCAATGCGGATTGAAGATACTCAGGTGGCTGCTTTCCTTGCCGAGTGTAGCGCGAAGGATTCAGAAATGTTTGTTGCACTTTATGCCGATGAGGATATCCCTTATAGCGAGGTTGTCAAGGTGCTGAATATTGCTAACGAGAACAAATACAAGATGGTGTTGGCAACACGCCGTCCCGGCAGCAAGTGATGAAGAGATTTTCAGATGAGAAAATAATAGGTATTGTCGGTACAGTGCTTGCGCATGCTGCGCTGGGTTTGCTGTTGTATTTTCTGGTGTTGGACACCCCGCCAACTCCCCCTGAAAAGGGTGTTGAGGTGATGATGGGTGTCGATATTGAGGATGGAACGGTTGACCAGCCTGTCGCTGCCCCAAAACCGGTGGTGAATACAACACCTCCACCAGCCCGTCCGGTTGCTCAAGCCCCTGAAGAGCCTGTCCTGACACAGGATATTGAAGAGAGCGTTGCGTTGCCAACAGAAGAACCTAAGAAGAAACCTAAAAAGGAGAAGCCTAAGGAAACTGAAAAACCCAAAAAACCGGAGAAGACTGCTGAGCAGATTCAAAAGGAGAAGGAGGAGGCTGAACGCAAGGAGCGTGAGCGCATTGAGAAGGAGACTCGTAAGAATGTCGAGAATTCAATTGCCAATGCCTTTAACAAGGGAAGCAAAATGGACAAGGTTCAAGGTGCCGAAAATAAAGAGGCTTCAACCGGTTCGCCCGACGGCAACTCAAATGCCGGACAAAAGAGTGGAGTTGGAATTGGATTTGATCTTGAAGGCCGCCAGCCTGGTCGTGATGGTATTATTATTCCTAAAGAGAAATTGCAGGCTGAGGGTCGTGTGGTTGTGGATATAACTGTTAATCCGGCCGGCAAAGTGATAGTTGCAAGTATAAATCTCCAAAAGACAAATACTACCGACTTGAAATTGCGTGAGGCTGCTTTGAAGGCTGCTCGAAGCACGACTTTCAATAGTATTGATGGCCCTAATAACCAACATGGTACAATTACCTATAACTTTAAATTGACAAAATAGTATGAATAAAGTATATGTTTTCCTTGCCGATGGTTTTGAGACCGTTGAGGCTTTGGCTCCCGTTGATGTAATGCGCCGTGCAGGATTGCAGGTGGTAACTGTGTCAATCATGGGACGCAAGGAGGTTGTGTCGGCACAGAATGTGACAGTCCAGGCTGACGAACTTTATGAGGCCCTTGCCTTTGGCGATGCCGATGCACTAGTGTTGCCAGGTGGCGGTGTAGGAACCGACAATCTCTCGGCTCACGAGCCATTGCGCGCATTGTTGGTTGATGCATGCTCGCACGGAACATTGGTTGCTGCAATATGCGCTGCTCCAATGGTCTTTGGACGCATTGGAATTCTCAATGGAAAGAAGGCTACTTGCTATCCAGGTTGCGAGGGTGACCTGTTTGATGCGGAATATACAGCTGCGGCGGTTGAAAAGGACGGCAATATTATTACAGCTTGCGGCCCCGGTGCCTCATTTGATTTTGGCTTTGCTATTGTCGAGCAGTTCTGCGGTGCGCAGGTTGTTGATACATTGCGTTCTCAAATGCAGTTTTGATTAAGAAAAGGATTTTATGAAAAGATATCTTATAGTAGTTGCAGGTGGCAAGGGTACCCGCATGGGTGGCGAAATGCCCAAGCAGTTCCAGTTGCTCTCTGGCAAGCCGTTGGTAATGGTTACATTGGAACATCTGAATGCCATTGATCCCACTATGCAACTTATTCTGGTGCTTCCGGCACAGCATATTGAACTTTGGAAAGAACTCTGCAAGGAATACTCCTTTGCGGTACCTTTGATTTTGGCGCAGGGTGGTTCCACACGATTCCATTCGGTACAGAATGGCTTGGCGCAGGTAGATGACATTGATGATGCTCTCGTTGGTGTGCACGATGGCGTGCGTCCGTTTGTGTCGCCTAAGGTACTTGATGATTGCTTCTCGCAGGCTTGGGTGCATGGTTCAGCAATTCCAATGATTGATGTGCAGGACAGTCTGCGCCACATTGTTGGTTGTAATGGCGTGACCGAGGTGGTTCCACGCGACAGGTATCGTCTTGTGCAGACACCGCAGGTGTTCAAACTTTCGTTGTTGCGCCGTGCCTACGAACAGCGATTTGTTGAAAGTTTTACCGATGATGCTTCGGTTGTAGAGGCTCTTGGCGAAACCGTGACCGGCGTCGATGGTAACCGCGAGAATATAAAGATTACAACTCCATTTGATATGCTTGTTGCCAAGACATTGATGGAATGCTGGATATCACAACAAGGGATATAAAATATCTGCCTGGTGTGGGCGAGCAACGTGCCACACTGCTCAACAGGGAACTGAACATCCGTTCTCTGTATGATTTGTTGTACTATTTCCCCTATAAATATATTGACCGCAGCCGTGTGTTCAAAGTGAGCGAACTTTGCGGCCAGTTGCAGCATGTGCAACTGCTTGGCGAGATACGCTCGTTCGAGGAAATGGGCGAGGGTGCGTCGCGTCGTCTTGTGGCGCATTTTACCGATGGTACGGCCTTTGTGGACCTTGTGTGGTTCAGGGGGATAAAGTTTGTGAAGAACCGCCTGAAGCTCAATACACGGTATGTAGTCTTTGGCAAACCCTCCATGTTTAACGGAAGGGTGAACATTGCCCATCCCGATGTAGATGACGCGTCGCTGCTCAAACTTGACACAATGGGCCTGCAGCCTTATTACAACACTACCGAGAAAATGAAGCGTAGTGGGTTGAATTCCAATGCAATGCTAAAGCTTGTGCAGAATCTTCTGGAACAGCTCAAATATCCGTTGCCCGAAACGCTTTCGCCCGACATTGTGCAGAAGAATGGTCTGATGTCGCTCGACGATGCCTTGCGTATAATACATTTCCCCCGCAATAATAAGGAACTGCAGCTTGCACAGTATCGGCTCAAGTTCGAGGAACTCTTCTTCATCCAGCTCAACATCCTGCACTATGCCCGTGAGCGCCAGACTCGCTATGTGGGACACCGTTTTGCCAAGGTGGGCGAGATGTTCAATCGTTTTTATAGCGAACAGTTGCCGTTCCAACTCACCAATGCCCAAAAGAGGGTGGTGAAGGAGATACGTGCCGATGTTAATAGTGACAGGCAGATGAACCGCCTGCTGCAGGGTGATGTGGGAAGTGGTAAGACGCTTGTAGCATTGATGTCGATGCTTCTTGCCAAGGATAATGGTTATCAGGCATGTATGCTAGCCCCAACCGAGATTCTTGCCGAACAGCATTTTGCCACTTTGCGCCGCATGTTGGGTGCATTGCCCGTGAGGGTGGAACTTTTGACCGGCAGCACAAAGGCTAAAGACAGGGCTCCGCTTTTCGAGGCTCTCGAAGATGGCAACATAGATATTCTTGTGGGTACACATGCGGTGCTCGAGGATAATGTGGTGTTCCGCAATCTTGGCATTGTGGTCATTGATGAGCAGCATCGTTTCGGTGTAGTGCAGCGTGCAAAGATGTGGGCGAAGAACACGATTCCACCGCATGTGCTTGTGATGACGGCAACCCCGATTCCCCGTACATTGGCAATGACACTGTATGGCGATCTTGATGTTTCAGTCATTGACGAACTACCCCCAGGCCGCAAGCCTATTACAACATCGCATATATTCCGCAACCGCACCGACAGCCTCTATTCATTCATCCGTGCGCAGATAAACGAGGGCCGGCAGGCTTATGTGGTATATCCTCTCATCAGTGAGAGTGAGAAACTCGACCTAAAGAACCTTGAAGACGGGTACAAGCAATTATGCAATGTGTTCTGCGACTACAGGCTAAGTAAGCTCCATGGCAAGATGAAGCCAAAGGAGAAGGACGAGGAGATGCGCCGCTTTGCCTCGGGTGAGACTCAGATACTGGTATCTACAACTGTCATAGAGGTGGGTGTGGATGTTCCCAATGCTTCGGTAATGGTTATTGAGAACGCCGAACGCTTCGGCTTGTCGCAGCTGCATCAGTTGCGTGGTCGTGTAGGGCGTGGTGCTTCGCAGTCCTATTGCATATTGGTGACCGATTACAAGCTCTCCGAGGACACACGCAAGCGTATGGAGATAATGACAACAAGCAACGACGGCTTTGAGATTGCCGAGGCGGATCTTAAACTGCGTGGTCCCGGTGACATGGAGGGTACACAACAGAGCGGTATTGCCTTTGATCTCAAGATTGCGAACCTTGCACGTGACGAGCAGTTGCTGAAATTTGTGCGCGAGGTGGCACGCGGAGTCATTGAGGCCGATCCGCAGTGTGACAATCCGCTGTACCGTGTTGTGTGGGAACGCCTTCGCAACATTAAAAGGATGAATAACTGGAATTGGGGTGCAATATCATAATCACGCTCTAAAATTCATTGGTTTTCATTTATTTTGAATATATTTGTACTTTGTGCGGAAGGTATGTGTAAATTCCGGCACAAATGGTAAAAACAAAACAATCATAATATGGAAAAGACACTTATTCTCATTAAGCCCAACGCTATTCAGCGTGGCTTGACTGGTGATATCATTACCCGCTTTGAGCGCAAGGGATTGCGTTTTGCAGGTATCAAGATGCTGTTCATGGATGACGAACTCGTTGCCGAGCACTATTCTCACCTGAAGGACCGTCCATTCTTCCCTTATTTGAAAGCTTCTATGCAGGCTTCACCGCTCATCGCTTGCTGTCTCGAGGGTGCCGAGGCTGTAGAGACTGTTCGTCTGATGGTTGGTGCCACCAATTCACGTAAGGCGCTCCCAGGTACAATTCGTGGTGATTTCTCCATGAGTGGCGAGCAGAATGTAGTTCATGCATCCGATTCTGTAGAGAATGCTCTTGTTGAGATAAACCGTTTCTTCAAGCCCGAGGAATTGTTCGACTACCAGTCGGCAGTGACATGCTTTGAGTATGGTGGTGAAGAGACTCTTAAATTCAAATAACAGCAAGTGAGGAGTCTGATAAGTAAAATAGGAATTGTAGTTCTTCTTGTGGCCACTGCCGGTATCGCAAGGGGACAGGATGTCATGCCCGAACCAGTTCGCCTCCACAAGTCAATGGAGGCGGTTGATACTCTGGATTTGCATAGCATGCTGTTGAACGAGGCTAATGTAATCCCGTCCGATGATATGTATCCGGTCTGGAGAAACAGTGGTGTGCACTACAACTCCGTTCTGCCCGATTCTTTCAGGATTGATCTGCGCAATTATGCCATGCCGACTACCAATACAAAGATTACCGATGTGTTCGGCTATCGTCCAAGACGCAAGCGCGTACATAATGGTTTGGATGTGAAGGTGCAGACTGGTGATACCATATATGCGGCTTTTGACGGCAAAGTGCGTATTGCATCGTTCCAGCGCCGAGGCTATGGACATTATATAGTGGTGCGTCACAACAATGGTATAGAGACATTGTATGCTCATCTTTCCAAGAGATTGGTGAAGGAAAACCAGAATGTCAAGGTTGGAGACCCAATAGGCCTTGGTGGTAATTCTGGCCGTAGTTCCGGTTCACATTTGCACTTCGAGACCATATTCATGGGCAAGAGTATTGACCCGGCCGAGATGTTCGATTTCAAGAATCAGAAAGTTACAGGTGAGAATTATCTGTATCGTAAACCGGGCAGCAAATATGTAGAGAATGGAAAGGTGAAGACTGCCGGCCCCGAACCTAAATATCACAAGGTTAAGAGTGGTGATACAATAGAGCGTATTGCAAGGAAATATGGAGTCTCACAAAAGCAGATTTTTGATTTGAATGGCCTCAATTCCCGTTCTGTCATACGCCCAGGGCAGTCTCTCCGTTATCAATGATGGAGATGCTCCTGAACAGAGATTTTCAAAAAAATGTTTAATTTTAAAATAGATGATTATGAAGAAGTTTTTGATGGCTGCTATTGCTGTGTTCGTCATGTCTGGTGCTGCTGTTGCTGCGGACAATGCTGTTGTTGAAAAGGGTGTTATTACTGTAGCTGCAGATGAGAATGTTGCCGACAAACTGATTGCATTGATGAAGAGTTATACGACAAAGGCTAATGCTGCTACATCAATGGAGGCTCTTGAAAAAATATATGCTGAGTTTGAGACTGCAATGTTTGATTTTGCCGAGAAGAACAGTGACGATATTGCCGAATTTGAGGCGAATCTTACTGAAGAGGCTAAAGGCAAGTATGAAGTTCTGCTTCAGAAAGCGATGGAGCAGTTGACTAAAGCTTTTGAGAAGAAAGCCATGCATTTCATGGGTGAATAATTGAACGCATTCCTTATATAGTAATGAGGCTCATTTTTGGGCCTCATTTGTTTTTTATTTTCTTGCCCAATATTTTGTTTTTCTTGTAAAATCATATAAATTTGCGGTATAACGCGCAACAAATAATGTTAAATTCTTAAAATACAAGATTATGAGAAAGTTTTTGATGGCTGCTATTGCAGTGTTTATGTTGTCAGGTACAGCAGTTGCTACAGAGAATGTAGTTGTAGTCAACAATAATGTAACAACAGTACAGTCGGGCAATGCTATTGACAAGTTGATTTCCATGATAAATGGTTATACAAAAAAGGTCAATGCAGTAAAGACAATTGACGAATTGATGAAAGTGGCTGAGAAGTGCTTCGAGGAGATGATGTCATTTGAGGAGAAGTATGCAGATGAGATTGCGAGACTTGAGGATACTCTTACTGAGGCGCAGATGGAACGATATGAGGCTAAACTTGAGAAGGCAATGGAGGCGTTCGAGGCTGCCGTTGAAAAGAAAACAGAACAGCTCATGGATAGCTATAATTTCTAAAGAATAATTATCAACAAGAAAAGAGGGTGACTCAAAAGTCATTTTGTAAAGAGAACAGCCCCTGTCAGAATATGCTCTGGCAGGGGTTGCTTGTTCTAATAGTGGGCTTTGGGGTCGTCCACTATTATTCTCCTGTTCAAATAGTTTTATTTCTTTTTACCGCAATATTGCCCTTTCAACTTTGTGTCAATACCTAAGAATTCCATGATTGTCAAAGGTATGTCTGTGTTGTCAATGACGCCATTGAACCTGTCGGCTCCCTCGCCAATGGCAAATAGGGGGACAAATGTACCCGAGTGGTTGCCGCTTGCCCATGAGATGAGCGCCTTGTGGTTAAGGTCGTAGATGGCATCGTAGGCAATCCTGTTTGCAAGGTCGTGGGTCATCTCCACTGCCTCATCGTTACTGTAGTTGCCGCGTGGCTCAACTCCAATATTCTCCTTTACCATTTCAGAGACTTTACCCCATGTTGTTTTCTTTAGGCTCTCAAGCATTGCAACAAGGTTGTCAACGCTAACCTTCTGTGATTCCAGTACTTTCAAATCGAGCTTGTACTGACCTGTGTAGCCAAGAACAATACCACCGGTCTCGTGGTCGGCTGTAACAATGATAAGAGTCTCGTTCTTATGCATCTTGTAGAACTCGTATGCCTCCTCAATGGCTGCGTTGAAGTCAAGTACTTCGTGAATCATTGTGGCGGCGTCGTCCCTGTGCGATGCATAGTCAATCTTGCCACCTTCGACCATCATGAAGAAACCCTCCTTCTTGCTCTTCTTGCTCAAGAAGTCTATGCCGGCCTTTGTTATCTGTGCGAGGGTAAGGTCATCCTTTGTGCGGTCAATTGCATAAGGAACCTCCTCAGCAACGTTCTTCTGGTAGAGCATCATTTTCTCGGCTTTCTTGGCTTTTGACTTGTAGTCGTCATATCCGCGTGCAATAGTGTAGCCCTGTTTCTCGGCTCTGCCATAGAGGTCGTTACGCTGCTCGGTCGTGCACTTTGCATCGCCGCCTGCGTAGAAATCATAGTCGGCCTCGAGCATCCACTGTGCAATCTCGTTATAGTTGTTGCGGCTGTTGTTGTGGGCATAGAATGCCGATGGGGTTGCGTGGTTGATGCATACGGTGGTGGCAATACCCACAGCCATACCTGCGTTCTTTGCGTCGTAGGCAACGCTGTAGATGTCATTGCCGTCTGCATCAGTTCCAATGCGTCCGTTGCTTGTCTTGTACCCTGTTGAGAGTGCTGTGCCCGATGCGGCGGAGTCTGTCACACCGTTGCTTGCCGAGAAGGTGGTGACAAAGGCACTCTCGGGGAACTGTGTGAATACAAGTTTCTGTGGTCGGCCAATCACCCCCTGCAATTCACCCAGGTACAGCTCTGTTGCAAGGACATGAGAAGGCCCCATACCATCGCCAATGAAGTAGAAAATGTACTTTGGCTGTGCAAAACCTGTTGTCGCGACGAGCAACAATAGCAGTGTTCCTAAAATGCGTTTCATATCTTTAATGTTTTTCTTTGATTATTTTGTCGGGTTGCCCACCTTCCCGGCGAACATGACGTGGTTGCCGTTGTCCTTGATTATTGCATATATGAACGGACGGTCAAAGGTGATGATTTCAACTTTTGGAGGTCTCATGGAGAGTGCACCGGCTACAGCCACTGTTACAGCTGCAGCCTCTGTTCCCTTTTCGTTTACATTGATGTAGGTCTTTTGTACAACGTCGCTGATGAACAGTGCCTCGTCCGAAATACCGCCGAACTGTGCCTTGTTGCCGAATGCTCTCTTGATTCCAAGGTTCGCGAGTACAGGTTTAAGGCTCATGCCGAAATCGGTCGTGAATTTTGGTAACGAAAGGGTTACATTACGCACTTCCATATTCTTGAGGAGTGTATCAAAGTCCTTTGCTACATATTCGGCAGCCTCATCGCACTTGACACCTTCGCCGGGCAATATGAAAAGCATGCTGTATCCACCCTGCAATCTCTTTGATACCATGGAGACCATCTCGTCGCTGTAGAATGGCTCGTTAGAGCGCATCATCATGGTTGGGGCTTTAATCTCCTCGCCCTTTTCTGTGGTGAAAATCTGTTCTGTCGTGTTTTCCTCTTTGAATGGTTTGCTCCATGCGGCCTTCAGGTAGAGGGCGTTAATAAGGAGCATTCTGTCGCTCTCTGTAAAGCGGTCGAGTATTGTCGGGATTTTACCGTTGGTGTTCTCGTTGCACCAGTCATTGACACGTTTGACAGTCTCTTGGTTGAACTCGGCACTTTCAACAAGCGCATCAAAAAACTCCTTGTTTGTATCAATGAACTCCTGCTTTACGTCAAATCCGTCCTTGATCCATATTGAATTTGCTATCCTAACATCACCGTGCTCGTTCCAAACGGTCTTGGTTGCAATATCATCAAGCAGTCTGCGGCTGTTTATGTTAGCGCTGTCGCCAAGCTGCATGGTATTGCATATCTCTTTTTTTGTCTTGCCCTCGGCGCCACTGGCAACCATGGCCATGGCAAACTGCGCACTCATCGGTGACAGGCAGATGTTCTCCTGCCCCATCTCCCTACATGCTTCGCCAAGCAACTTGCCCCAAAAGGAGTTGCTTGCAGCAACTGCATCATCAGTGTCGGTCACGCTTGTTATGCCATTTTCAAGGTTATCGGCTTGCGTTGTTGCATTTACCTTGTTTCTGGTGGTGCCACACGATGCCATGGCAGCAATAGCTGTTATGTATATAGCCTTTTTAATCATATCAGAATACAAATTTCATCAAGTCATTGTAAGTCGCCAGTATAAACAGACCAAGCATAATGACCAGTCCAACAACCTGGGCGCGTTCCATAAATTTTACACTTGGCTGTTTGCCGGTAATCATTTCGTAGATAATGAAAACTGCGTGTCCGCCGTCAAGTGCCGGAATTGGCAGAATGTTCATGAAAGCGAGTACGATTGAAAGGAATGCGGTCATAAGCCAGAATTTGTGCCAATCCCACACTGATGGGAACATGCTTCCGATTGAACCGAACATGCCTACATTCTTTGATCCTTCTGATGTGAACACATATTTGAAGTCACCAACATAACCGCGCAATGCATCCATTGCATAACCAACTCCTGCTGGTAATGACTCAAAGAATGAATATGAAATATGCTCAACGGGGTAGTTGTTGCTATGACCGATAATGCCCAGAGTGTATGTTGAATCAGCAGCTACCTGTAATGACAAAATTTCATTATTGCGTTCAACCTCTATTTCAATGGTCGCATTATTCTCCTGTTGCAACATGTTCAAAGTTGGCTTTATGTCACTCCATGAGTGAATTTCCTTTCCGTTGATAGAGACAATACGGTCATTTATTTCAATGCCGGCATTCTTGGCGGTGACGATAGTACTATCAAATCCACTAACAACAGGCAATGTCCTTATTGATATGAAGTTGGTAGGTTTGTTGATGTTCATTAGGTTGAGCCATGCGGGCATTGCGATTACCTCTTCTTTGCCGTCGCGGAGCACAGTAACTGTTTTTGCTTCGCATAGATCGCGGAACAGTCCAGTTGCTCTAATGTTATCAAAGACTTTATTTTCGTTGAAATAAAGTTCGTGTGTTTCTTCGCCATCAATCTTTACAATCATATCGCCGTCCTTGAAACCAATCTCCTTGGCCTTTTCGCTGAATACGAAACCATTTTCCATCTTGTGCATGTCAACATAATCCTCACCCCAAGTGAAAAGTGTCATTGCATACAGGAAAAGAGCGAGTATAAGGTTGAACAATACACCGCCTACAATGATGAGAAATCGCTTCCAAGCTGGTTTGGAACGGAATTCCCATGCCTCTGCAGGCTTTTTCATCTGTTCTGTGTCCATTGACTCATCAATCATTCCCGAAATCTTGCAATAGCCACCAAGTGGTACCCAACCGATACCATATTCGGTGTCGCTTTTCTTGGGTTTCCACTTGAAAAGTGAAAACTTCCAGTCAAAGAATAGATAGAACTTCTCTACGCGGACCTTGAAGATTCTCGCAAAAAGATAGTGTCCGAACTCGTGAACCAGCACCAGTATACTCAATGCAAGTATGAGTTGCAGTGCTTTTACAAAAAATATTTCCATAGTGTATAAGTTGTTTTTTATTTCTGTTTCAGATTAAATCCATGTCTTTACCATCTCTCTTGTCTCCTTATCGGTTTCAAGATAGTCATCGAGTGTTGGCTTAAGTATATATGTGGCCTTCTCCATTGCGCGTTCAATCAACTTTGGCATGTCGGTGAACTTTATGCGCTCCTCGATGAATGCTGCAACGCAAATTTCGTTTGCGGCGTTCACTACGCATGGTATGTTACCGCCCTCGGAAAGTGCTGTGTAGGCGTGGCGCAGGTTGGGGAACAGTTCAAGGTTCGGCTTCTCGAATGTCAGTTCCTTGAGTGTGTTCCAGTCAATGCGATCGAACGATGATGACAAGCGTGTGGGGTAGGTTAGTGCATACATGATTGGTAGTCGCATGTCGGGAGTTCCCAATTGTGCCTTGATTGCGCCGTCGGCAAACTGTACCATTGAGTGGATTACCGATTGTGGGTGAACTACCACTTCAATATCCTCTGCTCCTACACCGAACAGCCATTTTGCCTCCATGACCTCAAAGCCTTTGTTCATCATTGAGGCAGAGTCGATTGTGATTTTAGCCCCCATACTCCAGTTGGGATGCTTAAGTGCCTGTTGGCGTGTCACATGTTCAAGCTGTTCCTTGGTGAATGTGCGGAACGGGCCGCCCGATGCTGTGAGTATGAGCTTCTCAACCTTGTTGCTCATTTCGCCGGCGAGGCATTGGAAGATTGCCGAGTGCTCCGAGTCTACAGGCAAGATAGGTGTCTGGTGCTTCATAGCTAGCTCGTTTATCATCTCACCGGCAACAACCATTGTCTCTTTGTTGGCAAGAGCAATGGCCTTTCCTGCCTTTATGGCGTTGATGGTTGGGCGCAGTCCCGAGAAACCAACCATTGCTGTAACGACAATGTCTATTGGTTTGGATTCAACAATCTGGCAAATGGCTTCGTAGCCGCAGTAAACCTTTATAGGCAAGTCGTCGAGTGCCTCTTTCAGTTGTGCGTACTTGCTTTCGTCGGCAATGACAACCGCTTCGGGCAAGAATTTTCGAGCCTGCTGTATGAGGTCATCGACCCTTGTGTTTGCCGTTATTGCATAAACCTCGAACTTGTCGGGGTGTTCCTCGACAACTTGTAATGTCTGTGTGCCGATAGAACCTGTAGAGCCAAGTATGGCAATGGTCCTCTTTTTGATATCGCTCATTTTTTTCGTATATCGTATTAGAATGCAATGTAAATGTTGGGGTCAATGGGCTTACTTCTATGCCATAACTCCAAATGTAGGAATTTCTTGTCTTTTCTCATCTCGCCACTACCGTCGCTGAGTGTACCAATCACTTCGCCGCCGTAAACCTTGTCGCCAACCTGTTTCAGCAGGCGGTAGCAGTTGCGGTAAATTGAAATAAGGTTCTCGCGGTGCTGTATGACTATTGTAAATCCGTCATTTGCGCAGTAATCGCTGAAAACCACAACTCCGTCATGTATTGACACGATACTCTCGCCTGCGATCTCGTCAATGTCAACGCCAAAGTGTCCGTCTGCCGGGTCGAATTTCCTTATGATCTCTCCTTTGGTGGGGCGGAATAGATTCAGTTCGTGCAGTATGGCTACTGTGGCGGCCTGTGATGTAAGGTTATACTTCTCGCGCTCCTCCCATTCTTTCACAAATTGAGCCTCAAGCTCGGTTGTTTCGACATTGACACTGTCTTGCGATACGGGCATTAGTGTCTTTTCAAGAGAATCAATGGTTATTTCATCATAGATTATGGCACGTATGTTGGCAAGATATATATCCTGCTTCTCAACCTCGTGGATTAATGAATCGACACGAAGATTGTTGCTGATAATCTTGTTCTTTGCTGCCTCGTCCATGTATCCCGGCAGCAGATTGCCTACAGGGGTGAATACCACAATCAGGTACAGTATGCCGGCAATTATTAGGAACGATATGGCAAATGAGAGTAGCAAACGGAGCGGTGATATGTAGAAACCAATCACTTTCCCCGATTTGTTCTCGTTATGTATTGTCAGGCGGTACTTGCGCAAGAGCCTACTACAGAAACCTTTTTTCTTCATGTCACAATTTTTAAAGCGTAACAAGTCCTTCCGGCAGGTCGAACAGGATTGTCTGTTCGTCGTGGTCAATGCCGGCAATGAATTCTTCTTGTGCCGGAATCAGGATCTCCTCGCCGTCATTTTCCACCACAAAGAGAGTGTTTATTGTGCTATCGTCAATCTCGACAATCTCGCCCAGGTAACCAAGGCTCTTGTCCGACGCTGAGAAACCGATGAAATAACCCAATGAAACCTCATCGCTTTCCTCAACCCATTTGCGCGGAATGAAGGCCTCGCGGTTGGTAAGGTAGCGAACTTCCTCGGCGCTTTCCATCCTTTCCATCTTTGCAATGAGAGTGTCGCCGTTCTTTGGACGCACCGATTCAAAGAAGAACGGTACCAATATGCCGTCAATGTCGCAAGCTACAAAGTCACAACCCTCTCCAAGTGCAAAGGTGTCACCCTGCAGCCCAATTTCTCCCTTTGTCCCGTGGGGCTTTAGGAACTTGCCGAAATATACGAAATCCTCTTTTTTGAGCATGTTCTATAAGTCTATTATGATCGTGTTATTTTTGCACCAATCTGGTTCAGTCTCTCCTCAAGGTTCTGATATCCGCGGTCAATCTGTTCAATGTTGTCAATGCGGCTCACTCCGTCGGCGCTCATTGCTGCAATGAGCAGGGCTATGCCGGCTCTTATGTCGGGCGAGCTCATGGCGCGTGGCTTCAGGGTGAAGCGTCGGTCGTGGCCAATGACAACGGCACGGTGTGGGTCGCAAAGGATAATCTGTGCACCCATGTCAATGAGTTTATCGACAAAGAACAGTCGGCTCTCGAACATCTTCTGGTGTATGAGTACGCTTCCCTTTGCCTGGATGGCTGTTACAAGCAATACACTCAAGAGGTCGGGGGTGAGTCCCGGCCATGGAGCATCGCTGATGTTCATGATGGAACCGTCAATGAACGAGTCAATTTCGTAGTGCTCCTGAGCGGGGATGTATATATCATCGCCTCTCTGTTCGAACTTGATGCCAAGACGACGGAAACTCTCGGGGATTATACCAAGGTTCTCGAACGAGACATTCTTGATTGTCAATTCGCTCTTGGTCATTGCTGCCATGCCGATAAAACTGCCCACCTCAATCATGTCTGGCAATGCACGGTGAGTGCATCCGCCCAACTCCTTCACACCCTCAATGGTGATTAGGTTGCTGGCGATGCCCGAAATCTTTGCGCCCATCTTGTTGAGCATGCGGCACAACTGCTGTATGTATGGTTCGCAGGCCGCGTTGTATATGGTTGTCTTGCCTTCGGCAAGTACTGCTGCCATTATTATGTTTGCAGTACCGGTAACAGAGGCCTCATCGAGCAACATTGAACAGCCCTTGAGCTTCTCGGCATTCATGCGGTATACTCTCTTTTCGGTGTCGAAAGAGAATTGCGCGCCCAGTTTCTGCAAGCCAATGATGTGGGTATCCAACCTGCGGCGTCCTATCTTGTCGCCTCCGGGCTCGGACATCGTAGCCTTGCCGAAACGGCCGATGAGAGGGCCTATGAACATTACTGAGCCCCTGAGTCTTGCACAGCCGTTGATGTACTCCTCGCTCTCAATGTAGTCTAGGTTTATATTGTTGGCCTGGAATGTGAAACATCCAACTCCGTTGCGTGTTACTGATACGCCCATGTTTATGAGCTGGTTTATCAGGTTGTTCACATCGGCAATGTCGGGTATGTTCTCGATTGTAACCTTTTCGCTGGTAAGCAGTGTGGCGCAAATCTCCTGCAAGACTTCGTTTTTAGCACCCTGTGGAGTGATCTCGCCGTGCAGTCTGTGTCCGCCCTCTATAATGAATGAAGCCATAGTCTATGTCGTTGAATGGTTCTTAAAATTTTCTTTTGAATTGCTTTTTGCCATTGTTGCTGCGCTTGCTGTTGTTCTGGCTGTGGCGTTGCGCATTGTTGCCTGGGGTTATCCTTATCTCTCTGTCGGCAAGATCAATGGCACCTTTTGTGTAGAGTCTCAGGTCCTCGATGATTCTCTTGTCCTCTACGCCATCCTTGTTCCATGCGATGTAGTTCTTTTTCATCTGGATGAGAATCAACTCAACGAAGCACTCTTTCTCTTCGCCCTCCTCGAGTGTCATCGCATGGGCAATCATGCCCTCGACAATGCGTCCATAGTGTCTGTTCCTTATCTCGCCGTCGCGGTAGGGAACGCGCTGTGGTGCAATATGGAACTCCTCGGGTTTGATGACCTCGCAGGGGTAATCGATGTCGAGCTTGAAGTCGGACATTATCGCCAGGTGGTCCCACAACTTGCGCTCCTGGTCGGGCAGGTTCGGGAACATACTTCTCATTATGTTCACAATTGTCTCCGCGCATTTCTGACGCTCGGCTCTGTCTTCAATGGTCAGTGCGTGGTCAACCATTTTCTGTACAGAGCGGCCGTATTCGGGGAGCGGCAATCTCTTTTGTCTGGTGTTGTATTCCATCATAGCGGTATGTTTTTAATTGTTCTTCAAAAGTTCTTTTGGCTTGGTTGCAATGAAGTTCTTCAGGTAGAACGGCTCGAAATAGGCAATGTCCTCGAATTTCTCCTCGAACCAGGCCTTCTCGGCAAGCGGCATCATGCTCTTTGCCAATGCGTGGCAATGCTCGCTCAAGAAACGGGCGTTGGGGTGGTTGATGATCTTGCTGCACTTCTCGGCTCCGTTTCCGAAGAAATATACAGGCTGCTTGTCTAGCAGTTCCTTGTAGCTCTCTTCGGTCACCACCTCGGCATGCGTGGCCTTGATTACATTAAGTGCACGGTCATATACCGTTGCGTATACCTCGTTGCGTCGTGCGTCAATCATGGGACACAACAACGCATTCTCGTCAATATCTTCGCGGAAGAGTACCGGAACACACATTATGGCAGTTGTGGGTATAGCGATGAGCGGAATGTTGCGGCCATAGCAGACACCCTTTGCAGTTGACGATGCAATGCGCAGGCTGGTGTATGAACCAGGGCCGCAACTGAGTGCCACAGCGTTTATCTTTGCGCCCTGCTCATTGGCTGTCTGCAGAGCCTCCTCTACAAATGGTGCAAGCACCTTGGCGTGTGACATCTCCTCGTGGTTCACTCTCTCGAAAAAAACATGTCCGTCCTGGCTCAAAGCTACAGAGCAGATGCCCGATGATGCCTCAATGTGCAGTATTATTGTTGTTCTCATTTCAAATCTTTTTTATTGCCGCAAGTGCGGTTTTGGGTAATTAAATGCAAAAATACAAATTTATCGCCACAATAACTAATAAATAATATTTTTTAATAATATTTATAGTGTTGCATAAAAAATAGCCCTACAACGGCGTGCTGTTACGAATATTTGACTAATTTTGCCAAATTAGAAGATTGTTTAATGGCGTAAGTTGTGTGCTTGCGCCGCAATATGTACTGAGTTTATGATATATTCAATGACAGGTTACGGAAAATCGGTAACCATTTTTAATGATAGAAAAATTTGTGTCGAGATACGTTCACTCAATGGCAAGGCTATGGATTTGTCTACCCGCATAGCTCCGCAGTTCAAGGGGCGCGAGATGGAAATCCGTTCGCTTATTACCGCAGAACTGGAGCGCGGAAAGGTTGATTTTTCATTATGGGTGGAGCAGAGCGAGAAGGCCGATACTCCCTCAATCAACGGTGCTGTGATGCAGGGTTATGTTGAACAGATGACCGAGATTTCCAAGAATAGCGGTGTCGCATTGCCCGATAACCTTTTCGAGGTGCTGTTGAAGATGCCCGAGGTCATTGCGCGTAAGGAAATTTACGAAGTCACCGATGAAGAGTGGGCTGTTGTACTCGAGGGTATAAAGGCGGCGATTGCCGATTTGATGGCATTCCGTAAACAGGAGGGCGAGGCTCTTGCGGTAAAGTTCAACAGTAAGATTTCCAATATTTCGCAGTTGCTTGCTTCGGTAGAACCGTTTGAAAAGGAGCGCGTAGAGAAGATTCGTGCCCGCATAGAGGAAGCGCTTGCCAATGTCGCAGGTGTCGATTATGACCGTAACCGCCTTGAACAGGAACTTATCTTCTATATTGAAAAACTCGATGTAAACGAGGAAAAACAGCGCTTGGCAAATCATTTGCAGTACTTCCTCTCGACCATGGACGAGGAGCGTGGGCAGGGAAAGAAACTGGGCTTCATAGCTCAAGAGATGGGACGTGAGATCAATACGCTTGGCAGCAAGAGCAATCATGCTGAGATGCAGAAGATTGTGGTGCGCATGAAGGACGAACTGGAGCAGATCAAGGAGCAGGTGCTCAATGTGATGTAAAGAATACTTTAATACCCTTTAGGATATGAAAAAAGGAAAAGTTGTTATTTTTTCGGCACCGTCAGGCTCGGGAAAGTCGACATTGGTGCATTTTTTGATGGAGCAGGATGCCTCTTTCGGTTTCTCGGTGTCGGCAACCAGCCGTCCACCGCGCGGTGAGGAAAAACATGGCGTGGATTACTATTTCTTTACTCCCGACGAGTTCCGTGCGCGCATCGCTGCCGATGAGTTCGTGGAGTATGAGGAGGTTTATCCGGGTCGTTTCTATGGTACGCTGAAATCACAGGTAGAGCATCAACTCGAGGTTCAGAACATCCTTTTTGATGTTGATGTCAAGGGTGGTTGCAGCCTCAAGAAATACTATGGTGAGCGTGCTCTCTTTATCTTTGTCCAGGCTCCTTCGATTGATGTGCTGCGTGAGCGTCTGATTGGTCGTGGCGACACATCAATGAACGAGATTGAAAAGCGCGTCAGCAAGGCCGAGTATGAGATGACATTCTCAAAGTTTGCCGACAGGGTTATTGTTAATGATAATCTTGACGAGGCAAAGCGGAATCTTATGGCAATTGTTGAGAAATTTCTTAATGAATAATAGAACCAAGGTTGCGATATTCGGCGGCAGTTTTGACCCGATACACTATGGTCATGTTGCCCTTGCCGGTGAGCTGCTGTCGCGTGGTCTCGCCAGTGAGGTTTGGTTTATGGTAACACCACAGAATCCTCACAAACAGGGCTGTGTTCTGAGCGACGAACAGTTGCGCCTTCAAATGGTGCAGTTGGCAGTACAAGGCAAGCCGGGGATGGTGGCCTGTGATTTTGAATTTGGACTACCACGTCCTTCGTACACTCTGAACACGCTCACCGCACTCGCCGCAGCCTATCCCGAAAAGGAGTTTTCCCTGCTCATTGGTGCTGACAACTGGGAAAAATTTGACCGTTGGTATAAGGGTGACGAAATTCTGGCCCGTCACAATGTGATTGTCTACCCGCGAGGCAATGAGGCGGAACCAATGTTGCCCAATGGTGTGCAATGGCTGCCAGCCAAGTTACACGATGTCAGTTCAACAATGGTTCGTGCGGCAGTTTCTGCCGGCGGGGACATATCGGGTTTTGTGTCACCTGCTGTTGCCGCATTCATCACCGAGCAAAACATGTACAAGGATGAGAAATAAACTTTTTGCACTTCTGCTTCTCTTTGCTCTGCCGGTTATGGCGCAGGACAAGGTGAAACTCTATGACGAAATGTGTGATCCCTTGCAGGCTGTGTTCTGCGACTATGTACGTGAACACTCGCAGACAAGCCGCATTTCCAATGCCGGTGGCGAGTACATAGGAACGCTCATTGATTACAAGTTCTATGGTTGGGGAATTTTCACTTCGGCATCGGGCATTCAGTCATACGGACAGTACCGTAACGGCAAGTTGTTGTTCGGTATGCTCATCAATAGCGATGTTGTCAGGGTGGGCAGCGACGCGAACTATGTGATGTATGACCTTGCTACCGGCGAAATAATGCGCCTGCACACGAATGAGGGTGATATGCCGCTTGAATATCCGCTTGTGGCGTCGCCCGATGGTGAACCGTCGCCTTATATGTTCAAGAAGGAAACATACAAGAATGGCGATGTCTATTTCGGTGAGTTCTACAACGGTCGCCGTCACGGATACGGCGTCTATAAGTGGGCGAACGGCGATTTGTGGTATGGCAACTATCGCGGTGGATACCGCGATGGTTATGGCATGCTTGTGAAGCCCGACCATCGTGTCTACTATGGCAAATGGGTGGGTGACACCAAAGTTGAATAGAAATATAACTTTTAATGATATTTGATATGAGAAAAAGAATTCAATGGTTGTTTCTGGCTGCGGCCTTGCTTCCTTTTGTGCCATCGGTTGCGCAGGATGAGAGTGTTGTTACCCTGGCAGGTAATGCGTACGTAACTGCTACGTCAGAGGGCGGTGACTCCAAAAACGTATATATCGACGAGCACAATTGTGCATTGCGCAATTGGGATAGCACTGAAGATGTAGTGAGCTTCTACTTCAAAGTGGAAAAGAGCGGCAAGATGAATGTTGCGCTCCAGGCAAAGGGTGACTCAAA
>JAFOCD010000157.1 GCA_017381475.1 Bacteroidaceae bacterium
AGAACAAACATTAGATAAAAACATGAAAAAGAGACTTTTTTTAGCGGCACTGATGGCAATGTTCATTGGCGGCGCAAAGGCACAGGAGAAACCGACATTCAAGTTCTATGGTTTCGTGCGCAACTATGCTTGTTACGACACACGCGAGAGCATGACATCTAACAGCGAGCAGTTCTATTACATGCCAAAGGACATCTCACTTGATGCCAACGGCGAGGACATCAACGCACAGCCCAACATGATGCTGCTGAGCATCACCACCCGTCTGGGACTCAATGTAAGCGGCTTGAACTTCCTTGGTTCAAAGACATCGGCAAAGATTGAGGCCGACTTTGCAGGATTCGGCACAAGCAACACCGTGCTCCGCATACGCCAGGCATACGCAAAGATGGAGTGGAAACACAACCATCTGTTGGTGGGACAGGCATGGCACCCAATGATGGGCGACATGATGCCCGACGTGTTCTCACTTGAAACCGGTGCCCCTTTCACACCGTTCAGCCGCACACCACAAGTGCGTTATGACTATGTAAACAAGGGCGTGACATTGACAGCAACTGCCCTCTACCAGTTCCAATATACATCTTATGGCCCCGACGGTGCTTCGTTCAACTACGCGCGCAATGCAGTTGTCCCAGAGATATACTTGCAGGCAATGTACAAGAACGGCGGTTTCCAGGCCGGTGCCGGTGTTGATATTCTCACCATCAAGCCACGCCAAAGCTACAGCTGGAATGTAACTGAATATAGCCCCGTACTTGATGCCAACGGTAACCCCACATTTGACAGCGAGGGCAACCCTATAACTGTCGGTAATCAGGCAACAAAGACATTCAAGTGCAACGAAGCACCAGTTGTCAGCTTCACCCCAACACTATTTGCATCGTACAAGGCCGACCGCTGGGGTATCAAAGGTCGCGTGACATACGCACAGAATGCAGCGCACCTGAGCATGATAAGCGGTTATGCAGTGACAGGCATCAAGGAGAACGGCGAGCAGGAGTATAGCACACTCAACAGCATCGGTGGTTGGATTGATGCAACATACAAGCAGCCATTGAAGAAGGGCAACCTCCTGTTCTGTTGCTTTGCAGGCTACACCAAGAACCTCGGTTGCGAGAATGATATCGTCGGTGCAATATACATGCGCGGCGAGAAGAACATGGACTACATGTGGCGCATTGCACCAAGCATCCTCTACACACACAACGCATTGCAGGTAGGCGTGGAGTACAATCCCACCACTGTAGGCTATGGCAAGCACGACGGCGACTACAAGATGTACAACCCACACACAGTGACCAACCACCGCATCTGCGCAATGGTGAAGTATAACTTCTGATAACAACTAAACCAATAGAATATGAACAAGAAAGTATTGACATTAAGCCTTATGCTTATGGCCAGCTTGGGCGCAACAGCCCAGGTGAGCCTTGTAAACCCTGTTCCACAGGAGGTTACTGTAGCTACTGAGAATGCCATTTTCGATGCACCCGCAGCGTGGAGCATCAACGCAGCAAAAGCACACCAGAACGGTTACATCTATGACGCTCTGATGACAGCATCGCCCAAAGTTGCAAAGAAAGCGAACTTCAAGGTGACACTTGGCGTGCGTGGCGAGAGTCAAGTAAACAAGTACAAGAAAAACATCCCTGCAAAGAGCGAGGGATACTACATGAAAGTGACCGAGAAGGAGGTTGTGATTGCCGGTAATGACGAGAAGGGTCTATACTATGGCGTGCAGACACTGCTCGGCATGATGAAGGAGGGCAAGCTCGAAGCTTGTACCATTACCGACTGGCCCGATGTTCCTTTCCGTGGTACAGTAGAGGGTTTCTATGGCACACCATGGAGCCACGAGGCGCGCAAGAGCCAACTCGAGTTCTATGGCCGCAACAAGATGAATGTATATATCTATGGTCCAAAGGACGATCCCTGGCACCGTGACAAATGGCGCGAGCCATACCCCGAGGCCGAGGCCAATCGCATTGCCGAGCTTGTAAATGTAGCCAAGGCAAACGGCGTGAACTTCTACTGGGCTATTCACCCGGGCGTTGACATCAAGTGGAACGACGAGGACCGCGACTACCTCATGGCAAAGCTCGAGATTATGTACCAGCTTGGCGTGCGCTCGTTCGCAGTCTTCTTCGACGACATCTGGGGCGAGGGTGCAAAGGCCGACAAGCAGGCAGCGCTCCTCAACTACATTGACGACAACTTTGTACAGGTGAAGAAGGATGTTGCTCCGCTCATCCTTTGCCCTACAGAGTACAACAAAGGCTGGGCTAACGAGCAGGGCGGTTACTTGCGCACACTCGGTGCCAACCTGAACAAGGGTATTGAGGTGATGTGGACTGGTAACTCTGTCGTTGCTTGCATCGACAAGCCAACAATGGAGTGGATCAACGAGCGTATCGAGCGCAAAGGCTACATCTGGTTAAACTTCCCTGTAAATGACTTTGTACGCGACCACATCCTCATGGGTCCTGCATACGGCAACGGCCTCGACATCGCAACCGATGTCTCAGGTTTTGTTAGCAACCCTATGGAGTATGCCGAGACATCAAAGATTTCTCTATACGGTATTGCAGACTACTGCTGGAACATGGAGGAGTATGACTACCAGAGCAACTGGGAAAAGAGTTTGAAGGACATCCTTCCAAGCAACCACGAGGCATTGCGCATCTTCGCACTCTACAACAAGGATCTTGGCCCCAACGGACACGGATTCCGTCGTGAAGAGGGTGAGGAGTTGAAGGACATTGTTGCAGCTGTTGAGAAAGGCGACTTCTATGGCATTGCCATGCTCAACGTAGCATGCTGCGAACTTGAGATGGCATGCGACATCCTGCTCAACGACAACAGCAACCCACAACTCTTGCACGAGCTTCGCCCATGGATTATCCAGGGTAAGAACCTTGCTGCATACGGTAGAGCAGTATGCACAATGAAGATGTTTGCAAGCATGCAGGACAACAGCACTGCGGCAAGCCCATTCATCAGCTTCGAGAACCTCTACAATCAGGCACGCTCATTGCAGAAGCAGATGTTCGACCTTGAGAACAACAAGGCTATGCGCCACCCATACCAGATTGGTACAAAGCTTGGCACAAAGGTAATGCTGCCAACATTGAACAAACTGTTCACAGCTGCCACCAAGGAGTACAACGACATCCACGGCACAGACCTGAACACAACAGCCGAGTACAACCCATTCAAGCTCACATCAACAGTGACACAGCTTGCACTGCTCCCAGTGAAGCTCAACGGCGATAGAGTGGAGATAACACCGGCCCTTGAGGTCATCAACTGGCAAGCAGGCGGTGAGCTCATGCTCGAGAGCGAGACACCTGTTACATTCCAGGGAATGGACTTCAACTTCGGCGTGAACGATGTTGCAAAGCACTTCAAACTTGAGCTGTTCGTCAACGGTGCATGGAAAGAAGTTTCACTGTTGCATTATAGCGAGAACGACCCTGTAATCCACACAGGCAACGAACTTGGCGGCATGACAGCAACCAAGTTGCGCATCACCAACAAGAGCGGCGAGGAGCAGAAGGTATATTTCAGAAGCTTCAGCTTTGTAAGAAGATGATAATACACAATATAACAAGACAGGGAGGCAGCGTCGCTGCCTCCCTGTCTTGTTATATATTTATACCATAGACTATTTCCTGTGATTATGCCTGTATAGTTGCCAGGTATTTACCAGATTGTGCCACAGCGAGTAGAAGCCGCCGGCAATGGCAGTGACAGGTGTGAGGAATGTGTAGGCAAACCAGATGGCAAACACGGTGTTCTTTTGCCCCAATGACTGTCCGCCGGCAATGACCTCACCATTACGACGGCCAATAAAACGGCCGAACGCGAACTGCACCAGGCAACATATCAATGAAACAACAGCAATGGCCGCCATAACCCAAATTGAAAGGTGACTGTGCGCTATTGCACGCGTTGTCATGGCAATGGCAA
>JAFOCD010000158.1 GCA_017381475.1 Bacteroidaceae bacterium
GCAACCATTTTTCCTTCAACGTTTGTACCGATTTCCATGCCGAATTCTTCGCCAAGAGCGGCACGAACGGCAGGAGCAGTCTGGATAACAACGTGCTTTGTCGGGTCGTTGATTGCGTCAAATACCTTCTGGGTGTCGTCTCTTTCTCTGAGAGCACCTGTCGGGCAAACGTTGATACACTGACCGCAAGAGATACAAGCAACGTCGTTGAGATCCATATTGAATGCAGAACCGATTGCGGAGTCAAATCCACGGTTGTTAGCACCGATAACTGCAGTCTGTGTCTTACATGCGGCAACACATCTGCGGCAAAGAATACACTTTGAATTGTCACGAATGAGGTGAGCAGCCGACTTATCTTCAACAGATTCAGTTTTTACTCCGTCGAAGCAACCAGCATCTTCTACACCGAATTCGTAAGCGAGTGTCTGAAGTTCACAGTTTCCGCTACGTACACACTGTAAGCAGCTTCTGTTGTGATTTGAAAGGAGAAGCTCAACAGTCATCTTTCTGGACTGCATTACCTTCGGTGAATTGGTCTTGATAACCATTCCTTCTGATACAGGCATTACGCAGGCAGCAACAAGTGAACGAGCTCTTTCAACTTCAACTACGCAAATACGGCAAGCGCCGATTTCATTTTTACCCTTCATGTGGCAGAGGGTAGGAATCTCGATTCCTGCGAGTCTGGCAGCTTCGAGAATTGTGTAATTTGCAGGCACGCTAAGGGGCATGCCGTTTATTGTAATATTAACATTTTCCATTATTGGCACACTCCTTTCTTATTCCTTAATAATGGCCTTAAACTTACATGAAGCAACGCAGGCACCACACTTGATACACTTGTCAGTATCAATTTCGTAAGCAGCGAGCTTCTTACCGGGTGCGATATAGTCGGTAACCTTGATTGCATCAGCAGGACACTGCTTAGCGCACATTCCGCAACCGAAGCACTTATCCTTGATAATGCTGTAGTTGAGAAGGTTCTTACAAGCACCTGCAGGACACTTCTTGTCAACGATGTGAGCAAGATATTCGTCGCGGAAATACTTTAACGTAGAAATTACCGGGTTCGGAGCAGTTTGTCCGAGACCGCAAAGTGAATTTTCCTTGATGTAATCGCAGAGAGCTTCGAGCTTATCGAGGTCTTCCATTGTTGCCTTACCTTCGGTAATCTTGTCGAGAATTTCGAGCATTCTTCTGGTACCAATACGGCAGGGAGTACATTTACCGCAAGATTCGTCAACGGTGAATTCGAGGAAGAACTTAGCGATGTCAACCATGCAGGTATCTTCGTCCATAACGATAAGTCCGCCTGAACCCATCATCGAGCCGATTTCAAGAAGATTGTCGTAGTCAATCTGAACGTCCATGAGACTTGCGGGGATACATCCACCTGAAGGACCACCTGTTTGAGCTGCCTTGAACTTCTTACCGTTAGGAATACCGCCGCCGATGTCTTCAACAATCTGACGGAGGGTGGTTCCCATCGGAACTTCAACGAGTCCTGTGTGCTCAATTTTACCACCGAGAGCAAATACCTTTGTACCCTTTGATTTTTCGGTACCGATTGAATTGAACCAATCAGAACCCTTAAGGATAATCTGAGGAATATTTGCATAAGTTTCAACGTTGTTAAGTACGGTCGGTTTGCCGAAAAGACCTTTTACAGCAGGGAACGGAGGACGGGGACGCGGTTCACCGCGCTTACCTTCGATAGATGTCATAAGTGCGGTTTCTTCACCACAAACGAATGCACCTGCGCCGAGACGGATACCGAGGTCAAAGCTGAAATCAGTATCAAAAATATTGTTACCGAGGAGACCGTATTCACGTGCCTGGTCGATAGCAATCTGGAGACGGTTTACAGCGATCGGGTATTCAGCACGTACGTAAACGTAGCCCTGAGTAGCGCCGATAGCATAACCTGCGATTGCCATAGCTTCGATAAGAGCGTGGGGGTCACCTTCTAGGATTGAACGGTCCATAAATGCACCGGGGTCACCTTCGTCGGCGTTACAGCAAACGTATTTCTGGTCAGCGTCGTTTCCAGCAGCAAATTTCCATTTGAGACCGGTCGGGAAGCCGGCACCGCCACGTCCGCGGAGACCTGAATCGAGGATGGTCTGGATAACTTCCTCGGGCTTCATTTCGGTTACAACCTTACCGAGAGCTGCGTAACCATCGTTTGCAATATATTCGTCGATATTTTCGGGGTTGATAACACCGCAGTTGCGCAAAGCAATACGCTGCTGTGTCTTATAGAATGCGGTTTCGTTAAGTGACTTAATTGTGTCATTTTCAACGTCAAGTGTTTCATTGTAAATTAAGCGCTTAACAATACGACCTTTGAGAAGATGCTCATTAACGATTTCGTCAACATCTTCAACTTCAACTCGGCTGTAAAAACAACCTTCGGGATATACAATTACGATCGGACCTAATGCACAA
>JAFOCD010000159.1 GCA_017381475.1 Bacteroidaceae bacterium
AATTAAAATTCTAATAGACAAAAAAGGAGCAATTCTCACGAACTGCTCCTTCTGTATCATGGTTTAAATTCACTTATCTTGCAATGAACTTCTTGCCGTTTTGTATGTAGATACCGTCCTTTACAGGTTCTGTAACCTTGCAGCCCTGGAGGTCGTATATAGCTTCCACATTTCCGTTTTCGCTTTCCACCTCCTCAATGCCCGTGAAGTCCATTTCCTCAATGTTGAAATAGCTCCATGGTGCAGTTTTTTCGTATGTAACTTTTCTACCCTCTGGAACATACAAAGTTGCATTAATATATGTGTCACGGCTGAATATATTATCAATTGCAGCTATTGCTTTCTTTGAACCTGTTTTAATTTCAAGTATATTGTTGCAATTTTCAAATGCATAATCGCCTATTGATTCAATAGATGCACTTATGTAAAGTTCCTTGAGTTTACTGCATTCTCCGAACGCAGTCTCTCCAATGCTTGTTATATTATCAACAATGTCAATTTTTGTAATATTCTTACAATTGTAAAACGCATAATCCTTTATCTCTGTAATTTCGTCAGGGATAGTAAGTTTTGTCAGCAAATCACCGTTTAAATAGAGGTTTCCTGCATGATATAAAGGGTTAGCGTCTGCTGTCGCAAAATTAATACTGCACCAAGCAGAAAGGTCGTTTATATGCACTTTATTAAGCATTATGCAACCACTGAACACATCAGACGGTATGCTTTTTACATTTTCTCCAATTGTTACTGTTGATAATGCTGTACAACCGCTGAACGCGGGACAAATACTGCTAATACTTGTACAGTTCTCTGCATTATATTCAACGCTTGTCAGTCCTCTGCATTCTCCGAACGCAGTCTCTCCAATGCTTGTTACACTGTTGCCTATTGTAACACTTGTTAACCCTTTGCAATAAAAGAACGCGTAGTCTCCAATTGCTTTTACGCTGTTTGGTATTGTAACGCTTGTCAACCCTTTGCAAGAATAGAAAGCGTTGTATCCAATTGTTGTTACGCTGTTACCGATTGTAACACTTGTAAGCTCTGTGCACCCCCTGAATGCATTAGGCGGTATGATTCTTACATTTTCTCCAATTGTTACTGTTGACAATGCCGTACAACCGCTGAACACAAGAGAAGAAGAAGTACCCATCTTTGTACAGTCTTCTGCATTAAATTCAACGCTTGTCAGTCCTGTGCATCCCTCGAACGCACTATTTCCAATGCTTGTTACTCTGTTAGGTATTGTTATGCTTGTAAGCCCTGTGCACCCATCGAACGCACGGTCTCCAATGCTTGTGACGCCGTCTGGGATTTTAACGCTTGTGAGCCCTGTGCATTCACTGAGCATATAAGACGGTATGCGTTTTACATTTTCTCCAATTGTTACTGTTGACAATGCCGTGCAGCGCATGAACACACCAGTCCCCATGTATGTACAGTTTTCTGCATTAAATTCAACTCTTATAAGCGATGTGCAACCATAGAACGCAAAAATTCCAATGTGTGTAACATTGTTAGGTATTGTTATGCTTGTGAGCGATGTGCAACCCTCGAATGTATCACTTCCAATGCTTGTTACGCTGTTAGGTATTTTAATAATTCGAAGCTCTTTACAATTCCTGAACGCATCACTTCCAATGCTTGTTACGCTGTAGGTGTCACCAACGTATGTTACACTCTCCGGAATTATTACGTAGGCGGAGTATTCATTGGAATAAGAATCATAATGAGACCCTTGGTAAGTAACCTCAACGGTTTTGGTTGTGGAATTAGTAATCTTGTAATAGATTCCGCGAAATTCAAAGTCGTGCGCTACTGCGGTTGCGCTGCATAACAGCAACAGCACAACGAGTATTTGTTTTAGATTTTTCATGATTTTATGTGTTATTGTTATTTGATTTCATTTACAAGAAACTTGTACTCCATTGTTTTTCCACTTTTTATGTCTTTTAAAGTTGAAAAGTGCTTCCATTCAAAAGAAATGGGAGATTGTAAATTGAAAACTTTATTATATGGTGTTTGTGTTTTTGTCCAATGGTCCGTCTTTTTATTTTGATTATTCCATTGTATCATTGGATTAAAGTCTTTGTTATTTTCATGGATACGAAAACTTTCATCAAGTGTGCCTTTGGGGTTCCTTCTAAGTTCGTAATAGTTGCTGTCAGAAGTAAGTATAATCGCAAATCCTTTTCCAAAAGTCAAATTTGTTTCAGCGACTTTGGATTTTATATGTTCTATCCTGTATATGTCATATAGGTATAGAAAACGAGTCATGTCGTATGCGACCTGTTCAGATGTGAAAATTGTTCCGTCTTTGCCATCGATAAATTCAGCTTTTTTTGTGGCGTATTTAAGCTCAATGGGGTATACTTTGTTATCTATTCTAATCCAAATGTCAACACAGTATTTGTCCTTTTGATTTGTTGCATAGATAGGCCGTTCTAAATAAATTCTAGCCGTAGCATCAAGTTTCAATACCAATTCTTGAGATAACGCAAATTGAAAATCGGCTTCAGACCAAAAAGCCCTTCTTTTTTTAGAAAGAGCGTTCATCGTTTCTTCTATAAGTTTCTTTGTAATGCTCTGCATAGTGATATTTGCTTTTACACCAAACCAGTATTCTAACAATAGTAAGTATAAACACAAAAAAGATGTGAGACTTGTCGCCTTATGTCCATGAACTGGGGCATTGCCAAACGCCTTAATGAGATGTGCGCTGAAGAAACAATATTCCCACGCCGTGAATACACACATAGACCACACGCATAACACGCGTAACCTGTATATACACAGGATGAGCATCTGTTGCTTCGTCCCTCATTTGAAATTTTGGTAAATTTCAGTTCAGACTTAACAAAATGCTTTCTAAATCAATGGATTTCTCTTCATTGATGCTGCAAAGATAGGAATTTTTTCTGCAACCGATGCTCAAATATTGAGGAATTTGTTTCTTCGGTGGGTAACATAACAGGCACTGCAAACTGTTGGATACTTGATTTCTGCTCTGCGGTAGGTGCAAAAAAACGGAGGTAAAGAGAATCCTTACCTCCGTTGATGCTGATTGCTATTTTACTTTATAAAACCTTTAGCAATGCCAATTACTTGAGCAAAACCTTTTTGCCATTGATTATATATATACCTTTACTTGGAGTTTCAACTTTACGACCCTGTAAATCGTACACATTTCCGCTTTCTGCTTTCCCCTCGTTATTCACCTCTTCAATTGCTGTCGGGTTGGTCGATTTGATTGGGAAGAATGGTGCATCGTCGGTGAACTTGTATGTTCCGTTACTTGCCCAGTCGAGTGAGAAGCGTACGAAACGCATTGTGAAACCGCCGAACACGCCGTTCTCCTCATAATATACACCGAGTGTTCCGTCGGGGAGTACGACAGCTGCGCTGTAGGCCGAGCCTATTGGGCAGATGGTCTTTGGTGTGCCGAATGTTGCACCCTCATCGGTTGAGAGTGCGATGCTCACATTCTGGCGGCTGCCGCTGTTAGGCAATGTCTGGAACGCGATGTCCCATGGGTTGCCCTCAACAGTTGAACACCATACCATATACTCGCCGTCGCATGCGTTGCCCGAGATACCGCTTGTGAAGCGGGTCTGTGAAGGCAAGTGCCATGTTTCGCCGTCGTTTGATGTGTAGTTGTAGTAGTTGTATCCGCTTGCACGTACGCTGATGGCAAGGTCGCCATTGTTGCGCTCGAGTGTCTTTGGCTCATCGGCACCGCTTGTACCGCTTGTACCGCTTACGTACCAGCTCTGTCCGCCGTCCTTGCTCATGAAGAAGTAGAAATGCTGGCTGTTGTCGGCCTGACGGTTCACGAAACTTGAAACAAGTGTTCCGTCACGCTTCTGGAGCGCTGCACCGGAGCCTGAGAAACCGCTCTTCCATGTCTTTGTGTCGGGGTTAGAGCAGTTTGCACCAAAGAGGTCATCGGTGTGGTCAACAGGTGTCTCCCATGTCAAACCACCGTCGCGGCTGGTGATTGTCTTCCAACGTGGAGGCTCAGCTGCTGTTCCTGCAAAGAAACCATGTCCGTATGTTCCGGCACTTGTCATGATACCCACAATCTCGCCATTCTCGCGGTTTGTAACGATAGAGGCATCGCCGTGGCCATAGTTGCCGCCGGTCTCTGCTGTTCCGGCAACGGTTACAGGGTCGCTCCATGTGCGGCCGTTGTCCTCGGAATACTGTGCTACAAGGTAGCAGTGGCTTGGGAGGTCAGTGTTGTGATGTTTGCGGTCGTCGGTAAGTGTTACAAGACGCTTGCCATCCTTTGTCACTGTGATTGCAGGGATGCGGTAGTAGAGTGAACCCTTGTCCATTGGCATGAGCACTGCACCCTCGGAAAGGAATACAGTAACGCTGTGTGCCGGGTTGCCGTTGTTCTCTGCAACTTCCTTGCCGTCGATGGTATATGCGGTGATAATAGCATCTACGGTGTTGCCCTCCTTTGCAGTCTCTGCTATGTCGTATGTAATCCACAGGTAGTTGTCACCGGGAACCAATGTCTTGTTGCCGGTGATGGTGAATGTGCCGTCGGCAGCAAGTGTAACGGTCTCGCCGAACTGCTCGCCGTTCTCCTCGCGCCAGGTCATCTTCTTGTCAGGGTCAACGAACAACTCGCGTGAGTTGGTCGCAAAGTATGCCTTCACGTTTGTGATGTCGTTCTTGTCTGTTCCGCTGAATGAACCCTTCACGCCCTGGAATTCCACATTGCCCTCGAGTCCGCCGATGCGTATTGTTGAGCGCACGATTGGCTGGTTCGTGTTGCCGATACCTGTGCTCACCTTGCCCTGAACAACTCTTGACGATGCGAATTCGGCCAATGCATTGCTTGTGTCAACCTCGTCGAACTTCCACAACGATGCGTTGCCTGCTGCTGCACCCCAACGTACAATCACAGAGTTGTCGTTCTGTGCATGGAGCTCAACCGCATTGTCCTTGATTACAAAGAACTCATAGGCGCTGTTGATATTATAAATGTAGTTAGGCTCATTTACCACACCGAATGCTGTTGAATTACCGGTGCCGCTGCCTGCTGTGCCAAAGTATTCGCCTCTGTAGTTCTTGATGGCAATCTTGCCGTCCTTCTCCCAGAAACTCCATATGCGGTCTGCGCTGAACATCTTGTCGCCGAAACGGAGCTTCTCCATGTCGCTGTCAAAGTATATTACCTTGCCTGCGCAGTAGGCCTGTGTAGAGGCACTTGTGATGTAGTACCAGTGTTCGTCGCCTTCGGTACTGATTTTTGGAGCTTCAATCTTGTCCTCCTTGATCTTTACGGTAAAGTTTGTGAGCACAACGCCGTTGCCGTTGTTGCCGGCGAGACGGAACGATACAGAATTTGCGTTCTGGTTCTTCGCGCTGATGGTCTGTGCAGTTGTCGATGTGGTGTACAATGCGCCATCGTCCATTGTCAGTTCGAGTCCGGTGTTATGTCCGTTATTGGCGAATGTAAAGCTGTACTCGGTGATTACATAGCCGCTTGGAGCAGTGATTGAATAGTTTGCGCTGCCGACAGAACCTGTCATCAGCTGTACATTGTTGCCGCTCCAGTTCATGTTGTTGATTGTTCCGCAACCGAACTGCAGCTGTGGAGTAGCGTTGCTCTTCCAGCAACAGTTCCAATTCTGGTTGGCTGCACCGTCCTTATGGTAAAGGTTACCGTTGGCCTTGTCAATTGTGAACTCCAGATTCGCAACCTCTCCCTCTGAACCATTCTCGGTATACTGGATAACCAGATTTGTCATCATTATACCATTGGTGCTGGTTTGTCCGTCGCCCACCTTGATGGTAATGGTGCGTGTAGTCAAACCTTCGGCCTTCACTGTCTGTGGCGTGTTTGTCTGGGCGGCACTTGTAGCTGTTCCTTCGGCAGTGGTGTATGTGAATGTGCCATTAAAGCCATTTGCATCAAGTGTTGTCAATTGATATGCATTGATGAGATAGCCCTCGGGCAAAGAGAATGTGTAGGTATAACCTTCCTGGAACCAAGGACGCTTTTGTGACCAACCGATGTTGTTTACATTTTTGTCAACACCTTCTACGGTAAGCGCAGGGTCTGTGCTTGTGACAAACTTGCCATACCAACCGTCGCTTGTTGAAACGTGTTTGCTCCATGTAGATGCACCATTGGCAAACTGGTCAATTCCCAGTGTCAAGGTCTTTGCTGAAGTCTCGGGCAATTCTGCGATTTCACCTGCCTCTGAAATTGAGAGCTGGCAGCCTGTGTCGCCACGGTCACTTCCCAATGTGGCACTGTTGCTCCAGTTGTAGAGCTTGAAGCTCTGTCCCGAGCCGGTCTGGTTCAACTGTACCTCGCCCGATGAAATGATGTAGTATGCAGGTGTGTCGGCGTAGCTAACTGTCCAACCGCTTGCAGGCTTGCTCTTTGTTGTTGTAATCTGTGCGTTGTAGTTCGCAACAGGGTTCAGGTATGAACCATACTGGCGGTTAACGATATCATATGTGTTGTCGCCACGGTCAACGAACTTCCACATTGAAACGGCCGATGCGGCAGTATTGTCCTTGCCCACAACGCCTGCAGCCTCGCCCTCGGCACTGATGTAGAGGTTGTTGCTGCGCAACGATGTAAACTGATACCAATGCTCCTCGGTTGCGGTGCTTGCCTTTGGCATGGCAAGAGCCTCTTTGAGAACCTCGTTGAGTCTGTTGCCCATCGCCTGAACCTCGGCCTCGGTGATGCTCTCCTTAGCGAGCAATGCGTATGCATTCTCAAGTTCGGCATCAAAAGCAGCCATTTTCTCTGGGTCATACTGTCCCATAGCCTCGCCGCGCTCCATTATAAGGCCGCGTGCAATTACCTGTGAAAGGGTGTTGCGCAGTGTCGCCTGTGCGTAGCGCACCTCGGCGTCAGCCTCGCTTGTGGCTGCGTATGTGTCTGCAGGGAAATCGGCCTTCAAGGCATCCGTCATAGCATTTGCCATTACTGCATATCCCAAACCGCCAAGGTAGTTGCTTGGGTA
>JAFOCD010000160.1 GCA_017381475.1 Bacteroidaceae bacterium
CATTATCTGCCATCCTTTCATATACAGCTTTTAGAGCAACAACTTCGTCAAAGACACCTTTGTACATATCGTCTATGCTTGCACTCATTCTTGTAATGTCGAACTCAGCCATATGCCAGAATGTTTTCTCAGCCGACACATTGAATCTGAGAAAGCGGAATCCCTCATTCACAACAATAGCTGATTCCCAACGCTGACCCTGTGCCTGAGGAAGATTATCTTCCAATGTAGCAATATGTGTATATGCACCATCCTTTTCATTGCAGCCAAGAATCTCAATGGCATCCGGAAAATCCGCCAATTGACCGTCACTGTTGATACGGGTAGAATAACTTATAACGAACTGTGCAAGGTCGTTATTCTCTCCCAAATCAACCTCTATGTAGTGAGGACCGGCAGGAGGATTGTTCCAAGTTGTATGAAAAAAGTTTTTGTTCTCTACCTTGCCGTCAACAAGTTGCGAAATTGGTCCCTCGCTCTGTTCTTGAGCATTGGTCCATATATAATAAGGAGAATCCGGTGCAGTTGTTTGGAGTGGGAGGTCATCACCTCTTTGATATATCAAATCAGACGCGTCAATATTTTCCTTAGCAATTGCATATGCTACGTCGAAAGCTTCGCGTGCGGCAAGCAGTTCTTCGGGAGTCACAGTCTCAACCTCAACCACCTCAAGATAAAAATCCTGCATACGGTTTGTGTCATCATACCAACCATAAAGGTTACCGCCACCGTCATTCCACAACCAATTGCCCTTTGTATTCCTATCGCCGTGCCAGAATGCATAAGTATTATTGCCGTTAATCTCCATAGTATAAGAAGTAGCACCGGCTTCATCGTTTACCAAAGGCACAGGTACAGCACCGGCAGCCACAGCACCAAGCCACTTGCCGGTAGAAACATTGCGTATCTTATATTTGTCACGGTCCTCGACGAACTGCCAAACCTGAGATTCATCATTGACATCATATGCCTTCATGCAAGCCTGGGTATCATTCTTGGGAGCAATAGCCATGAGGGTAGCATCGTTGTTTGAAGCTCCGCTTTCCTGTTTCTGATTATAAATACGATAGAGCTTGCTTGCATCAAAACCAGGGGCAGCCGGAACATCCGGGATATCAGTTCCACCATCCGCAACAAGTTTCATGCAGTCAATATCCGGCATCCAACCATTGTCGGAATAGAGGCGTATCACATTCACACCCTTCTCGAGTACAATCTTGACATCTTCGCTGGCTATAGTATTCCAACCACCCGAATTCACATTGATAACAATAGGCTCGCCACCATTCACACTAATCTTCACAGGACGTTCCTCACCGGTTATGTAATAGAGACGCATCGTATATTCACCACCATTGTTGCTATAAACATTACGCCACTGCAGGTCGTTTTCAGCTCTATTTCCAAGATAGCTAACCTTGGCACCTCCCGAGCAACTTGCTGTTTCAACATAATTAGCAGTACCATAAACCTCATGGTTCTTCAGCTCCTGATATGCAGACAACCACGCAGTTTCAGCCTCATACACTGTGCGCTCAAGACGTTCCTCAGCTTCAAGAAGATATATGCGTGTTCCGTGCGCAGGCACAGATACGGACATTGAGCCACTCTTGACTCCAATATCCTGTTTCTCAAAAAGGTCGCGCACCTTTACATTACCCAAAAGGTCGAGCATAGAGAACTCCACACTTGCAGTAACGGATGAGTTTGTGGGATTATAGAATGCAACAGCACGTTTATTTCCATTAAGTTCTTCGGCATCCTTAACAAGGATATAGCAACCATTCTCTTTCTTCACAACATATGCCTGCTGACCAAGTGTATTCTGGTTCAAGGCGATAAGTTCCTTGTTCTGCATAAGCTCCAGCGCATTGCCCTTGATGTCGTTCATGTCGCAACCGATAAGCAACGGAGAACTCATTATACACCACATTCCAAAGTGGGTCTTGTCCTCCTCTTCGGTAAGACCGCGACCAACTTCGAGCATATCCATATCGTTATAATGTCCATAGCTTGTATATGCCGACAGGTAAAGGCTCTGGTTAATGATGCTCTTTACAGACTCCCAGCCAAGGTAGATATCCTCGGTGGTACGCCATGAATCGGCAATCTCACATGCCCATGTACCGGGGAATGCCCAACGGCAGATATTCCAGGTAATATCGTCACGACCTACAGCCTTTATGGCTGCGGCAATCTCCTTATAGCGTTGCTCTACATCAAGGTCGAGCTTATCCTCATTATTGTTGGCATCGGCACCGCAATAATCAATCTTGATGAAGTCAAAATTGAGTTTATCAGGGTTAAAATAGAGGTCAAAATCGGCAGCATCGTGACCATAAAGACCCACGCCACGGCCAATTTCATCCTTTGGTTTACCCCAATACGATGCACATGTATTGCGACCTGCATCGGAATAGATACCCGCTTTCAATCCTTGTGAATGGATATAATCGACAAGAGGACGCAATCCGTTGGGGAAACGCTCGGGGTGGATGAGCAGGTTACCCTGCGCGTC
>JAFOCD010000161.1 GCA_017381475.1 Bacteroidaceae bacterium
ACAGTAGATGGCACTTTTGCTATACGTGGTAATGGCGAACGTAACTTTGCCGCAGACGGCGAAGGCGATTCGGGTGAAATGAACTTCTTCTCTGGCAGTAATTCAAATGTGCAAGTGTCAGAGACAACAACAACTGACTTTGTGTTCGAAGAAGTATCAGCCGACGAGGTTGCATTTAACAAGATAATCCGTAAGGGCAACCACTATGCAACACTCTTCTTGCCTTATAATGTAACAGTGCCTGAAAATGTCAAGGCTTACACTGCTACTATTGTAAATAAAGATAAGGATGAAAACGGCGAGGATAAAACCGGTTATATCTCTTTGGTTGAGATTGCCGATGGTATTATCCCTGCAAGAACAGCTGTTATATTGCGTCGCGAAGATAATACAGCTATCGGTGAGTTCTCATTTAAATATACAACAGATGCAAGCTCTTATGATTATGAAGGCAACTTGTTCGGTGGCCGCGTGACAACCGGTTATGTAGGTAGCGAACCCGGCCAGGACAATGATAAATACTATCTGTTGTTGAATACAGAGACAAAGGGCGAGGCTCTTTACAAGGTTTACCGTGAGTATGATTCTTGGGGTGGATATGTCGGAGAGAACAACGGCGGTTATATCAAGTGCGAGGGTAACAAGGGCTATATGAAATTGAGTGGCGCGCTGGGTGCTTCTTCGTCTTACAGCTTCCGCATAGAGGGCTCTACAGGCATTGAAGATGTTGAGGGTGAAAACGGAGATGTCAAAGCTATCTACGACCTCCAGGGCCGCAAGCTCACCGAGATTACCCAGCCAGGCATCTACATTGTGGATGGCAAGAAGGTTTGGGTGAAGTAAATAGACTTGGAACTATAACGCGATGTTTTTCGCATAGCGATAGAGGGGCGAGCCGAAGTGTTCGCCCCTTTTTTATAGAGTGTTGTGGCGGGTTTTGCCCGCACATCACAAGCAGCAACCATCGGGCAAGCCTGCCTTGCAGTCCTTTATCTCCTTTTCGCCCTTTTGGGCCTTTCGTCATTACAGGGCAAAGTTACGAAAATGTTATCCCTACACTGTTCCTTTCTCTGTTTGTCTCAATGGTGATTAAACGGCAAAACAAACTTTTTGAAAAATAATTGCCTAAACGCTTGCGAAATCAAATGAAACGCAGTACCTTTGCATCGCAAAATAAGGGCGTAAGCTATTTCAAATGGAAGTTTGGGTGAGTGGCTGAAACCAGCAGTTTGCTAAACTGCCGTACGGGTAACCGTACCGGGGGTTCGAATCCCCCAGCTTCCGCTTATTTTTGCAAACGGCGCTTTCGTCTAGTGGCTAGGACACATGCCTCTCACGCATGGAACACGGGTTCGATTCCCGTAGGCGCTACAAAGAAGCAAGTACGGGTAAAAATGGTGGCTAGGACACATGCCTCTCACACCTTGTTTTTTTTACGAACACTGGTTCAATTCCCGTAGGCGTTACGAAAGCAAATGCGGGTAAAAGATGGTGGCTAGGACACATGTCTCTCACACCTTGTTTTTTTTACGAACACTGGTTTGATTCCCGTAGGCGCTACGAAACTCAATGCTGCAGAGTATAAAGGTGGCAAACACAGAAACATGGCGCTTTCGTCTAGTGGCTAGGACACATGCCTCTCACGCATGGAACACGGGTTCGATTCCCGTAGGCGCTACGAAACTCAATGCTGCAG
>JAFOCD010000162.1 GCA_017381475.1 Bacteroidaceae bacterium
ACCCCGACAATTACCCCGACAATTACCCCGTCAAGCCGACCCTACTCCCGTGACCTATGCCAGTGCACCTCTTGTAGCCTCTCCGTTCGTTTGGTTTCCCAGTCATAACTCACCAAATACGCATCAACGTTGTGCCCGTTTCGCCCCTCCGCATCTAGTAACGTTATGAACGGCTGTGGATGACCTACCCAATACATGAATGTCGCTGACCTCTGTGTTAACCCGTCAATGGCATTCTTTATTAGCGGTTTTTCGGTGTGTATGGGTAGCGCCAAGTATCGCATCAGTGCCAGCGTTTCTGCGACCCTATCCCGTGAGTATATGCTGATTTTGTATTTCCACCTACCTGTTGGTTGTGGTGGTCTAACTTCCGTCATGGCTCTTCTATCAGCATCCCAATCTAGTGTCAGTTGTTGTGCTACGGCGTTGCCCTCTATGTATTCGCTAATCTGTTTCATCTATTCATTGATTTTCGGTGCCACTTGCTTGAATTCGATTTTGTTCCTCTGCGCCCATTCCGTCATTCTCTTCTCTTGTAGGTATTTTTCGCCCAACTCGCATGCCATGTTTATTATGTCGGTGTTCGTGGTTTCGCTCTGCATCTGGGCTAGTTTCTTTATGAATATTTTGTCGGCTCGGTTGTTGTGTTTATTGGAGTCTAGTTTCTTTATTAGGTGTGTGGCCATTTCCTCATCAGCCCATAGCGGTATTTTCTCTTCTCGATCTTTTCGGATCTGGGTGTGCTCTCTTATGTCAAAGTAGTGGTCACAGAGCGATGCGTATATCGTGGGGATGATGTCATGTTTTATCCATAGCTTTGGATTATTCGGCAATATCTCTCCGGTGTCTTTCTCTATGAATTTCATTTCTCTCCCCTTCACGCTGAATTCTAGACGCCATACGTTTTGGTCACCCAACCAGCCATTCTCTCGCCACATATCCCTTATGTAAGGTTTGTCGTGTTCCTCATTGAGCTCTTTCGTCTTGTTATAGAGGTAGGTCGAAATTCGGCTGGAACGTGACCCGTAACGCAGATAACTGAACGTGTTGGTGCGGCCAGCGGTGCCGTAGGATGTGAATTGCTGGTTCTCGTGGTTCTGGTGTCCTATGGTGGTCACTTTGGCGTGTCCGACCTTATAGACTCTCTCCTCTAGAATATCCCTTATCAACAACTCCGGCAGTCGGCCAGCAATACGCCGAAAATCACCCGCGATATCAATTCGTGTGGTTCCGATTACGTAGAGCTTGAGGTCATGGGTTATTTGGTCTATGATTTCACACCGATTTTGGTGATACAAGATGTAGTTCTCAATCTTGAGAGTTCCGCAGTTCTTGTTAATCTTCGGTGACCATGGGATACGTTGTAGTGTGGCTACCGTTCGGCCGTCTTTAGATATGTTCCAAACCTCTGCGAAGGTGCGACTCTTCACGTTCATAAGCTGACAATTATACCCAGCAACGTCAGGTGTGAATTGCTGGGTATTGACATGCGCTTGCCACCAATCGCAACTGATTAGGAGTCCTCTTGCCATGGTCGTATGCTCATTTTTCCGTGACACTCTTGTGCGCCGTTGTCTTGCCAATAGATGCCATATATAAGCCAGCGACACTGTGAGTATGCTTCCCCGGTTGCTTTTAGTCCGAGTTTTGCGGCTTCGACATCTTCAGTCGGCAAGTCTAGACGTGCTTTCCCTATGGTGAGTCCGTCATCATTCAATAGTTGGAAATCTACAATCATAACTCAATCAGTGTTTATGCCCATATAGGATATCTTTGCGTTCATTTCGACTTGAATGAGGTCTTTTTCGATGCGCTCGAGAAGCTGAATTTGGGCGCCGGTTATAATCACCATGTCATAGTCGTTATTCTCCTTTGCGGTCTTATGTAGTTTTTCCGCAACACCCTTTCTACGGGCAATTTGGGCGTTGATAGATATTATCACGCCGTCAATGATTTCTTTCGATGTCATAGTATGAAATTTGAGTTAAACATGACGCAAAATTACTTGATTTAATTGACGTGGCAAATAAAGTTTCTAATAAAGTTTTTCACAGCTAATTGTTTATTAATTGTTTATAAATTTGTATTTATTTCTTTTTCAGTGTTAATAACCCACATGAAAAAACCCAACTCGTTGTGAGTTGGGTCTTTGGGCGGTTATAACTTTGTTAGTTTCGTGTTGATGTCGTGTTGATAACTCCGAGGTTATCAACATGGGGCGCCTTTCCAGCGTGTTTTCAACACGTTGCCAACAAAGTTATGAACACGGTTAAGTGTTATTCCGTAATCGCATACTCTCCAGCGAGGTTTGAAGTTTCGATGTCTCCGGCAGCGACGCTACGTGCGATTTCATTCTGCCAGGCGCTGTTGTCAGCAGTAGCATTGCTAATAGTTGCGCGTCCACTCTCAGTGAGTGCGCGGTATGCAACGGCCATAACAACGTTGCGACCATCTGACATAAGCTCGACTTCTTTTGCAGCTCCAGTGGAGGTGTAAGTCTCGGTTCTAACCGAGATGAGCTCTCCAGTGGTTTTGTCGTAACCAGCGACCGTGTAAGTTACGGTGAAACCGCTGTCCATTTCGATCGAAAGACCGCTGCCAGAATGATTAATCGCTGGTGCGATGATAGAAGAAACGTTTTTTGCGTTGATTGCGGCAACCACGCTTGAAACCAGTGCGCTTGGGGTGCTGGGTGTGGCGGTGGTAACGATTTTGTATATCGCGTTGACGCTGGCGGCTCTACGCATGCGGGTGTAGATACTGAGACCAGCGAGACGGATGTTGAGCACGTCTTTGAACTGCGCAACAATCTGCGAACTTAGTTTGAACTTGGCGCGGTTCTCGACCTGCTTTGTAGTCTGCGGGTTCTTCACCACGGGCTGATACTCGCGGGAAATCTGCATGCCTTCATACTGCTGGTAGACTACGCCACCGAGCTTACCTTTAGCCCTGCTGAGAGGGCCATGATTTTGTCTTGCCATGATTGAAATGATTTTGGTTAATGAATTGATTGATTGTTTATTGCGTTTCGAAACATTCCTATGTGTGCGGGGGCGCATTGGACTCGGAGTTGGTACGGAGTTGGTACGGAGTCGGTACGGAGTCCCCTCTTGTGGCGGCGGCGAGCGCCAGCGAGCCGCCGCCATTTTCCCGATGCGAAAGTGCGGGGCGCATTTTCGTTTCGGGTTCCGCTGGTGTGACATTCATAGTCGAACGCTGGGGCGCCGAGCGTCAGCGAGGCGCCCTCTCTTCTCACTATGTCAGTTCGTGTCATACCCATTAGCGGTTTGTGTTTAACTCGGTGCAAAGGTCGGCACACTTTTTGACCCCCGCAATGTTTCACGTGAAACATCGCACATAGGGCGCCCGCTAGGGCGCTGATTATCAGTATGTTTCACGTGAAACATTTTCTATAGGGGGCGCTGGGGGTCGGGGGGCGCCGTGCATTTCTGCTGCCATTGTTATTTAACATGGACGCAGGCGGGGCTAATGGGTGGGCGGGGGCGCGCTTTTCGTTTTTGCCCAATTCGCGAGGGCAACGGCACCCCCAGCAAGCGAGCACAAGCGATGCCAGCAAGCAGCGAGCAGAGCAAAAAGAACGAAGTGATTTTTTGCGATTGCGATGCTGCGCGCTGGCGAGCGGTGTGCGTGCTTGCTGGGGGTGTCGGTGCCCCGCGAGAGGGCAAAAACGAAAAAGTGCGCCCCCGCGTGCGTGGGCTGCCCCGTCTGCGGCCGTGTTAAATAACAATGGAGAGTGAAATGCGTGGCGCCCCCCGCCCCCCAGCGCCCCCTATAGAAAATGTTTCACGTGAAACATACTGATAATCAGCGCCCTAGCGGGCGCCCTATGTGCGAT
>JAFOCD010000163.1 GCA_017381475.1 Bacteroidaceae bacterium
GACGATGCTACACGCGTTGAGAACCTCGTTACTTTGATGGATGGTTACTTTACAAAGGGTGCTCACCACCTGAATGTGAATGTGTTGAACCGCGAGATGTTGATGGATGCTATGGAGCACCCAGAGAAGTATCCACAGTTGACAATCCGTGTATCGGGTTACGCTGTTAACTTCATCCGTCTCAGCCGCGAACACCAGTTGGAGGTTATCTCTCGTTCGTTCCACGAGCGCATGTAATCAGCAATTGATCAAGCGATAAATATTAAATCGAAAATAGGCTGGCTGCAAGGCCGGCCTATTTTTTCAAATCTACAGTTATGGATATCAGAGTACATTCGTATGAGTCATTGGGTACATTCGACGGTCCGGGCCTGCGTCTTGTGGTTTTTCTGCAGGGATGTAATTTCCGTTGCCTCTATTGTGCCAATCCCGATACTATTGACCCAAAGGGTGAGAGCAAGGTGACTGACATTGAGGAGATTGTGCGCATGGCCATGAATGAGAAGCCTTTCTTTGGCAAGCGTGGTGGCGTTACCTTCAGTGGTGGCGAGCCTACTTTCCAGGCCAAGGCGCTTGTTCCACTGGTAAAGCGTCTGCAGGAGCAGGGCATACATGTGTGTATCGACACCAATGGCAGCATCTGGAACAGCGATGTCGAGGAACTATTGTCTATTGTAGACCTTGTCATGCTTGACATCAAGCAGGTCAACCCAGAGCGTCACAAGACGCTCACCGAGCGTAGCAACGAGCAGACATTGAAGACTGCCAAATGGTTGCAGGAGAATGGTCACCCATTCTGGTTGCGCTATGTTCTTGTTCAGGGCTACAGTGCATTCGAGGAGGATATACGCTCTCTGGGCGAGCATTTCAAGGGATATGACATGATAAAGCGTGTTGAGGTTCTGCCTTACCACACATTGGGTGCTCACAAGTATGAGCCCCTTGGAATGGAGTACAAACTTAAAGGTGTTAAGGAGAACACACCGCAGCAACTCGATGAAGCAAAGGCAATCTTTGACGAGTATTTCGATTGCGTGTTTGTGAATTGATATGTGGGATTGACTAATAATAGTCTTTTTATTCAACTCAAGTAAAATGAGAGTGACCCAAAGGTCACTCTCATTTATTCTTCTATATATTCATATCCAAGTTCCTTTATTGTGGAAATGACGGTGTCGTAATCCACTTTCTTGCCTTCTACATAGGCCTTGCCTTCGCCAAGGTCCACTCGTACGGCTGTTACGCCGTCTATTCTTGCGAGTGCATTTTCTACATTGGCCTTGCAATGGTTGCACATCATTCCGTTTATCCTGAAGCTTTTCGGTTTGCCGGTAGATTTGTTTTTCCGCATGCGTAGTATGAATGCAATGACAAGCATCGACACGAACAGTATGCTCGAGGTTGTCTGCCACCATGGTGCACTTGATTCGGTGCATAGGCTACAGTGGCTGCCACAACCTGTTGGGCTGAACCATTGGGCTGGGAGTAGGTAGTCGACGATGAGCCCAAAGCTTACTGCTCCAATGATTATTGAAAGAAGGTAGATGATGAGAGTTTTGCGGCCGAGAACCTTATTTATTACAAGTATTGCTGCCATGTTGGTGGCAGGGCCTGCAATAAGCAATACAAGTGCAGCACCGGGTGAGAGTCCTTTGAGCATCAGGGCTGCTGCTATGGGTATTGATCCTGTCGCGCACAGGTACATTGGTGCCGAGAACGCAAGTATGACAAGCATGTTCAGCAAAGGATAGTCGCTTAATTGCGTAAAGAAATCATTGGGAACTGCAACTGTTATCACGGCTGCAATTACAAGTCCAATAACAATCCATTTGCCTATGTCCTGCATCATGTCTATGAATCCATAGCGCAATGTGCCTGCGCATTTTTTCCAGAAACTTTTCTTCATGGTTTGCGATGCACTTGCTATTGATGCTTTGTTGTCTGCATTCTTATCCCAACGGTTTACTGCACATCCACCGGCCAATGCTGTAACCAATGCTACCACGGGGCGACAAATTGCAAATGGAATGCCAAGAATTGATGCTGTTGCAAAGATAGAGTCCACACCTGTCTGCGGTGTGGAAATTAGGAACGAGACAGTAGCTCCGCGCGATGCGCCTTCGCGTCTGAGCGATGCGGCTGTAGGAATCACGCCACATGAGCATAGTGGCAGGGGGATGCCGAACAGTGCAGCCAAAAGCACTGAACGGAAATTGTTCTTCGATAGTTTGTCGGCATATATCCTGCGTGGTACGAACTCCTTGAGTATGCCTGCTACAAGAAAGCCCAGCAACAGGTACGGGGTCATTCCGTTCAGCAGGTCTATTAGTGGGTTGATGTATCTTTCCATATATGGTATTTTTGCATCGTCATTAATGACGATGCAAAAATAGAACTAAAATTTCTAAAACTACCTAATCATTTGTTGTTAAAATCATCTCTCTTGCCCCATGTTGTTGTAATGCTCGATTATCTGAAGGTTAATCATTGCCTGTTCATTTCCCATGCCTGCAGCTTTTGCAAAGTCCTCTTCGGCTGCATAGCGGTGGTGTAGTCGGTATTCGATGATGCCTTTCAGGTTTAGTGCACGGGAATCGTTATTGTATTGGCTGAGTTCGGCAAGCAGTCTGTTGTAGTCGGGTGACGGGTTGTATATGAGCTCATCAACAATCTTGTTAAGCGCAATGGCGGTGCTGTCGGGCTTGTTGCGGTAGTATATGCCGTTGCAACATGCCATTCTGTGTGCCGGGAAATAGCGTTCCTGCAAAAGTTTGTATAATTTGCCGTTATCGTATTTTTTCAGCATTATTTCACGTCGGCCGGCATCCGGTTCATTGCGCATTGCTGTTATGAGTTCATCAGTTCCAGGAATGGCTATTTCCTCAATGTCCTTATATATGATATTCCAGTTTCTTCCGCCACCGGCAACTTCAAATATGGAATCGGGAAGCTGATGGTGACTGCGGATGTGGTCGCGAAGGGCTATGGCGCGGTTCAAACCGCGTTGAGTGCTCTTGTCTTCGTATCCTTCGGGCGATGTGTATCCGGCTATCTGCACGGCTTCGAGAGTGGTTGTACTGTCGGCAAGAATCTCGCTAATGATGTACATCATCTCCTCGATGGACTGTGCATTGTTAAGGTATTCGGGATTGAGTTTGCTACTGTTGCTCGTGTAGCGTACCATGTTTGGGGTGAGTGTGGCTTCTGCCGCACTATTGCTTGTTAGCGGAGTGTAGTACTTTATGCTTTTAACATGCGGATGTTCGGCAGCGATGTGGTCGGCGATGCTCTTTTGGGGAGTGATTCTGTGGCAACTCATCGGTGGACATTCGGGCATGCATATGGCTATGGTGTCACAATGGAATTCTGTACCATACCTGTTGCTGTACTCGCAATATGTGATGCCGTATATGGTGTCGTTTATTGCGTTTTCGGGTATGATTAGTGTGCAGCTGCTTGGTCCATGCTTCTGTAATGCGGGCTGCATGCCGTGCTTCTTGACATAGCGTTTGGCGTATCGCTTGCCCTGGATGTGCCTCTCGGCTGTGCTTATACAGGTGTCGGGTGTGCACAGATGGGTGACAATGAGCATTCCATCATTTGAGGATGGTTTGGGAATGTCATAGTCGAATGTGAAATGCCAGCTGCTGTCGCTGTGTGTTGCAGTGTAGTCCCGGGGCGAAAATTGCGCGTTGGCAATGTTACATATTGTAACAAGTAATGCTACGATGGTGAACTTCTGTTTCATAATGGTCTCTTTTGTTTGTTGACAATAGTTTGTTTCCATTATAAAACATCAATGTGCCGGTTATAGTTCTGATGCGTTTATTTTCTCTATTATAGCCGGTAACTCTTCAATGTTGCCAATGATGGCGGTAGGGGAGTAACCCTCTTCTATGGGCTCATCGGCCCAACAGATGTTCTTGAGCCACACGGTCTTGCAGCCAAGGGTTGATGAGGGGTAAATGTCCTTACGGTAGGAGTCACCGATTACGACGATTTCCTCGGCCGGCAACTCCAGTGCCCTTACGCCCAATGCAAAGAGTGCTGGGTCGGGCTTGCGTATGCCTACGACCGATGACTCCACTATGCATTTGAAGTATTTCCCCAGTCCGAACTCCTTGAGAACGACAGGCATGTTGCCATAGAAATTTGTGACAAGCACCATGGGGTATTTCTCCGATAGCGTCTTGACAATTGCGCTGCTTGTGGAGAGTGTATCTTTTACCTTGTTGTAGCAGCCGTCGGCAATCTCCTCGGCCTTCGCAGCGCTGAAACATCCGTCGCCGGTCTGCTCTCTCAGGTACTCTAACTGTATAGCCAGTTTCTTTCTTAGTAGAGTGTGGAAGGTGTCCTCGGGCATAATGACCGGCGATTTAGCCAGTGTGCGCTCGCCGTGTACGTATGCGCTGCGGTACAACTCACGCTCAATGTTGATTCCAGCATTCTTGTATTGCTCTGCAATGACCTCGCCCCAATGTATGCCGTTGGTGTCGATGGTGCCGCCGTAGTCGAATATTACTCCTTTAATTGTACTCATGCTCGTTCTCAATCTTTTTGGTCAGTCTTTTGCAAAGTCTCTCGTGTTTCTGCTGTGTGTATATGAACAGTGCCATGAGAACTACAAGTTCAAAGAAAAGATATACCCACAACTGCCCAATAATCATTGAGAAGCATAGCATTATTGCGCGTGAGTTGAAGGTGAGGATGTTGGTGTATTTCATTAGCGGCAGGCTTCCTTTGCGGAACTCCTTGCGCAGTGAATCGGGGATGTTTGTGCCATACTTCTCGTGTACAACCTTTATGAACCGCTGGAATCGTGGAGTCATTCTCTCTTGGTTACCCACGTATGCAACGTATGCATTAAGGAATATTTTCCAGAAGAAATTTCCGCGCCAGGGTGTCTCCTTGTATTCCTTTTTGACGGATATGGAGTTGTGGAACTCATTGCCGTTCTTCTCGTTGGTGAAATAAAGGTGGATGTTGCGGTAGTAGTCGGCCAGCTGGCATTGAGAACCGTGTACCCAAAAACCACTGAACGAAGCCAATATCCATATTGTCACTCCCCAATTGTATTCGGGGGCAAAGGGGATGGGCTGGAATGTCTCGCGTGCAGCAATGGCAAAATAGATGCAGAAGAACCAGCAGTCGCCGGCAAAACCGTCTAGGATTCGTCCCCATCGTGTCTTTTGTCCGGTGATACGGGCCAACTGTCCATCGGTGCTGTCATAGAGGTTTGCCCACATGAGTAGTAGAATACCGAGGATGTTCCAACGGAGGCTTTCCTGTATGAAACATATGCCGGCGGCAACTCCAAGGAATATGGAGATGATTGTTATTACATTGGGATGGATACCGCGGTTACGGAAAAACAGCGCACAGCGGAAACCCAATGGACGGTAGAACCACATGTCGAGGAACTCTTCGGTATCGACCGATTTGATTGATGCCTGATACATCTTTTTCTCTTCAGCGTTCATTCTTCTATTCTGTTTTGCTTATTGTTATTTTTGCAATTTCCCTTGCAGCTTCCTCTCGTATTGCAGTGAAACTTGGGAAATCGTTAATGTCAATGATGTTGATATCTCCTTGTGGAGTGATTATGGCATCGCCGCCATATATTTCCAGTCCAATGGCTTTGGCTGCTCTTTGCGCAATTTTATTGAGTTTGTCTGCATCAAAGCTGTACCTTTGTGGCGTGCCGTTGATTGCCTCGTGTTCGAACTTGCCGTTCGTGGGGTAACAATGGTGGAATAGACTGTTGCCTATGCCATAGAACTTTACAATGTCTCCATGGCAATGCTGCATTTGTATAATCTGTCCAATGCCGCGTGAAGCCAATACCTTGATTGCTCCGATTGCTTCTTCTTTTGTTCGTGCAAAACTCACGTCTTCCTTGTGGTTGCTCCAGCCTTTGGCCTTCTTTATCCAACATGGAAAGCATTCGTCAAGCACTTCATCGGCGGTGCCAATTATCTTGTAAAGCGGTTGCGGAATGTTGTTGTCGCTTAGAATTTTCATAAATTCAATGCGTGAACATCTTTCCACTGCAGTAGGCGGATTCAAGACCTTTACTCCCCGTGCTTCGGCAGCCTTCAGCCAATGCAGCGTGCTTGCCGTGCGTGACATTGAGCAAATTATGTCAATGTCCTGTGGTATCTCCGTATTGTTTTCTATTTCTACAACCTCTACGCCACCTTCTCTCAGTATAGTGCTAATCCGTTCCAGAATCGCAGCATCGTTCGCTACCATGTTGGGCGAGTCTGCGGTGTCGCGTGCTATGGTTGCCACTCTAATCATCCGGCAATGAATGTTTCAGCCTTGGCAATGTCCTCGGCATGGTCAATATCTATAATCTTTCCAAAAGGGTGTGCTTTCAACTTCAAACCATTCTCTACAAGGCTTCGCTGGAAGTTGCGCATCCTCTCCTTGCCGGCTGCCATGCAGCTGTCAAGTATGTCAAGTGCGTTCTCCTGTAGGCCATATATGCCTCCCGAAATGTATTTTGATATAGCCGATGGCTTATCATTGAAGGCTGTGATGTTCAAATCACCGTCGGTGTCTACATATAGTGGCTTTTCATCATCAATGTAGTCGGTTACAGCCATTAGGCCGTCGCATTGGCTTGCTTCGAATGCCCTGATATATTCGGCAAACTCCTTCTCCTTGAAAATAGTGTCAACGGTAGTCAGACAGAACTTGTCACCCCTTAGGAGGTGGCTCAGCGCATGCAGGCTGTGCATTGAACTTGGTGTGTCCTTGACGACAAGTTCAATGGGGTATCGCTTCTGTAACTTTTGCAGTAACTGCAAGGTCTCTGGCTGCTGGGTGTTGATTATTATGCATATGCTCTTTGCTTCCAATGAGGCAAAAAGTATTACAAGGCGTTCTATGATGGGAATGCCTTGTAATTTGATTAGAGGCTTGGGCTCCTTGACGCCTTCTTGCGCAAGACGGGAACCTTCGCCGGCTGCTATTATCGCGAATTTCATGTTATAGGTCGCTGTCGTCTTTCTGCAGGTTCAGGCGGTTGCTGTCATCGCGCTTCTCAAAGTAGAGTTTACGTAATGGGTTGCGGCGTGCCTCGGCATAGAATTTGCGGTTGCGCAGAATGTCTATTGCTGCATATATTGCCTGGCGGAATGAGTTCTCGTCGGCAATGCCCTGGCCGGCAATGTCTGCAGCCACACCGTGTGCGGGTGATGTGCGTATGATTGGCAATCCGGCTGTGAAGTTTATGCCGCTGTTCATTGCAAGTGCCTTGAATGGGGCGAGGCCCTGATCGTGGTACATTGCAAGAATGGCATCGAAATTGTCATACTTGCCGCAGCCCATGAAGCCGTCGGCTGCAAAAGGACCGTAGCAGAATATGCCTCCGTCGTTCATCTTGCGGATAGTGGGGGTGATGACCTCAATCTCTTCCTTGCCAAGCAAGCCGTTGTCACCGGCGTGTGGGTTGAGTGAGAGTACTGCGATTTTTGGTGCATCGATATTGAAATCCTCCTTCAGACTGTTGTTGAGCAGGGTGATTTTCTCCTCAAGTAACTCGGGGGTTATTGCTGCTGGTATGTCGCGCAGTGCAAGGTGCGATGTGGCAACAGCAATACGCAGGTCTTCGCTGCACAATATCATGAGTGCCTTGTACTCCTCTCCGCTGCACTCCTGCAGGTATTCTGTATGTCCTGGGAACTTGAACTGCTCGCTCTGGATAGCGTTCTTGTCTATCGGTGCGGTTACAATGACATCGATTTCGCCATTCTTGTAGGCCTCAACGGCCTTCTCCAGCGCCTGGAATGCTGCAAGCCCAGCTTCGGCACTGCTGCTGCCAAGCTCTATGTGAAGTTCGTCATTGTTGCAGTTTACAATGTTCAACTTGCCGGCCTGTGCATCGGTAGCTTTTTCTATTGCATTGTATGTGATTTCCATTTCAAGCGCCTTGCGATGGTATGCGGCGGCCTTGGGCGAACCAAAGACTATGGGGGTGCATATATCGAACATCTCGGGGTTCTCGAATGTCTTGAAAATTATTTCGTATCCGATTCCGTTGATGTCTCCCTGTGTGATTCCTACACGGATTTTTGCTTTTTCGCTCATGTTATTTCGGTTTATATATATCAGTAGTTGTTATTCAAGATCCAGTGGAAGTTTCAAGGTGTATAGCGATGCCTCGAGCTTGCGCATGTAGCCACGCTTCTCCTTGTTTGGGGCATATACAAATGCCTCTACAACAATCATCCTGCAGTTCTTCTCGTCTACAATAGAGTGTGAAACGAATGGTCCACCGCCGAACATGTCGTCATTTTCCATATACCAACTTCCGCGGGCAATACTCATGTATCTGCCATTGAACGACACCGGTTCTATTGTTACAGTCTCTTCATCGGTTTGTATATACTGCCAAGACTCGGCACCTTGGATGTTTTCCTTCATGACCGAATCGCGTTTATGTATAAAATGTTCTCTTGAAAAGTTGTCGGGTGATGTGTATGGATAACTATAGATGGCAAAACTCATCATCTCGACTTTGCTTGGGTTGTTGTAGTCTGAAATCCAGATGAAATCCTCGCCTACTTTACGTCCGTTGATGTTGTTTGGAATCATCATTTCGCATCCGAATTTCTGCTTGATCAACGCCATGATGTCCTTGTTGTATTTTTTCTCCAATTCGCAAATCTGATGTTCGCGCTCTTTCCCGGTGAAGAAATCAACAATTACATGTGCGTTCCTGTAAACAAATTCGCCAAGGCTCTTTTTGTCGGGAGCATGAATGGCCATGACAATCTGTGGCTCGGCATATACATTCCTTTCATAACGGTATTCGCACTTGCTATAGCTGCTGTTGATGTCAACCATTATGATGTTGCGGAAAGCCTGTACATATGTGGTGAAGTCATCTGTACTGCGTCTTGTTACCTTGAATGATGCCTCTTGTTGGGGAAGACCGGGGACTGGGGTGTCCAATGCCTGCTCCAGTGCCTGTCCTGCCGATGAGTTCCAAATGTCGTCATCGCATACAAGTAGAACTTCAAATGGAGTTCCCATTGATTTGCGGAGCATTGAATCTCCACACGATGTGAACAGAACTACTGATAACAGAAATATAAATACTTTTTTCATGGATATGTAATTGTTATTGTTTTTTCTCTTGTTTTAGGGTTGACAACATTCCGCAGGCAGCGAAGATGTCCTCTCCGCGTGATGCTCTTATTGTGGTGAATAGGCCGTTATGTGTGAGAAAATCGCGCAATTTTATCATCTCTTCGTTGCTTACGCCCTCAAGTGGCACACCGGGAATGGCATGGTAGCGGATGAGATTTATGCGGCAGTCTATGCCGTCGAGCAGTTGTATAAGCTTGCGTGCATGGAATGTGGTTTCGTTCACGCCCTTGAATACGATGTACTCGAATGTGAGTCTTCTCTGATGACTGAAATCGTATTGACGCAACAGATCCAGAACCTCGGTAATGGGGAATCCCTTCTCGGCCGGCATAATCTCGGCGCGTTGTTGTGGAATTGGGTGGTGAAGGCTTATTGCAATGTGATAGTCGCCTGAGTCAAGCAGGCGCTTCAATCCTTTTCGTATGCCAACAGAAGATACTGTCAGGCGGTGAGGGCTCCAGCCTAGTCCATACTCGGATGTGAGGATCTCAATGGCTGGCAACAGGTTGTCAAGGTTGTCGCATGGCTCGCCCATTCCCATGAATACGATATTCGTGAGTTTCTCAAATTCGGGGAGGGCCAATATCTGGTTGATGATTTCATTTGTGGATAGGTTGGCTGTGTACTTCTGTTTTCCTGTCATGCAGAAAAGACAGTTCATCTTGCAACCAACCTGAGATGATACGCAAAGTGTTGCACGATCGCCGTCGGGAATATATACGGCCTCTACAAAATGGTTGTTGTCGACCTTGTAAAGGTACTTGACAGTTCCGTCGACTGAACGGGCTTCGTCGGCCGGTGCAACGTATCCTACCTCGAACAGTTCATTCAATCTGGTACGGTTCTTTAGCGAGATGTTGGACATCTCGTCGATTGTGCCAACGCGTTTTTTATATACCCAGTCGGCAATCTGCTTGGCGGTAAATGCCGGCATGCCTGCCTCTTTGACTGCTGCTGTCAAGTCGTTAAGTGTCATGCCTGCCAATTTTCTCTTCATTTCTTCCATAATGCACCGTGGGTTTTCTATTTCTTTGCGAAGATAATGCAAAAAAGTGATTATTCCGTTATGTGCGCGTTTTTTTAATAATGAATAATATTTTATGTGCCAACATTGTTTGTGTACCGTGCATTTTTTATATAATTTCGCGCTAAACAAAAGAAAAATGAAAAATTACACAATAGAGATATTTCTCCCGTCTGCAGGCGGTGCTCTCCCGGCAAAGATTGAGCCATTCATTAAAAATCCTGCTGTAACAGCTATTTGGCTGTTGTGCTCTTCCCCTGTTGCTGCGGTGTTGCCCGGCAAAGTAAAGGTGCTGACAGTTTGCTCTTTGTCCTCTACGGCAACATTTAGACAGATGGCAGATGTGGCAACTGCCGATTTTCAACTTTTTGTTGGCAAGGAGGGGGTTGTAGTGGATGAGGAAAGGCTCATGGGGATGTGCGAGAGTATGCCTGTGGGTGCGTCTATGGCTTATTCGCATTACCGTAAAATGGTTGAGGGCAAGTGTGCCGATGCGCCTACCATAGACTGCTTGCCTGGAAGCCTTCGCAACGACTTTGATTTTGGCTCATTGCTTCTGTTCAGAACAAAGGCTTTGAAGGAGTATCTTGCCATGCCTCTGGATGAATACGAGTTCGCCGGCTTGTACCAACTCCGTTTGGCAATGGGTCGTTTGGGAGAGTTGTTCCATTTCTGTGACTATGTTTATGTCGAGGATGAAACCGATGCGCGTAAAAGCGGCGAGAAACAGTTTGATTATGTGAATCCTGCATTGCGTAATGTGCAGATAGAGATGGAGAATGTGTGTACCCATCATTTGAAAGAGATTGGTGCTTGGTTGCCTCCATGTAAATATGACAAAATAGACCTTTCTATCGGTGATTTTGCCGTTGAGGCTTCAGTTGTGATACCGGTGCTTAACCGGGAGTCTACAATCTCAGATGCGATAGCCTCTGTTCTGAAACAGAAGACATCCTTTGTATTCAATATCCTGGTTGTGGATAACCATTCAACAGACAGAACGCCGTCAATCATAGATTCCTTTGCTGATGAACGTGTTGTGCATATTGTTCCTGTGGATAACGGTCTTGGTATTGGCGGATGCTGGGATTTGGCTGTGAATGACTATCGTTGCGGCCGTTTTGCTGTCCAGCTCGACAGTGACGACATTTATAGCGATGAAAACACTTTGCAACGCGTTGTTGACGGTTTTTATCAACAGCAGTGTGCTATGCTCATAGGCTCGTATAGGATATGTGACTTTGAACTGAATACCTTGCCTCCGGGTATTATTGACCATCGTGAATGGAGTGAGGAGAATGGTCGTAACAATGCGCTTAGAATCAATGGACTTGGTGCGCCACGTGCTTTCTTTACGCCGGTAATCCGTGAGGTTGGCTTCCCTAATGTAAGTTATGGCGAGGATTATGCTGTGGGTTTGCAGATTTCGCGTCGTTACAGAATCGGACGCATCTATGATGTCCTTTATCTATGTCGTCGTTGGGGTGGAAATTCTGATGCAGCATTGTCGCACGAAAAGGTAAATGCCCATAATGCGTACAAAGACTCTCTGCGTAACGAAGAACTGATTGCCCGTCAATTATATGTGAAAAAACTGGAAACTGTTTCTGAAGATGGTTTGATGGAGTTCTTTGATAAACAGTTGGCTGTTTGGCCTGCTGCTGCAAAACGCTATGAGGCACTTGCCGCCGTGAAAGTCCGTGACCTAGGAAATGGTCTTTCGGTGCAATATAACCCGGCACGTGCGGTCTCTACGGCGGCGAAGGTTGATGCTGCGTCGCTCGCAGCCCGTGCGTGTTTCCTTTGTGCTGCCAACAGGCCTGATGAACAACTGGCCGAAAGTGTAATGCTGTCTCTTGAATTGCTTGTCAATCCTTTCCCGATTTTACAAAATCACTTTACTTTGCCTTTGAAGCATCATGTATCGCAGCTGTTGATGCCGCTGTATGCCGATATGCTGCACCTGGCCAACAGATGGACGGGTATGGCGCTGTTCTACAACGGTGCAAAATGCGGAGCTTCAGCGCCCGACCATGCTCATTTGCAGGCTGTGCGTCGCGTTGACATTCCTTTAGTGAGCGGCTCGTGGAGTGACAAACTTGTGCTTGGTGAGCCGGTGTACAGCACTGAATGCGCCTCGCTGTATAATGCGGGCGGTTATGTTGTACCACTTTTTGTGATAATCTCCCCCAATGTGTCACATTCGGTAAAACTACTCGAACGTCTGGTAAAGGCAATGCCGTTAAAGGATGGCGAATCGGAGCCACGAATGAATGTAATTGTATATTACACAGTTGAAGATGGGTATGTTACGGTGGTCATTCCACGTGCAGAGCATCGTCCAGACTGTTATTATGCTGATGATGCGACAAAGCGTCTTGTCAGTCCGGGAACTTTGGATATGGCCGGCCTTATCGTGACACCGCGCGAGTGTGATTTTGAGGGGTTGACAGCTGATGCTGCAGTGGCGTTGCTGCGTGAGGTGGCTTTGTCTCAAGATGATGTTGATTCGGTTGTTGAAAAACTTGTAACTGCATGAGAACGGTTGATGTAGGTATATTGCGTGCACCGCGTATTTCGTTCGATTTGAACGGTAGATTTTGTTCGGAATCGGGGGAGTGCGTGGCAAAAAACAGTGTTTTCATCGAGGATGGCAAAATCTCTTTTAATGGTAAACTTTACGAGGAGATTGTGTTTGTCCCTTGTGGTGATGATTCTGTTTTTACATTGCATGATGTGGTGATTGGGGTGAATTTCCATTGGCAAAGAAAAGAATCGCAGAGTTTCAAGGGGGAATTACATCTGATAGTTGAAGATGCTGAGGTGCGTGCAATAAACAGAATTGATGTGGAGGAGTATCTTGTAAGTGTTATATCGAGCGAGATGTCGGCAACTTCTTCATTGGAATTTCTTAAGGCTCATACAATAGTTTCGCGTAGTTGGCTCTATGCGCAATTGCTCCGAAAGGAAAAGGTACAGCAAAGCGTTCTTGGTTGGGAGAATGATAACGAAACAATTCGTTGGTATGCACGCGAAGACCATACACTTTTTGATCTCTGTGCGGACGATCATTGTCAACGATATCAAGGCGTTACAAGAGCACACAATCCAAATGTAGAACATGCGGTAAGGGCGACTGCCGGTGTCGTGCTTATGTATGATGGCGAGGTGTGCGATGCTCGTTTCAGTAAATGTTGTGGCGGAGTTACCGAGCGTTTCTCGGTATGTTGGGAGAATGTGGATTTTGATTATCTGCAGGCTTTCAGGGATTGTGAAGGTGTGGAATCTTTGCCCGATTTGACTACTGAGCAAGGTGTGCGTGAGTGGATTGAAAGTTCTCCACTTTCTTATTGCTCCACAACTGATAGTGGTGTTCTGTCGCAAATCCTTAATGGGTATGACCGTGAAACCAATGATTTTTATCGTTGGACGGTTGTCTATTCGCAAAAGGAACTTTCGGAGCTCGTTGCAGAGCGTTCGGGAATCAATTTTGGAACAATACAGGATTTGATTCCTGTTGAACGAGGTGCGTCGGGTAGAATTGTGAAACTCAAGGTTGTAGGTTCAATAACTACAAGGACAATAGGCAAGGAACTCGAAATACGTCGTTGCCTGTCAAGGAGTCATCTTTACAGTTCTGCTTTTGTGGTTAACAAGGTTTTGGATTCAACAGACTCTGTGCAATTTGTTCTCAAAGGAGCCGGGTGGGGACATGGTGTCGGGCTGTGCCAGATTGGTGCGGCAATGATGGGTGAGAAGGGCTTCGCATGTGAACAGATACTCGCATTCTATTATCCTCAAAGTGTGTTGTCGCAGATAGAAATGTGACATAATGCCAGCTATTAGCCAATGTTTCATGTGGTTTTTGTGAATTCTGTCAATATTTTCCAGTGTTGTATTGGTTTGTGATGCTTATTTTGTATATCTTTGCAAGATATCGCAGAAGTGAATTGTCTTTGTGAAAACAATGCCTGTTTGGGCATTTTTTGTATTGTGTGAAATTATTTTAAAAAGCACACAATAAAAGGCGAAATAAGTAGTTACTATAGAAAACAATATATATTGCGTGATGGAACAACCTGTCCTGGATTCGGTTATGCGTGATGGAATGAATATCTTTGAGCGTGCTGTAAAGCGTACCTTTGACTTTGTGGCTTCGCTTTTGGCATTGATTATACTTTCTCCAATTTTTATCATTATCTGTATTGCTCTCATGTGCCAAAGGGATGGTACGGTTCTGTTCAAGCAGGAGAGAATCGGATATAAAGGTAAACCTTTCAATATCTATAAGTTCAGGACAATGCGCTCTGACTCTGAGAGCGATGGAAAACCTCGTCTTGCGGCTGTTGGTGATGAGAGGTTGACAAAAGTGGGTCGTTTCCTGCGTGAACACCATCTTGATGAACTGCCACAGTTGCTGAATGTGCTTAAAGGTGATATGTCTTTCGTGGGGCCTCGACCGGAACGCCGCTATTTCATCGAAAAAATCCGTAAGGAAAATCCTAACTACGATTATATCTATCTCATGCGTCCAGGCTTGACATCAATGGCAACTCTGCACAATGGTTATACAGATACGATGGAAAAAATGCTTATCCGTCTTCAAATGGATCTGGATTATCTTTGCAGACGTTCGTTGTGGTTGGATACAAAGTTGATTTTCAAGACATTCCTGTATATAGTAAACGGTAAAAAATTCTGATCCAAATGATAAAGAAAATATTATTGACTGTTGCGTTGTCATTCTCTTTCCAGTGGGTGGCAGCGCAAACTCTCTCTGATGAGCAGGTGGTTAAAATGATTATGACCGAAAAAGAGCATGGTCTGGATGAGGCCGGGATTGCTCGCAAATTGTTGCAAAAAGGTGCTACACCGGCCCAAATCCGTCGTATTAAAGAGAAATACGAACAGGAGCAGAACGCTCTTGGTGCAGTAGACTTGACCGGTAAGGGTGCAAATACTAATCGTTTGAGAGATGGTAAGAAAAACGACGGTAAGAAAAACGACGGGAACTTCATCGCTTCATTGGATGAGAAAACAGATAAGGATGAGCTGACAAAGGATGTTCAGAAAGAGATTTCTTTCCTTGATCTTGATTCGGTTGTATATTACCAGAATCTGCTGAAGGAGAAACCGGGTGTCTTTGGCCGCAATCTGTTCAATAACGAATTGCTGACATTTGAGCCGGCTATGAATATCCCGGCTCCGGCTGATTATATTCTTGGTGCCGGTGATCAGGTTATAATTGATGTTTGGGGTGCATCGCAGATGACATTTGACAATGTCATTTCGCCCGATGGATTCATTGTTATTGAGGGCGCAGGCAAAGTTAAACTGGCTGGGCTTACTGTTGATGCTGCCGACAAATATGTCAACAGAATATTGAATGAGTACTATAATGGCTCTTCAATAAGTTTGTCAATAGGCGAGACTAGAAATGTAAAAGTGGAAATTGTTGGCGAGGTGGTTGCTCCTGGTTCTTATACCTTGAGCGCGTTCTCAACACTCTTTAATGCTTTGTATATGGCCGGTGGAATCAGCGACCTGGGTACATTGCGTGAGATAAATGTCTATAGGAACGGAAAGTCTGTGTCAAAGATTGATGTCTATGACTACATATTGAATGGAAATAACTCGGGTAATATCCGTTTGCAGGACAATGACCTTGTTGTTGTCGGTCCGTACAATGCAATAGTGAACATCCAGGGTAAGGTGAAGCGCCCAATGATGTACGAGATGAAGAAGGATGAGACCTTGTCAAAGTTGCTTTCATATTCTGGTGGTCTTGCTGGCGATGCTTATGACAAGAATATCCGCGTAATACGCAAGAATGGCAGGGAGTATTCAATACATACTGTGGATAAGGCGAATTTTGCCGCTTTCAATCTTGTTGATGGTGACTCTGTATATGTGGATTCCATTATTCCACGCTTCTCAAATATGGTAGAGATAAAGGGTGCTGTGTTCCATCCGGGTATGTATCAGGTAGATGGTGGTATAAAAACAGTTCTTGATTTGATTGAGGCAGCCGATGGCTTGTATGAGGATGCATTCCTTTCGCGTGCCGTGATGCATCGTCGCAAGGCAGACAGACGTTTGGAGGTTCTCTCGGTGGATATTGAGGGAATCTTGGCCGGCACATCGCCTGATATTGAACTGCGCAAGGAGGATGTGCTTTTCATTCCTTCAATGACAGAAATGCGAGGCCAGGAAACATTAAAGATTTCGGGTGAGGTAAACTATCCGGGCGTGTATGAATTTGCCGAGAATACAACACTTGAAGACTTTGTCCTGCAGGCTGGTGGCTTGACCAATGTGGCCTCTACTGCGAAGATTGATGTGTATCGTCGACTTTATGACCCCAAGTCGCTGGTTGGCTGTGATACAATAACCGAAGTTTACTGTTTTGCACTGAAAGATGGTTTTGTGATTGATGGAACTCCAGGCTTCGAGTTGTTGCCCTTTGATGAGGTACATGTGCGCAAGAGCCCTGTCAACAACCCAATCAAGAGTGTTTCTGTCGATGGTGCAGTGAATTTTAAGGGCGACTATGCCATGAATTCGCACAATTATCGTTTGAGCGAGCTGGTGAAGGATGCCGGTGGCTTTGCCTCGGCAGCATATCCACAGGGCGCGCGTCTCTATCGCAAGATGTCCGAGGAGGAGAAGGCACAGCGCGAGAATATGATAAAGCAGTCTCAGAAACAGATATACGAGGATGCGTTGCGATCAGACAAAGCGTTCGATATGGCCATCTCGGACTCTTTGATAAATCTGAACTCGGCACTTGGTGATGTATATCTGCTCGACATTGATCTGGAGCGTGCAATCAGCGAACCGGGGAGTGAAAGCGATATCGTGTTGCGCGAGGGAGATCGATTGACTGTACCTGAATATACCGGTACCGTGAAGATCAGTGGCGAGGTGCGTTACCCGATTACTGTAACTTATAAGGAGGGAAAGAAGCTCAGTTATTATGTTAAGCATGCCGGTGGCTATGCCGACAGGGCAAAGAAGAACGGAGTCTATGCCATATATATGAATGGCGGTGTCAAGAAAATATCAAAATTGTCAAGCAA
>JAFOCD010000164.1 GCA_017381475.1 Bacteroidaceae bacterium
ACTGTACCTGGAGACAAGACTTTTTGTCCGTTAGGATATTTCTGTGTCATTGACAATGAGTCTTTACCTGTTGGTACGTTGATTCCTAATTCGATACAGAAGTCGCTCAATGCCTTGACTGCTTTATAGAGACGAGCATTTTCACCTTCGTTCTTAGCTGGCCACATCCAGTTGGCACTTAATGAGATGCCTTTGAGGTTTTCTTCTATAGGAGCCCAGATGACGTTGGTGAGTGATTCTGCCACTGCGAGGCGTGAACCTTTAGCTGGGTCAGCGAGAGCTGCTACTGGTGAGTGACCGAGTGCTGTGCCGATACCTTTGACGCCTTGGTAGTCCAATGCGCTAATACCTAAGTTGTTGAGAGGAAGTTGTATTGCACCTGCACATTGTTGTAATGCAACGCGTCCTGTTACAGAACGGTCAACTTTGTTTGTCAACCAATCTTTACAAGCGACAGCTTCGAGTTGAAGCACTTGTTCGAGATATTTGTTGAATTGTTCTTTCTTATATTCTATATCGTTGAATTGATATGGTTTGTCTGTGTCGTACAAGACAGTCTTAGGAGTGCTTCCGAAGAAATCGCCTAAGCTGAGGTCGATGGCGTTGTTGCCGTCTTCTCTGATGAAACGCAAACGTTGGTCATCGGTAGCTTCACCTACTTGGAAGTAAGGAGCGCGTTCTCTGAGAGCTGTCTGCTTGATGATTTCAGTATCGTTTTTATTTACGAGTAGACCCATTCTCTCTTGTGACTCGTTGCCGATGATTTCTTTGTCTGACAATGTTGGGTCGCCGACAGGGAGATTAGCCACGTTGATGACGCCGCCGCTCTTGTCGATGAGTTCTGAGAGGCAGTTGAGGTGGCCGCCAGCGCCGTGGTCGTGGATAGAACGGATAGGGTTGTTGCCACATTCTGTCATAGCACGTACTACGTTAGCGACGCGTTTTTGCATTTCAGGGTTAGCGCGTTGAACAGCGTTAAGCTCGATAGCGTTGCTGAATTGTCCAGTGTCGACACTAGAAACAGCGCCGCCGCCCATACCGATGCGGTAGTTGTCGCCACCTAAAACGATGATGAGGTCGCCTGGTTCTGGATCTTCCTTGATGCTGTCTTCTTTTCTTGCGAAGCCGATACCGCCGGCAAGCATGATGACTTTATCGAAACCGAATTCTTTGTTTTCTTCTTGATGTTCGAAAGTGAGGAGACTACCATTAATTAAAGGTTGTCCGAATTTGTTGCCGAAGTCTGAAGCTCCGTTAGAAGCCTTGATGAGGATGTCGGCTGGGTCTTGGTATAACCATTTACGTTCTTCGAAGCCTTGTTCCCATTCGCGGTTTTCTTCTGTGCGAGGATATGATGTCATATAGACAGCGGTACCTGCCAATGGAATACTACCTTTACCGCCGGCGAGACGGTCGCGGATTTCGCCGCCGCCACCTGTTGCAGCGCCATTGAAAGGCTCAACAGTAGTAGGGAAGTTGTGTGTCTCTGCTTTCAATGAGATGACAGTGTCGATGTCTTTCACTTGGAAGAAGTCAGCTTGATGCTGTGTCTTAGGAGCGAATTGTTCGACTTTAGGACCTAAGATGAAAGCGACATTGTCTTTTTATGCTGATACTAATCTGTTAGGATTTTCTTTTGAAGTCTTCTTGATGAGAGCGAAGAGAGCGTCTGGCATTTCTTTTCCATCGATGATGAAAGTTCCGCCGAAGATTTTATGACGGCAGTGCTCTGAGTTGACTTGTGCG
>JAFOCD010000165.1 GCA_017381475.1 Bacteroidaceae bacterium
AATCCATTCGCCTTTCATAATACTTCAATTTTGTGCCTGCGTCCGCAAGACCGCAGGCGGGTTAATTAATGGAACTTAACAACACAAACACCATGTACGGAACGGAATGAGCATGAGCACCCTAGTATATCTGCGACTTCGCAGAAGAAACGAGCATAACCGTCATGGAATGAGCCAATAGGTGAGTTAGGAAAACACATAATGTATCGGTATTCAAAATCATCCTAAATGGTTTCATACAAGGATAGTGAATAATCGGTACCATTAGCATACACATGATTGGAAGTTAAAATCTTCTTAAGATTTTCGAAAGTTGTTTTTGTCATAACGTTCAGAGTTTTTATTATCTTGGGACTACCCCTTGATTTCTATAGCAAAGGTACGAAAAAACCGATAGATATTCAAAAAAAATCGACGTATAGGCGGTTTTTGTCGACGTTTGGGGGCATGGGGGATCATCCCCCATAAACACCCCATACGCCGCATGGAGCGGGAGGGAGCCCCCGCCCCGACCTCCCATATAAGCCAAAAAAAATGTGCCCCCACTGGGACACATTCTAAAGCTAACCAGTCGTCTCGACTTAGTTCAGCTGAGCAATTACACTCTATTGAAAAGATACTAATCGCAAATGTGTAAAATGTCACCCGTTCCAGTGCATGTTCTTCTCAAAGATGTTCACGCTGAAGCAAGTATTACACCAGCGGTCTTGGTCAGTCTGTAGTCAGACGGCGATACCGAACGTGAAGAAATGAGTGACGCAATGTTATTTCGTATGTCGACCGAAGCATTGGCGAATGTAGCAGTAGCCCTCGCGTTCAAATCTGTAATACCATACGCATATATGACATAATCACTAGACGCTGACAAACTTACCTGGGCATCGAAAGTACCAGTTGAACCCGTTGCTTCAATAGTCTGCGTGTTGAATAACTGAAGTTCATCGTTATGAACAAGTCGAAAGATGCTGTAGATCACACGCGACAATCCAGAACTTCTAGTAATGCTTAAAGTTACTGCGTCACCCTCACCACGGTTAGCCTGCACGGAACCAATAGGGAATGAGGATTTCGTTAGCTGAAGACCCGACAGCCGTACTGAAGAAGTATCAGATGCATTTGTAATCAGAGGCATATTGACCTTAACGAATAGATTCCGCGATGATGTTAATCCCTCTTTGGGGATAGCAATCGCCTGAAACATAGATGCGGCCAATTGTGAAGCCAGCTTAAAATTACTACGATTACTTACCTGCGCCGTCGTCGACGGATTAGCTACATTTGGCTGGTATTGTCTTGCAATCTGCTGACCAGCTGATACTGAATAAACAATGGCGCCCACTTTACCAGTGGCCTGCCCCTGAATAGATGTTAGTTTAGCCATTCTAATAATATTTTAAATAACTGGCGGTTCCGCCGCCCATCGGTACTAAGGTGTATACCTCAACGTCTGCAAAGGTACAAATTTTTTTCCGTCGATGCAAGGTCGGAGTTGCGTCGTCGAATGGGCGGGGTTGTGTCGGTTTTTGGTATTTTTTTGTTACATTTTAACTGAAATGTCTGTGCGTGAGCGCAAAAAGATTTATGAAAGTTTAACTAAAAAAGGTGGCCAATGCACATAAAAACATGAAAAACACACCGGGGGTGTGGGGGCAGAGCCCCCACGCGGGGGCACGGGGGCAAGACCCCCGTAATATCAAACGTTCGCCTTGGTAATCATGTTTACTATGACAGCTAGTGGGCGCGGGGGCGCGGCTTGTCATTGTCGAATTCCCGCCCGCGGTTTTCCGCGGGCGCGGCCGTGTACGGCCGAAGTCGCAGCCGTGTTGTTTTTGGGGGGCTGCGGACTGACTAGGACGCAGGCGGCTTTAGCCGCTGGGCGGGGTTTTCCCCGCCCGAGCCCCCCAAAAACAACACGGCTGCGACAGGCGATGGACGTTAGACGGCCTTCCGTTGCCGAACGTACCCCCGAAGCATTTGTCCGCGGTCGATGTTGGAAGCAGTCAACATCGGACGCGGACAACGATAATGAGCAAAAAACGCCCATTATGATAACATACCACGTATTTATCATAATGTCCCGTTTTTTGATTATTATCGCGGGTCGATGACCATTCGATATGGTCATCGAGCCGACTCCGCGTTGTACGTTTTCCGCTGAACGAGCGCGGGTCAAGCGGAGCACAGCGCAGGGCGCGAGCACCGCCACCGCGCGAACACAAAAGCGATGATATACAGAGCGGAAGCCGCGGGGGGAGTTCGAGGGGGGCAGGGGAGCCCCCCTCGTTCTCGTGCATGTGCGTGCCCGCGTGCCCGTGAGGAAGATTGCTGTGAATGCCTTTGTATACTGGGCTTGTGGTGCTTTGGTATTGGAAATCCCGACGCGGTTCTACTGCACCGCGTGTTGAGCGTCAGAATGGAGCATCGGGGGACGTGAACAAGTCGACTAGTTCGCGGTAGTGTGTCGTAATCGGCTTGTCGGTGTAGCCCTCCAGTCGTTCGCGAATAAGTCTGCGTAGTGCCTGCACATGTGCATAATCTGCTTCGGTCGTAATCATTGTGCGTAGTTTCTGCTGTTCGAGGTAATCGATGACTATGTTTGCGGCCTTGTACGCATCGGGGTCGTTGTACATGACCAGGAATAGACGCAGGTAATTGAGCAGTCTGTCTAGTTGTGTGGTACGCTGCGACACGGCTCCGTGCTGTTGTAGCTTCATGAGTTGGTCATCTAGACGGAAGTTAAATAGTCGCTTCTCTTCGCATCGGTCTTTTCTGACATCGGGCTGATACTTGCGGAAGAAGAAGTAGTGACGTTGTAGTGACGCGAAAGCAATTAGGAGTTTTTCGCGTGTGTCGTAGGTGCTAAGTACGTGTGGCATCGGCTGTCTTGAATGCGGTTTGTCTGCCCGTTCGATGACGTACCACATATTTGCGGATGACTTGATACTGAACTCTATGCGCCAAATAACTGGCTTGTATACGTGCCCGTCTGTGTCTCGCTTGGTCATGTTCACGGGCGAATCAATAAGCTTGTCGTCGAACCATGCTAGCTTGATATACGGCTTGTCGTGGACTTGTTCCAGTTCCATCGACTTGCAGTACATCTTAGTCGAAATCATACTCTTCGGGTTGCCCCATGACAGCGAGTTCCACACACGCCCCGCCCACGTATCGACCCCGTGCGCTGCAATATTGGCCTGATTGACTTTGGCATATTTGCCCTTCATATAACGCTCTATGAATCGTGCAGGGTCATCACCAAAGTCGAAACGCTCGAAATCGAGTGCTATGTCTAGGCGGTGTAGCTTAACTAGTTCGTAGTCGTTGGCTACCATGAAGTCACGCAACTTCTGAATCGGGTTGGCTGTGTATAGCTGATTATTGGTCATACGCAAGTGAACTCCGTTCGTTGGCATGAATCCCAGTCGTGAATCCGTGGACTGATACGCCGCACGTCTGACCTCTATAAACGGCTGTCCGTAGTTGTCCTCTAGCATAAAGACCTGACTAAAGACTCGCGTGCCGTACTCGCGCTCATGTACAACGTACCCACGGGCACGGAAATAGTCCGCGTCCCGTGGGTCTGATGTTATCGGTTCCAGTGCATATACTTCGAGCCAGTCGATGTACAATGCACGTGGTCTAGAATCAGGCTGCGCCATCCTTCACCTCGTTAGGTACTTGCTCGAACGGGAAGACCCAACCATTGTCATCACATGCGAACTTCTGTCCGCGTGAACTTGTCAGTATCTCGCCTGCGTGACCTGCATAGTAATGCTTCTGCACTTCTATGACCTGACCGCCTGCATCGTAGAGACGAGCGGGTACGACATCGTTAGAACCGCCTAACAATTCAAGACTGCGCACGTTGACCTGTATGCCAGCTTTCTTGCAGTGGTCTTTAGCAGAATCGAAGATACGAAGGGACGCAGAGCCCTGAACGCAGACAAGTTGGCCTGCCTTAAGCAAGTCTAACACTCGCGGACGGCCATCCATCACGCAGTCTAACCACTGAGTTACGTTGTGCTCAACGTTCTGCGAATCTTTCCAGCGCTCGTTGTGCGCTATACGAAATGTTACAAACTCGCGGCCTGCTTCGCCTTTTACAACAGCGTCGCCGCCTAAATTACCGATTGCTAATACTTGAAACATGATAATGTAGTTTATTAAATTGAACAATGGATGGCAAGGAGTGCCAAATAAATGATAATCAATCCGAGTGCCTGCACAATGCGCAATGCCCACCAGCGGGCTACATGTAAAATGCTTTGGGTTTGCATAAGTGAACGTTAGGGAGAAATCTAGAAAAATGTAATAGTAACACCAACAGACTTGGGAAAGAGATAACGCAATACGCGCACGATACTTGGGACGTCAATTTGTTGACCTTCCTCGATTTCTACTGCGACCTGAAAGAGAACTTTCCTAACCGCTTCGCGATTGAACGCGAATACTTCAATTTTCATTTCTGACATAACTAAGAATGTAATTGTTAATAAACGGGGAGAACTAAGTAAAAACGTACTGGGAGCCGCAAATAACAGACATTATGCGAAATTTATGCAATTAGAGTGTAATCATTATGATAAACAAAACAGGGATGCTATGTGTTCTCACTTTGCACCCCTGCTCCCTGAACGTCCGGCCTACTTTCACGGGACGCTCCCCAGCGTTGCCCGCTATCCTAACCGACTGCAAAGTAAAGAAATATTTTCGTAATCTCAAAAGAAATAGGGGAAAAAAACGCCAAAATCACCCCAAATTTATACTAAATCTAGATAACGTCTAGCATTTCTCCCGATGTCTATACCATGGTACATGTATTACAAGCTGCAGGTATCAACCGATATCTTTCGAAACTTACATTTAAAAGACGGGAATTTTGCTATTAGCTTAAAATCGTGCGAATCAGTCCGTTCTATGACAGATTCAAGAATGTTGTTAATTAATGCGGAACGCGACCAGTAACGCCCATATTTCGCGTACTCATCTAACACCTTCAGGATGTCCGTGTCTATGCGGACGGAAATTAATTTTTTCTGTTTCATAGTTTACTAATTTTAAAATGAAGCCAGTATTAGGCCTGATTCTGTAATCATTTCAACAATGTCCTTTGCATGATCAGAACGTTGGTACACCAGTTCGAAAGCGCGGGTAGCATGCTTTAAACGTTTGTACGCGGCCACGTTAAAACCATTCTTTCTAATAAAAATCCATTCGCCTTTCATAATACTTCAATTTTGTGCCTGCGTCCGCAAGACCGCAGGCGGGTTAATTAATGGAACTTAACAACACAAACACCATGTACGGAACGGAATGAGCATGAGCACCCTAGTATATCTGCGACTTCG
>JAFOCD010000015.1 GCA_017381475.1 Bacteroidaceae bacterium
AAGACATCTCTGAAACGTGGATAAGACCCTCAACGCCTGGAGCAATCTCAATGAATGCACCGTAGTCGGCCATAACAACAACCTTACCCTTAACTACGTCGCCTACCTTGAGGTCAGCGTCGATAGCATCCCATGGGTGTGGAGTGAGCTGCTTCAAGCCGAGAGCAATGCGCTTCTTCTCGTCATCGAAGTCGAGGATAACAACATTGATCTTCTGGTCGAGAGTTACAACCTCTGTAGGATCGTTTACGCGGCCCCAAGAGAGGTCTGTGATGTGGATGAGACCGTCAACACCGCCGAGGTCGATGAACACACCGTAAGAAGTGATGTTCTTGACTGTACCCTCGAGTACCTGACCCTTCTCAAGTGTGCTGATAATCTTCTTCTTCTGCTCCTCAAGCTCAGCCTCGATGAGAGCCTTGTGAGAAACAACAACATTCTTGAATTCCTGGTTGATCTTAACAATCTTGAAATCTTCTGTCTGGCCAACGTATGCATCGTAGTCACGGATAGGCTTAACGTCGATCTGTGAACCTGGCAAGAATGCCTCGATACCGAATACGTCAACGATCATACCGCCCTTAGTGCGGCACTTGATGTAACCACGTACAACTGCCTGCTCTTCCATAGCCTTGTTAACAAGCTCCCAAGAACGGCTTGCGCGTGCTTTCTTGTGTGAAAGGTTCAACTGACCCTTCTTGTCCTCCAAGTTCTCGATGTAAACCTCAACCTGGTCACCTACCTTAAGGTCTGGGTTGTAACGGAACTCGCTTACTGGAATGATAGCGTCCTGCTTGTAGTTGATGTCTACAATAACCTCACGCTTGTTGATACCGATAACGGTACCCATAACAACTTCGCGGCTTGATACCTTGTTGAGTGTACCATCGTAAGCCTGCTCAAGCTGCTCATAAGAAAGACCTGAGATGTTCTCGCCTTTCTCGTAAGACTCCCAATTGAAATCGGGTGTACCTGTTAGAATTTCTTTGCTCATAATTTTCAAATAGTTAATGAGTTAGACATTATGTTGATAGAATTCGGCCGCAAAGGTACAACTTTTTTGTTAAATAACAGCGTTTTGCGGTCTTTTTTTATTTAAAATTGTTAGCATACATGGGAATATTTCTCCCTGTTGCCCAATGTTATTCGCGAGTATTGATGCTTTTTGAAAAATATGTGTAAATTTGCGGTATATAATACAAGATTTTGCAAACCTTAATCAAAGAATATAATGGAATTCTTTTCAGCTTTCAATTTTGTCGAATTCATAAGCGCGTTTATTGTGCTCTTTGCAATCATTGATCCAATAGGTATCATGCCGGTAGTTCTAACGTTGCGCGACAAGGGTAGAGTAATCAACACCAAGAAAGCAGTGTTTTACTCCTTTGCCCTCATGTTCCTCTTCTTTTTTGTCGGCGACTGGATATTGGGCCTTTTCGGTGTTGACATCAACTCCTTTGCCATAGCCGGTGGTGTCATAATATTCCTTATGTCGCTCGAGATGATTCTCGACATTGAGATATTCAAGGACTCATCCCACCTTGCCAACAACGCAACCTTTGTACCATTGGTCTTCCCTCTGCTTGCAGGAGCCGGTTCCTTTACAACCCTTCTCTCCCTTAAAGCCGAGTACGCATCGGTGAACATCATGGCAGCCTTGGCGCTCAATTCAGTGGTGGTGTATGTGATATTGTCTGCAACCGCTTATATCGAGAGAGCCTTGGGCAAGGGCGGCATCTATTTCACGCGCAAGTTCTTTGGAATCATCCTGCTTGCCATAGCGGTAAAACTCTTTACCTCAAATCTGTTACATTTTATTAATACTGCAAGTGCTACGCCTATGACTGAAGGATGAGCGTGTTTCTCAATAAAGTAAACCCCAAAGTTCCTGTCCGAACTTTGGGGTTTACTTTTCTTTGGCTTATTATTATTGTTTTATGTATTTCTTGAACCCATCGGTTGCAAATGTCTTCATTTCTCCGTTTTCGCCGGCATATATGAAGTATGCTTCAATATCGTTCTCCTTGCATATTTCTACTGCAGCATCCAGTCCGGCGGTCATGAACGCCGTAGCATATGCATCGGCCTTGGCGCAGGTCTCTGCCACTACTGTTGCCGACAGCAAAGAGTGCTGTACGGGATAACCGGTGCGTGGGTCAATGGTGTGGGCGAATTTCTTTCCATTTTCTTCGCGGTAGTTGCGGTAGTTGCCCGATGTTGCCATTCCCCTGCCGCTTATGCCAATCACAATCTGGTGCTCAGTAGCATCTTCCGTAGGCTTGCTTATTGCAATGTTCCATTCAGTCCCCTTGTCATTCTTGCCTTTTGTGACAACCTCACCGCCAATCTCAATCATGTAATCCTTTACACCCTTGTCGTCAAGAACTCGTGCCACAGCATCGCAACCATATCCCTTTGCAATAGCGCTGCAGTCAAGCATAGTGTTCTTGTTCTCCTTTACAAGCTTGCCGTCGACAAGTGCTACAGTGCGGTAGCCAATGTACTTCAGCATTTCCTTCACAGCCTTGTCGTCGGGCAGGGAATCTTCCTTGAAACCGAATCCCCATGCATTGACAAGTGGCGCGACTGTTATGTCAAAAGCACCGTCAGTCTTGGCCGAAACCTCCTGTGCGAGGTTGAAGACATTAGTGAACATCTCGTTTGCAACGGTATCCCTATTCTCGTTGAAAGCCCTGATTATGGAATGCTTGTTGAACATTGACAGCGCATTGTCAACATCGACCAACGCACTCTTTATCTCCTTGTGCAGGTTCTTGGTTGTACGGTATTTTATATTATAGGTTGTGCCGAATATTTTTCCACGATTGATAATGCTTCCGTCGGTATTGTTCTTCCATTTCTTTCCCTGGTTGTCATTGCCTTTTGCGATGGATTCGCCGTCAACATCAATCCGGTAGTTCTTGACGCCTTTCTCGTCGAGCAGTTTGGTCACGGCCTGCAGTACCTCTTCTTCAAGCAGTGCAGCCTTAATCTCCTCGTGCAAATCTTTGCTGGCCTTGTATTCAATATTGTATGTAGTACTGCCGGCAATGCATCCCTCGTTTGTACGGTAAACCTCGGGCTCGTGTCCGGCAAGGATATAAATAGTTCCCACGATTAGAAAACCAAGGAAAACCACTTGCCATGTCTTGAGTCTCTGTTTCATATTCCTGTTCTGTTATCTTGTTTGCGTGTGTAATCTCCCTTATATATTATTTAATAGGTATATCATATATAAGGCTATATGTGCCGCCGAATACATTCGTGCTATTGGTGCCATATCCCGGGATGTGCCACATCTTGGAATTCTCGCCCACCTTTTCGGTAAACCTAATCTTGTAGCGTACGCTCCAGCCCATGTGGAATCCTTTTGCAATCTTCACCTTTATGCCGGCACCAATCTCGCCCCACAGGCTTGCGCCTTTTACATCCTTCAGGTCAAGAGCGACCTCGCCGCCCCATACAGGGTCGGTAATGGGTGGGGTAGTGACGTCATATCTGAAGTTACTCCATCCCAGACGCACAAGTCCATATATATAATGCTTGGGGTTGGGGTTGTCCTTTTTTGTAAAGAAATTATAGTTGATACCGGCTCTGTAATAGGGCGCATTAGCCCTGTAACTGATTCCCGATGTCATGTCGGTCGTGTTGCACCAATCATATCCAACCTCGAAGACCGGGTAAATTCGGTTGCCGAAATTGGCCTCCACCGCAACCTCTGTACTTATGTTGTCATTGATCAGCGCCGCTGCACATCCGAAAATGTCGGCCGATATGCCCACGCCTTTGAACTTGAACATGCTCCACACGCTCTCCTTCTTGGTCTCTTTGTCGGTCTCCTGTGCATAGGTCTTCATAGGAGCCGCAAGCAACATACTACTCAATAAAATACAACTTAATATTCTCATTGTAGTCAAAGTTTATTTGGGTAGTGTTGATGGCCATAGAATCAATCAGGTTGCCGGTGTGTTTCACCTCTGTCAGCGTGTGATGCATTATGACGCCGCACTCCATTGACTGGTAGAACGGAATGTTCTTGTGCCCCACATACAGCGTGTCGGTAATACCGTTCCAATAGTCAAAAGTCAGAGTGTCGCAGTCGCTTGTGTAGCTCATAGGCAATGTCAGTTCCTTGGTGCCCGTAATGTGGTTCACTACAATAGAGTCGCGCCCGTTGACCATAATCGACACGGTCAGCGCTTCGGGTAGGGCGTATGGACTCTCAATCCCATGCTCGTTGGTGGTGTAGAAATTCACGCGGTTATACGCAATGTTGTTCAGGCTGCAGTCATATCCGCTGTCGCAGCCCGTACATAGCACAATGCATAACGCTGTCAAAAAAACGGCAATCCGCTTCATTATATCTCCTTTGAAATGTTATAATGGTTCCTGTCGTGTGAGTTGCGGCTAATCAGTTCTGCTATGAAACCCGTCAGGAACAGCTGTGTTCCAAGAATCATCATCGTCAACGCAATGTAGAAGTATGGCGAGTCTGTAACCAGCCTCGCAGGTTCATCATTTGCCATTGCAATGAGTTTTGACGCACCAACTATTATTGCAGCAATAAAACCAATGAGGAACATGAATGTACCCCACAGGCCAAATATGTGCATTGGACGTCGGTTGAACTTTGACAGGAACCACAGCGATATCAAGTCAAGGTAACCATGGAAGAAACGGCTTATTCCAAACTTGCTCTTGCCATACTTGCGTGCCTGGTGGTGTACCACAAGCTCGCCAATGTTGTCATATCCCGCATTCTTGGCAAGGTAAGGTATATATCGGTGCATGTCACCGTACACCTCAATGTTCTTTACCACCTCAAGACGATACGCCTTTAGTCCGCAGTTGAAGTCGTGCAGGTTCTTTATGCCCGAAACCTTGCGTGCAGTGGCATTGAACAGTTTTGTTGGAATAGTCTTGCTCAGCGGGTCATACCTCTTCTGCTTGTAGCCCGAAACAAGGTCATAACCCTCCTCTGTAATCATCTTGTAAAGTGCCGGAATCTCGTCCGGGCTATCCTGCAAGTCAGCATCCATGGTTATTACCACATCGCCCTTCGCACGTTCAAAGCCACAGAACAGCGCAGGCGACTTTCCATAGTTGCGGCGGAACTTTATGCCATGTATGCAGTCGTTCTTCTCCCTCAGTTGCTCAATTACATTCCACGATTTGTCGGTACTACCGTCGTTTATGAAGATAATTTCGTATGTATAACCATTCTCGCGCATCACTCGCTCAATCCATTGAGCGAGCTCGGGTAGTGATTCAGCCTCGTTATAAAGAGGTACAATGACAGATATATTCATAGTCTGTTATAATTATTTTTCTTGACAATAAGAGCAATGATAGATGTCAGTATAAGATACACAAAGATGTTGTTGTTCAGGAAAGCCCAAGTCAAGTCCATGGCAGTGTAATTCGAGAACATCTCAAACATTGAATTCATCTGCTCCTTGACGTCCGGGGTTGCAGCAGTTTCTGTAATTTCCGACAAAGTGGCATTGATGGAGCCCAGGAAGTGCCCCTTGTCAATGAAATGAAGGTACAGGTAGTTGATCATTGCACTGAACAATGCAGCGCACAGGTGCATGATGGCAAGAAATTTCCAAGCCTGTGAGTAACTCATGGTATCCTCGCACTTGGCTTTGCGGAATCTGGTAGCCATGTATCCTGACAATATCGGCGCACATATTATAATACCCCATGCGCCAAACGAAAGAATAGGCATGCTCAGGCTGTTGAACAGCATGACATACATCAGCGCCCACACTATACCCAAGTAAGTACCATACTTCATTGCAGTATTTGTGAACTCCTTTTGGCTAATTTGCTCCATTCTTCTTATTCTTCTTTGTGTTGGAATTATTCTATCAATTCACAAAGATAATCATTAAAACAATACCTGCAGCAAAGCTTTGCCCATTATTTGACATATTCATGCAGTTGCAAGCGATAAAAAGCGACACAAATTTCCCTTATTCGTTTTTTTGCACTAATTTCGTGACTATAATTCAATAGAGATGAAAGCAATGATTTTTGCGGCGGGTCTGGGAACCCGTCTTAAACCACTTACCGACACACTACCAAAAGCCCTTGTTCCCGTGTGCGACAAACCATTGATAGAACATGTGACACGCAAGCTACATGCAGCCGGCATAGACGAGGCCGTGGTTAACATACACTATTTCGCCGACAAGGTAGAGCAGTGGGTCAATGAAGAGCCCTGGATTGTTACCGAGAAGAGTGAAAAGCGCGAAGGAAAGATGCTTGTGGAGATAAGCGATGAGCGCCAGTTGCTCCTTGAAACGGGTGGTGCAGTGCTTCATGCACGCCGTTACCTCCAAGGCTGTGGCCGTTTCCTCATACACAATGTTGACATCCTCTCAAACTGCAACATCTCATGGTTTGAGCAACAAGTAAAAGACGATGCCCTTGCATCGCTGCTCGTCAGCGACCGCAAGACATCGCGTTTCCTCCTTTTCGAACCCGAAACAATGCGCATGGTAGGCTGGATGAATACCGATACCGGCGACTACTGCGTAACCTCACCCAATATCATCCCTGCCGAGTGCCGCGCCTTGGCATTCTCGGGTATACACATTCTCAGCGATAAAGTCCTCTCTCTCATGGAAGAGTATCTCAAGGAAAAAGGACTGCCCGTTGACGAAGAGAAAGGTACTCGCTTCCCCATAATGAGTTTCTACATGTGGGCAGCTGCAAAACACCCCATCTATGGCGTAGTAGCACAGGACTTGCACTTTATTGATGTGGGCAAGTTGGATGCCTTGAAACCCGCCGAGGAGTTTGTGAAAAGTCAAGTATAATTTTATAATAAAAAGATGGTGACCCAAAAGCAAAACGGGTCACCATCTTATTGTTGAACCTTTTTGGCCAACCTCTTTGTTGTTGTTTCCAAACACTGCGCTTGCCGTCAGGCAAGCAGTTGCCCGTCAGGGCAACTAAATTGCCTTGCAGCCCTTTAAGCCCTTTTAGGCCTTTGGGCATTGGAGATTCCTTTGCGCTTGCCATCAGGCAAGCAGTTGCCCGTCAGGGCAACTGAACAGCCTTTTGGCCCTTCAAGCCCCTTTAGGCCTTTTGGGCATTGGAGATTCCCTTGCACTGCCGTCAGGCAAGCAGTTGCCCGTCAGGGCAACTGAACGGCCTTTTAGCCCTTAAAGCCCTTGCAGCACCTTTGGGCATTGGAGATTCCTTTGCGCTTGCCGTCAGGCAAGCAGTTGCCCATCAGGGCAACTAAACGGCCTTTTAGCCCTTCAAGCCCTTTTAGGCCTTTGGGGCATTGGAGATTTGCCCTGCGCTTGCCGTCAGGCAAGCAGTTGCCCATCAGGGCAACTGAACGGCCTTTTAGCCCTTAAAGCCCTTGTAGCCCTTAAAACCACAGCACCTTGCCGTCAGGCAAGCAGTTGCCCATCGGAGCAACTGAACGGCCTTGCAGTCCTTCAAGCCCTTTTAGGCCTTTGAAACCACAGCACCTTGCCGTCAGGCAAGCAGTTGCCCATCAGGGCAACTGAACGGCCTTGCAGCCCTTCAAGCCCCTTTAGGCCTTTTGGACCTTTAAGCCCTTAAGGCCCTTTGCTGTGTGCTTTATCGATTAACATAAAAATTGACGACGAAAGCTTTTCGCGACCCGCAGGGCACGACCAGTGTCCGTGCTGCCTGCGACCTATCGCTGCTTTCGTCATCGATTAAATAATTTGGGACGCCTTAAAGCGTCCCAAATTATTTAATTCCATAAATTGCCCCATTTTTGATGCGCGCTGTTACGAGACCCGCACGGTGTGACTGATACCACACTGCGTGCGACCAACCTCGGCGCGCATCAAAGGAGCCGCTTTGCGTCTCCACTTCGTTCGTGGGGTACCCGGAATTAAATAGTTAGGGGCGCTTATAAGCGCCCCTAACTATTTAATTCCACACGTTACCCCACTCACCGCGGCTGCCGCCTGAGAGCTGACCACCGTTTGAGGTATCTACTGTCTTCTCGTTATCCAATTTCAATGAAGCTGCGAGCATTGACTCCGCCTCAACATTTACCTCTACCATGAGAGGTGATACATAAGTCTTCTTCATATATCGTAATTCTTTTTTTGTTTTGTTTAGCAAGGGCGGGCGAACCGCCCTCGCTTTATTATTCAAGCACCACTGACAACACCTGCTTTTCGCAACCCACACGGCGCGAACTGCGCCCGCGCTACGCGTGACCTTTTGCTGCAAGTGTTATCGAAGTTTTGGTGATTACTTCACCAAAACTTTCTTGCCGTTTACAATGTAAATACCAGGAGCAGTGATAGTCTCTACACGGCGGCCGGTGAGGTCGTAGATAGCCTTAACCTCGTTCTCAACCTCTACACCTTCGATGCCTGTTGTACCGTCCTCAAAACGGAGACTGTATGACTTAACGCCCTGAGCTTTCTCTGCAGGAACTACAAGATATGCCTTGTTTGCCACATTCTTGAACTTGGTCACATCCTCGCCCAAAACAGCATTGTAGAAACCAAGACCAGCCTCTGCATGCTTTGCAAGAACATAGTAAGCGTTGCCATCCTCCTTCGTAATTTCTTTTGTTACAGTTGTGCCACTTAGGTAGTTACCCGTGATAGTGCTACTTGCCTTTGCAATGTTTAGTGTGTACTCACCTGGCTCGCCTCTAAGGATAACACCATTGTTCGCAGGAACATCAGTAGTCTCAGCAAATGTTACATAGCCTGTATTAATCTCGTTAACATAGTATGCTGTAAGGCCATCGCCAAGTGTTACGTCAAATGGTAAATATGCAGTAGCCCAGCCTTCATTGTTGATATCGCTAAGAGTGATTTCAACATCATCAGCTTCAAGGAATCTATAAGACATGTCACCATCAATAGAACCATTCCACCATGTGCCAAGTGCAGAAGCATTGATACCAGCAAGCATATTGTTTGTACCCTTAGATATAATTCCGAATTGACCTGCGCCCTCGTAGAAACTTGATATAACGAACTGAGCATCTGTTTCTGCAACAAGTTCGTTATTGCCTACAGCCTGCATATAACCAGCGTTAGGGCTCTTGATGAAGTAAGCACCATCAGTACCTGCTTCTACCTGCCACAATTGGTCAATGTCGGCGTGATCCTCATCTCTAAGCACTCTATTATTGTTGTCTATATCGATAAAGGTTTTGCGGAATACATTCTGGATGCGATAGAACTTGTTGCCATCGAAAGTAATAACTTTATTTTCAGCCTTGAATGTCTCCATATCTGCGTATGTATTAATTGCATTGATAGCGTCTGCCTTGTCTGCAGCATAACCACCAACACAACCCAAGCCTTCAATGGCGCGTGTCTTGAACTCGGCAACAAGAGCCTTCTGCTCTTCCTCATCATTGCGCAATACCACAGTGAATGTAGAACCATTGTCAGCACCACCTGTCCAGTAAGCCAATTTGTTACCGCGGTTGTTCATTCGGTTGTTTGCATAGCCCTTCTGCGCAATAAAGAAGCCATTCTCCTGGTGTCCACTTGCAGTGAGCACCCACAACTCATTGTTTCCTTCGGCAACAGGAGACTTTGTCATTACAGGGAATGTATTTGCACCGTCACCATCTATCGTTGTAGAAGAAGAGAGTACATAACCCTTACCTGCAGCCTTGTTAACAAGCTGGAAACCATCGAATGGGTTACCAACGAAAGCCCAAGAGAAAGCGTCCTTGCTATCAGCAGCAACTGTCTTTTGGTCATTACCCAAAGCAATGTTGCCCTGATTCTCAACATGGCTCAAATAGAACTCGCCCTTGTTCTTTACATAGTACCAGTTTGCAATAGCATCATAGTTTGCTGCATAAGCAAAAGGAAGATTCTCCTCAACAGGGATTGTCATAGTCTTTGCAGGCGCATCCTCCTTTGCAATTATACCCTCTGGCTTTGTAGCAGATACACCGAATGGGAATGAAACTGTGATATTAGGATATTCTGTACCAGTTACAGTATTCACAGTCTGTGTATAACCGTCAAGAGCCTGACCGTTGTAAGTAAAGTTGTAAGTGATTGCTATTGCCTTTACAGCATCGGGATCCTGCTGCTCAACAAACTGCCAAGCCGAAGCAGAACCGACAGCACCACCCCAAGAAACGATATTGCCACTTGCATTTGCACCACCGCCGTGGTTGTTTGCGTGAACAGTTGTACCGTTTGAAACAATATTGTACTGGCCAAGACCAAGAACCTTAACTGTTGACTCAACAGTCTCATCAGCAACTCCTGTACCATTCAGGAACTTACCAGTACCAAGGTTCTTGAGTGCGACTGTAGTACCCTCAACCTTGGTAGGAACCCAGTAGCAGTTCTTGTTTGTGAGATCAACAGTATTCCATCCAAGTGAACCATCAGCATTTACAATAAGACCTTTCTTAACACCCTGAACCTGCTCGAACAATGGAGCCTCAATTGTGTAGAAAGCATCAACATCAATCTCGCAATCCTCTGCAAGAGCTACCAAGAAGATAGAACCATCATCGTTTGCACTCCAAGTGGTGAAGTCTGGTTTGTCTGTAGCAGTTTGATAGTTACACTCATTCCAGCAAGAGTTGCCGTTCAAGCCACCCTTAGGACCGAAAGCAAGACCTGTCCCCTTTGGAGAAACGCCTACAGCCCAAACTGTACCCTCTGCAGTCCAAGAACCAGCAGCTTTATCACCATTACCGATTGTAGCAAGTTTCTTATCTGTAGCCTTGTTGTGTACATAAAGAGCATCGTGGCTACCAGTGAAGTAGAACATGTGTTTTGCTTCAATCTTAGTAACCTGCTCGTCCTTCAAACCAACGTTCTCACCAGCAAAGTACATGTAACCACCAGGCTGTGAAGAACGGGTGTTCACGATTGTGTAATAAATCGGATTGTTAACATCCGTTGTAATCTGTGGCAAGTCTGTAGGACCAGCCCACATTGTTGTCACTGCTACAAGCAGCATCAACATCAAAGAAGTAATTCTTTTCATTTTTGTTAATTAAAAGTTAGTATTTTAGGTTATAAATTCTCTCTTTTTACTATGTAAAAATGTGTGGTAAAAAGCGTACTTCATGCACTACCCCACAAATCCGCGCAAAGATAGTAAAAATTCACCTAATTAAAGAGTTAATTACCTAAAAATTCAACAAAACGGGGTTAATTTTAGTTCACACAGGGTTTTCATAGCACAAACGAGAGGAAAAACGCAAAAGAAGGAACGCGTAGCGCTCCCTCCCCTCAGCCACTTTGTAATAAAATCTTACGACACTCCTTTGGGAAACTAAAGTTTCCGTTGTCGCAAACATTGCTCATTCGCAATGTCCCCTCAGGCAGGGGAGCAGTTTAAAAGTTCGCGCCCCGCGGGTTGCGACCAGCAAGGCTTTTCAACTTGAATACGCAGTTAAAAGAATATTTTTTAAGACAGAAGAACAAAAGAACAAAAGAGCTTTTCTGCTATTGAGATATGTGCGTCGCTAGTAAAACTACGCGACAATGTATAGTGTTAATCTGCTACAATGAGAAAACTAGTTCTCGCATTGATGCAGATTAGCACTATACTTATTGGAAATTTGGTTTCCAATAGACATAAACTCATAGCAGAATGCTTACATAAATATCAACGTGGAACGCATTACTTGCTGACTTAGGTAAAATCTTATGTACTTATGTACTTATGTACTTCTGTCTAAATATAATCTCACAATATCGAGCTGTTTGACTCGCTTACTCGCAGCTTTGTTCTTTTGTCCAAAAAGAAAAAAAGTGAAGGCAACCGCCCCCACTTCACCATTAAAGAAGCTCTTGTTTTAACCATACCTTGAGCAGTGGATCAGAGATTATCACTTCTCGTTTTTCAATTTCTACAAGTTCTTTTTTAACAAGAGCCCTTTTGACAATCGCGACATTGGCAGAGGAACCCAGTTTATACTTTTGCACCACCTCCTGTGCCGAGAATTCCTTACGCACCCCATCGATTATAGCACGCAGAAAATTCATTTGGTATGAGGATAGGTTTTCTGTCAACTTTTCAAAAAGCGGAGTATTCTGAGCCAATATATCCCTATAGGCCTCTTCAAAATCCTTTTCCGTAGCAATTTTGTCTGTATTCACCCAAATAAGCCACGCAAGTTGCTGAACATAGGAAGAGTGGCATTCAACCGCAACACAGACCCTCTCCGCCAACTCCGGCGAGATTGTCTTGCCGGTCGCCTTAAACCTCTCACAAATGTAATCGACCCAATCGGTAACAGGAATACGCTGTAAATATATTGCATCACCGAATTTATAGAATGGCAGGCTTTTTTTCTCAAACAATTCGTTCATTAAATGCTTCTTGCTGCCAAACAAACAATATGAAACATTTTTCTGCAATTGCCATACAGTTCTCAACCTCTTTTGAAAAGTCTTTGAATCCTTGAACTCCGCAATCTGCTGAAATTCATCTATACAGACTACGATTTTAACACCTTTTTCCTGCGCAATCTTCTCGGGCAACTGAAGAATTTCTGCAACATCATCACTTTGTGGATCCATTTCAAGAGACACCGAAAACTCCGCAACCGAATCGGAGCCAAAAGAAATCTTTGGCCTGATTCTCGAAAGGAAGGATTTTGCATTTTCAACCCACTCCTTCCATTTCGATGATGTTTGCCGTAGAACAGCCGAAGCAAATGCATCGTAAAATTCCTTGTCACTTCGACAAGAAAATATATCAAGATACACCACTATCAAGTCGTCCGACTGTGCAAGAGCTGCAACTTTTTGCACCAACGATGTTTTACCCCATCTGCGTGGAGAAATCAACACAGTGTTTACTCCGTGGCGGAAATTTGTCAGCAGACGCGCCGTTTCATTCTTACGATCGGTAAAATTTTCACCCGATGTAGCCACACCAAATATAAAAGGTTTAATATCCATAACAACATTTTTACACCACAAAGATAAACAAAGAATACAAAACTAACAACATTATTACTAATAAATTTATTACTAACAACATTATTACACGTATAATAGATTAACATCAAACACATTACACAGCGTAACCAAAAAGCCAGACTGCAATTAACATTGAGCCAATAGCGTGCAATACTTCTTTAGCCTTCCACACCCTCCATGTTCCCTTTGATTTGCAATCCAAGGGGGGTTGAGGTAGGTATTTACAATCCCTTGACACCCTTGAGTCGCAGACCCTGATACTCAATTACAGCGGATGGGACATCCGCCATGACGGTCACCACTTCTGTTACTAATTTTCAACAAATTAGGACATTTTTCACCCGATATGGTACATTTTAAATAAAAACATGCGATTCTTTGACATTATAAAAGGTGAAAATTTTGTTTTGCGTTAAACTTTGCTTAAATTTGCGCGAACCAACACAAGAAGTTCATAATTTAAAAACTTTTAATACAAACAAAACTTATGAAAAAATTTACTTTATTTTTAATGTCGTTGTTCCTATCAGTAGGCGCAATGGCGCAGTTCACAGCCGGTACGGGGTACCGTATCAAGGAAAAGAGCACAGGCCTCTATCTTAACGTAGGTGGCGCCGGTGCACACGCTTATGGCGAGGTCTATGGTTCAGAAAAGAAGGACGGCGACGCTGCAAATGTACAGATTTTCACTTTCGTTGACGCCGGCAACGGACAGTACTATGTAAAGTCTAACAGTGGTGAGTATATCACCTACACTGGTGGCGGTCAGGGATGGAACGTAAATGGCGACTCAAACGAAAGCAACGCTCACTCTTTGACTTTTGAGTCAACAGGTACTACCAATGAATATAAAATCAAGTGCTACAACCAGTCAAAGGGTGCCAACAAATATTTCAAGTGGGAGTATGTTGGCGCATCGGGTAAGTATCATCCATTCAACGATGCTGATGCCGGTGCTATATTCGTTGTAGAGCAGGAGAACCTCCCAGTATATACAGTTACATACAAATACTCTTACAATGGCGTTGTTGTAAAGACTGTAACAAACGATGTTACTGAAGGTGGCAGCTACCCAAGCGCAGACCTTGGCCTTTATGCTGCAAGTTATGAGGGAACTCCCGAAGGTACAGTTACTGCTGCCGGCGAGTACACTATTACAGTAACTGTTGACGAGGCTGCATATCCATTTGAGTTTGCAGCGACATACGCCGAGATTGGCAACAAATGGTACAACCTTATCATGCACTCAAACTGGAATACAGGTGCTGGTGCTGCAAAATACAGAACATATGTTGGTAAAGACAATGGTGAAACATTGGCGTGGGGTACACAGCGTTCACTTACCAATCCTTCAGATGACTATTTCTGGGCATTCGTTGGTGACCCAATCAATGGTTTCAGCGTTGTAAACAAGGGTGCAGGCGAGAGTTATATCCTTTCTTCAAATGGCACAGCCAATCCTCTTCTCAAGGAGGCTGCAAATTTGCCCGAGGGTTACAACACTACATGGAGCATCGCTACAAGAAAGTATGATGTATCGCAGGAAGGTGACTATATCCTTGAAGGTGCTTGGTTCTGCTTGAAGCACACAAATGGTCAATACATAAACGCCAATGCAGGCAATGGCAAAGTTGCTTTCTGGACCGACAATGACAATGGTTCTGCAATCCTTGCAGTGAAGCCTTTGGAGATTAACGAAGCTGCCGATGTTGCAACATATTACAGCGCCAACTACATTACAATACCTTCTACCATGGGTGCAGAAGTTTACTATGTAAACAATGTAGAGAACGGCTATGCCAAGTTTGCACAGATAACAAGCGAGGTTATCCCTGCTCAGACTGGTGTTGTTGTAAAATTTAGTACAGAAAGCAATGTGGTTTATGCTCCCGAGATTACATCACAGGGCGCAACTACCGCTGTTTCAGGCAACCTCTTGAAGGGTACAACAAAGAGAACTCTTATTGAAAAAAATGGTAACGCATGCTATGTTCTTGGTATGACAGACGGCGTTGGTTTCTATAATGCCGTAAACGGCACAAATGAGGGAGAGTTCTACAACGGTGCCTACAAGGCTTATCTTGAAATTGAAGGCGCAACCGAGACTGCAGCATTCTACGGCTTTGATTGGGCTGGCACAACCGGCATTGAGAACGTTGAGGTAGAGAACGCTTCTAACGTTATCTACGACCTCACCGGCCGCCGTGTAGAGGCTATCACAGCTCCTGGTATTTACATTGTAAACGGCAAAAAAGTTTTGGTGAAGTAATAAGTGATTAAAAAGGCCTTGTATTTGAACCTTTTTATCTCACTTATTAGAAAATAGGAAAGCGAGGGCGGTTCGCCCGCCCTTGCTAAACAAAAACAAAAAAAGAATTACGATATATGAAGAAGACTTATGTATCACCTCTCATGGTAGAGGTAAATGTTGAGGCGGAGTCAATGCTCGCAGCTTCACTTCAAATGAACAGTGACAAGACAGTAGATACCTCAAACGGTGGCCAGCTTTCAGGCGGCAGCCGCGGTGAGTGGGGTAACCTTTGGAATTAAATAGTTAGGGGCGCTTTTAAAAGCGCCCCTAACTATTTAATTCCGGGTACTCCACGAACGAAGTGGAGACGCAAAGCGGCTCCTTTGATGCGCGCAGAGGTTGGTCGCGCGTAGTGTGGCGCCTGTCACACCGCGCGGGTCTCGTAACATCGCGCATCAAAAATGGGGCAAATTATTTAATCGATGACACCAGCAGCGATGGGTCACGGGTCGCACTCCCTCCCCTCAGCCACTTCGTGGCAGCTCCCCTCAGGCAGTGGAGCAGTTTAAGTCACGCCCCGTGTGGGTTGCGATGAGCAAAACGAGTCAATGGGGTAACCGCAAATAGAGTTAAAGGCGAGGATTGAATCCTCGCCTTTATTTTTTAATAACGCCTAAAAGGCCTATAAGGGCTTGAAGGGCTAAAAGGCCGTTCAGCTGCCCTGACGGGCAACTGCTTGCCTGACGGCAAGCACAGGCTAATCTCCAATGCCCAAAGGGCTACAAGGGCTTGAAGGGCCAAAAGGCTGTTCAGTTGCCCTGACGGGCAACTGCTTGCCTGACGGCAAGCGCAAGCTAATCTCTAATGCCCAAAGGGGCTATAAGGGCTTGAAGGGCCAAAAGGCTGCTGGTTGCCCTGACGGCAGCGCAGGGCTAATCTCCAATGCCCAAAAGGGCTAAAAGGGCTTGAAGGGCTACAAGGCCG
>JAFOCD010000166.1 GCA_017381475.1 Bacteroidaceae bacterium
ATGTCGTTGCGGTAAATGTAGATGGCTATACTGCCACAATCTCATTGGATGCTCAAAGCAAGACAATCAAGGTTGAATATAACAAGGTTCAGGAGTATGTTCAGATAAACTCGCTCAGCGAGTTGAAGAACGATGCAGCCTATCACATCAAGGCCAAGACAGGCGAGGGTTATCTTGCTTGGAATACGACAATATCTGACACATACCTCAGCCTTCGAGGCATGACAAACTCATCTTATAACAACTTGCCATCGAACCAGGCTGTTGTGGATATTTACAAGTCTCCAGTGGACCCTTTTGACATGACTGTCGTGTGGCAGATTATCCAGGAGGATGGTAAATATTATCTCTATCAGCCTGCAAAGCAGGAGTATGTCACACGCGCAGACCGCGACTATAAGTTTACTGCCGAAAAAGTTGCTTTGGATAACATCCGCGACAACGGTGACGGCACCTTCAGCTTTCATGCCGGTGGCAACTACAGTGAAGGTTCAACATTTTTTGCCTGTATTGTAACTAACGAGGCTTTGACAGCTGTACGCAACTGGACATGGGACGACCATGGCTCGGTTATGTGTATTGTAGAGAATCCCAATATAAGTTTTGGCACTTCTACAGCTATAGAAGATGTTGTTGTCGAAGAGGATAACGCATGCAAGGGTATATACAATCTGCATGGCCAGAAACTTGAGAGACTCCCTGCAAGTGGCATTGTTATTGTTGATGGACGCAAATATTTGATTAAATAACAACTTTGCAGTAGTTGAAATATATGAATCTCGGCAGTCGCGACTCGACTGCCGAGATTTTTTTATACAAATATTCCGCTTTTATTTTGTAATGCTCTTTTCTTTTGTTTAAATTTGCCTGAGATAATAGATTAAGTGCTGATAGATAGCTGCCTATTGCGTTGCTGTCATCCTGACCATTCCTTAATGTAAAAGTTAAAGAGGTTTTCGATGAGCGCAGCGAATAACTGAATGTGAAGGATCTGTAATTCTATTTTAAGAGATTTTTCGCTACGCTCAAAATGACAATCCGTGGGCTTGGATGAATGCTATTTACGGTAAAAACAAATACGAAATACTAACCTTAAAAATATTACTCCAATGAACACAATTGTTTCTCAGTTCAACATTCAGGGCAATGTTGTAGAAGTAGCTCCTTTGGGCAATGGTCTTATCAATACTACATACCGTGTAAAGACCGAGGGTACAGCTCCCGACTATGTATTGCAGCATGTAAACAACGCTATCTTCCCCGATGTAGATATGCTCATGAACAACATCGTTGCAGTTACAGAGCACATCCATGGCAAGCTCGTTGCTGCCGGTGCAACTGACATCGAGCGCAAGGTGCTCAAGTTCGTTCCTGCAAAGGACGGCAAGTACTACCACTTCGATGGAGAGAAATACTGGCGTGTAATGGAGTTCATCCCCGATACAGTGGGTATGACAGCTGTAACACCCGAGACATCATACATCGTAGGTGAGACATTCGGTAACTTCCAGGCTATGCTTGCCGACATCCCTGCCGAGCTCGGCGAGACAATCAAGGACTTCCACAACATGGAGTTCCGCTTGCGTCAGTTGCGCGAGGCTGTTGCCGAGAACAAGGCTGGTCGTCTTGCCGAGGTACAGTGGCTCGTTGACGAGCTCGAGGCTCGTGCCGAGGAAATGTGCAAGGGTGAGCGTCTGCACCGCGAGGGCAAGCTTGCAAAGCGCATCTGCCACTGCGATACAAAGGTCGACAACATCCTCTTCGACAAGGACGGTAATGTACTTTGCGTAATCGACCTCGACACAGTGATGCCAAACTTCATCTTCTCAGACTTCGGTGACTACTTGCGTTCAGCTGCAAACACCGGTAAGGAGGACGACCAGAACCTTGACAATGTGAACTTCAACATGGAAATCTTCAAGTCATTCACAAAGGGTTACTTGAAGTCTGCTGCTTCGTTCATCACACCGCTTGAGGTTGAGAACTTGCCATACGCTGCAGCATTGTTCCCATACATGCAGACAGTACGTTTCTTGGCCGACTACATCAACGGCGATACTTACTACAAGATTCAGTATCCCGAGCACAACCTCGTCCGTTCAAAGGCACAGTTCAAGCTGTTGCAGAGCGTTGAGGCACACCAGGCCGAGATGCAGGCATTCATTGCAGATGTGCTTAAGTAAATAATGGGGCGTAAGCCCCATTATTTGTGAAAAAATCTTTCGTTTTTCCCGTGTTGTTAACAATTTTTAACATATAGATACGCGATATTAGTTAAATAATGTGTATGTTTGCACTGTCAATTCAATAAGTTGATTTTCTGACTTTTGAAATGGAGAAATGTGTGGTTGATTATTGCATTGTAAAAAGTTTATTTATTAATATTTTTTATTAACCTTTAAATTTTTAAAACTATGTCAAACTCAAATGGTAGCCTTGGTAAGGCTGGTTTGGTGATTGGTATCGTAGCTGCAGTTCTTGTAGTTATCCCAATGTTTATCCCAGTATTGTATGTTGCACTTTCATCATGGTTGGTGCCCATCTTGGTTGTTGTAGGTTCAATCCTCGCTGGTATCGGTATGGCTAACAAGCAGGAGAAGGCTACTCTCGGTCTTATCTTCTGTGTTGGTACAATCGTTCTCTACATCATCGGTTGGTATGTAGCTCAGGCTATGGCTGTTTCAGCTGTTGAGTCTGCAGTTAGCTCTTATAGCTACTATTAATTTGATTGAATCAAATTATGGGAGGGTCAATTTGACCCTCTTTTTTTTTTGTCCTTTTTTGCCGGCTCATGGTATTAGATGGCTCACCTGCAGGTGAGCCTATTAGATGTTGAATTAACATTTATTAATACAACGACGTGGAATGTTTGTTAAATAATGTGTATGTTTGTAAACACAAATCAATAACTCTTTTGCTGCTTTTGTCCACCTTGTCTGCTTTTGAAACGAGGTGATGGTGGTTGATGATTGTTTTATGAAAATTATTTTTTTAAATATTATTTATTAACCTTTTAAATTTTAAAATTATGTCAAACTCAAATGGTAGTCTTGGTAAAGCTGGTATGATAATTGGTATTATCGCAACTGTTTTTGCTTTCCTTCCAATGCTTAGCGTATGGTTCTGGTTCCTTTCTTCATGGTTGGTACCTGTCTTGGTTGTTGTAGGTGGTATTCTCGCTGGTATCGGTATGGCTAAGAAGCAAGATAACGGTTTCGCAGGCGTACTGGCTAACGTTGTAGCTGTTGCTCTCTACATCATCGTATGGGCTTGCTGGTTTAGAATTTAATTAAAACAAACACAGTTGGAGGGTCAATATATTGACCCTCCATTTTTTTTGCCCTATTTTATGCTGTCTCTTTGTCTTAAAGTGAACAGCAACGCTATCCAAACGGCTCGAACTGGTTCTTCTCTGCTTTACACACAGGGCAAACCCAATTCGCCGGCAAATCTTCAAACGCCGTGTTGGCAGGAATCCCGCCTTTAATGTCACCAAACTCCGGGTCATATACCCACTTACAAACCTTGCAACGGTACTTCTTTAACTTTTTCATAAATCTACAATTATATAATACTACAAATTTAGCAATATAGCTCTCCCCTTTGACAAGGGGGAGTGGCTGAAAGCCGAGGGGGATTTTTAAATATCACCGCAGGGTAGGGAGATTAAATACTGTATTAATGTTATCTCCTCCACCGCAAGCGGTCCCCCTCCTCTTTAAAAGAGGAGGAGTGGATTGCAAATACCCGTAAAGGGAGGGAGTTTTAAAAACTTATACAATCTCCGGCAAGCTGTCTTTCCAACGCTGTGCATACGAATCGAGAATGCCGCGCACCTTTTGGCCAATTATGGCATAGTCTTCCTCCTTCAGGTTCGCAAGCGAGACGCGTATGCTCCATTCGGGGCCGTCGAAACCGCCGCCGTTGAGCACAACGAGCGAGGTCTCTGTTGCAAGGCGGAATACCACATCCAGCGGACTGTGGTTCAGGCGTAGCCAGTCAACAAAATCCTCGCCATAGAAACGCTTTCCCCACACGGTGAGGTCAATATCGGAGTAGTAGCCGGCACGCAACGGGTCGGACACCAATGTGAATCCCATGTTCTCCCACAGCTTGGTGAGGCGTCTGTTGATGATTTCCAACATTGTTTGGCGGAAATTGTCGCCCTCGCGCTTGTCAATAATAGAGTAGAGCGCGAACAGCGTCATCTGCAGCTGTTGTGGCAGTGACAGACCCGATGTGTGGTTCAGTGCCACCTGGCGGCTGTCGGCAACCATGCGGTCAATGAAACGCATGTTCTCCACATCGCTCCTTATGCTGCCGTATCGCTGCTGCAACTCGCCCTTGCGCTTGCGTGGCAGGCGTTTCAGCAGCGAGTCGAATATGTTGTCGCGGTGCAGTGCAATAACCGCCGTGCGCCAGCCTGTAGCACCAAAGTATTTCGAGAACGAATAGACACACATCGTATTATGTGGGAGGCGTGCCATGAGAGATTGGAAGCCGGGGACAAATGTGGCATATACATCGTCGGTTACAATCATCAGGCTTGGGTTCCAACGCTCAACAATATCCACAAGCATATCGACCGTCTTGCCGTCCATTGCATAGCTTGGTGGGTTGCTCGGGTTTACTATGAACAGTGCCTTGTAGGCAGGGTCTCGCAACTTGTTTATTCCCCGTTCGCTGTATTGCCACAGGTGCAGGCCGTCGTCACTCATGCGGCTTGCCGGTATCTCTGTTACCTTGTAGTTGTAGCGGTAGAGCTTCGGAATCTCTATGTAGGGTGTGAACACAGGTGTCATCAGTGCAATCTGGTCGCCCCGTTCAAGCAAGCGGTTCTGTTGCAGGCTGTCGAATATGTAGCACATTGCCGCTGTGCCGCCCTCGGTGGCAAAGAGGTCAATCTCACCCTGTGGCGGACGGCCGTCGCATAGCTCTTGTGCCATGTAGTCGCGGATGGCTATTTCGGTGTGCGGCAGTATGCGGTCGGGCACAGGGTACTGGTTGCCCATCACACCCTCGGCCCATTCGTGTACAAGAGCGTCGGCATCTACCTTGTGCTCATCGAGCATGTAATGGTAGCA
>JAFOCD010000167.1 GCA_017381475.1 Bacteroidaceae bacterium
TCATCGGCCATCTTGGCAACAAGAACAAGTTCTCCTTCCTCCGCAGCGCCCCTGATGGTTGCAAAACGGTATTCGGGTTGCGGCTCTTTTTCACGGTTCATATAAGGGTCAATATCAACAGCCGAGAAGCTCAGCACGTCGCCTACCCTGCGACTTGGCACACCCTTCACAGTTATGTCAATGCGCAAAGGCATAGCCTTGGCAAACTTCACGTTGTCGAAGAATACATCGACTGTGCTGTCGGATGTCTCGGTCACGGAAATGCCTGCCCGTTCGGTATAATCGCCCACGGTGAGGTCGCCATAATAGACACCGTCGCCGTCCTGGGGCAAGGTGGTGCTGTTGTCGACACAGGAGACCAGAGCGACCAACAGGAGCAACATAAAAGTGTATATTGCCCCCCTGCGCTTAAGGGAGCCGTCACGAAGTGACTGAGGGGTATGTCCCGAATTTATCTTTTTCATTGTCATCATAGATTTACACGAAGTGAAACGCCCAAATGCAACGGCTTGCCTTGAGCAAAGAAATCGTTACCGATTGAGCGGAAATAGAAAGTGTTATATTTTTCATTAAGCAGGTTCTTGCCCCACAACGATGCGCCCCAGTGCCCTTTCTCCCACACAAGCGAAGCCGACAGCAGGCCATAGAACGGTTGCGAAAGGGTGTTCTCCTCGTTCCAGTATATACGTCCCACTCCGTTCCAGCCCACATTGAGCACAAAGATGTTTGCAAAACTGTGCGGCACGGGGATGCGGTAGGCAATGTTCGCCGAGTATGTCTCACGCGGAGCGTATGGCAGCACCTTGCCGGCGAGGTCAACATCGCCGCGGTTGTACTCCAGGAATTGAGCATGAGTGTATCCGAAACCTGCGTCAAAAGTAAAATCGCCCAAGAGATAACGGACTGCAAGTTCGGCGCCGGTACTGAAGGAACGCCCGGCATTGGACATCATGCGTCCGGTACCCATTCCTTGTGGAAAGACTGTAAGTTGCTGGTTTCGGCAATCAATGTAGAACAGCGTTGCCGAAATATCAAGTTTGCCACTTGCAAGCGGCGAAAGATGGGTGCCAAGTTCGTATGTCCAGTTCTCCTCGGGGTGGTAGGCCGTTGACGAGGCATCGACACTCTGCTCATTGCCCACAAGCTCGCCCATCATCTTCTGCTGCAGAATATCAGAGAAAAGTTGGGTATTGAAACCGCCGGCTTTAAACCCTTTACGCGCCGAAGCGTAAACATTTCCCCAGTCACCACCATACGAAACAGAGAGACTAGGCAACAGTTCAAGAGCATCGACAGCCCTGCTACCTTTGAAAACAGAGTTCAGTTCATTGCTGTCGCGCAAATCCTTGTATGTGCTGTAATGCACTGTGGCGCGACTGTCATAGCTCATCGACGAATATTCATAATCGACACGCAGGCCGGCCTTGACATCAAGGCCGCCGAATGAAAAACCACCCTGAACGAATGCCGCAACACCGAATGCCGGAATCACGAAATCATCCTCAATAACGAAATTGTCCTCGCGGAACGATAGTTCCCTGTCGCCAACAAGGTGATAATAATACTCCTCATTGGCGTTTTTCAGTATCAGATTGTCAATTCCATACTGCTTGAAGTGCACGGGAGCTGACATTCTGTTATGTTTGAAGAAACCGAACAGGCCACCCAGAAGATCAAAGGCACCCAACTCCTCGGCCTTCACCACAAACTCCTGTGTCAAGGAGTGCTCGCGCTGGTACTGCCCCATTGAGAAATAGTCGAGCGGCAGGAAATCATTGTCAAGTTCCATGCGGTCATCGACATACTGATAGCCTGTGGTTGAAGAGAGTGTCAAATGCTCGAAATAGCGCTTCACCACAAGACCGTCGGAGACATTGAAGCGTTTGTAGGAACACTCATCGTTATATGCAACAGGGGCAAGTTCGCCGGTTTCGGGGTTGTAGTGACCGTATGCCCAACCACCCTCATTCACATAGCCGGCCGAGAAGGTGTTGTCAATACTCCAGTTCTCCGTAGGCAGCCACTGAGTGCGCAGACGCAACGCAACATTGTCGCCACCGTCGCAGTTTGTGCCAAGCTCATGGTTCTTGAAATAGCCGTCGCAGTGATTGTACATCACACCCACAGACCAACCGAAGGTGTCGCTTGTCTTGGCATAGTGTGACGCCTTGAGGCGCACGCTGTTTGCCGTACCATACTCCAGTGACAAGCGCTTTCCCTGGAAATCAAGCGGCGACATAGTATAAAGGTTTATTGCACCGCCCGAGGTGTTGCGCCCGAAGAGCATACCCTGAGCTCCGCGCATCACCTGCACACGGTCAATATCAAAGAGTTCAAAATCGTAGCTGTTCTTGTTCATCACGGGAACACCGTCGATGTTCATACCCATCACAGGCTGGTCAATGCGTGAACCGAAACCACGCACATACATAGACGATGTCATGCGCGAGCCGTAATCGGGCTGATAAAAGTTGGGGGCGAGTGCCGAGAGTTCCTTTACCGATGCCAGGTGACGGTTCTCAAGTTCCACACGGCGCAGCGAGGTCGATGAATATGTGCCGGCATCATCGTCGGAAATCTTGACCGACGAGACAATATCAATTGACGGCAGCACCGAATCGACAGGCTCGACCGGCGACATCATGAGTGCAAGTATGGATATAATGAGATTCAATGCTGTTCAGTAACAGAACGCAAAGATAGAAAAAAAACGGAGAAAAACCGCCGGAAGAGTGTTAATAATAGTAGTTATCGCCGTCACCGGTTGTCGTCATTTCTTTTATCAGTGGCAGCAGCACCTTGTCAACGACCTTGTCATTGAGGCGGTGTTCGCCGTCGAACCAGCGGCAACGCTCCTCGCCATAGAGCTCGGCCATCAACGGATAGAAATGCACAACAGGATCCTTGTCGCCAAAAAGCCCCACGACAAGCTGTTTCTCTTCATCGGTTATGCCGTCGAACTGATGCTTCTCCATCTCCTTGAAACGCTCGACAACAGCCTTGTCAATACGGAACTCTGTTGTGCCGTCCTTGCGTTTGGACATGTACTTGTTGCGCCCCATCTTGCCAAAGAGCAACGAGCGCGACATCTCGAACGATGGGTTCACGATGATGCGAGGCACACCCCACAACTGCTGCGTGTACATTCCACCCATGGATGTTCCCACGACAATCTCGGGCTGCTCCTCCTTGACAATGGAGCGTAGCAGTTCAAGTGCCTCAAATGGATCGACCGGCAGGTCGGGGGCAATGACACGCCAACCCGGCAGGCTGCGGCGAAGGTTCATGACTGTACCCGAACTGCCCGACGAGGCAAACCCGTGGACATACATCATTTTGCGAATGTTATTCATAAGTCCAAAATATCAATTATTGTACTTTTTGTTCAGCAACAATCTATTCAAAGTAGAGCGAGAGAATTATCATCTTACTCGCCACCCTATCGACCGACTGCGTGAACTTCAGATAGTTGGCATCGAGCAGGTCGCTGCGGTCCTTGCGCAGCACATCAAGCGGACTGAACGCAAATTTAAGTTCAGGAATAAGTTTGAAGTACGGCAGGTAGAAATCGCAGCCGAAGCCAACCTCAATCATAAAATCGAACTTACGGAGCAACAGCTGCTGCTGTTTCTTGACGGTGAGGTTGAACATGGGGCTGACACCGGCAGTGACATAAGGGCGATAGTTGTTGAAACGCTCGGCAGCCACTTTCAGATGAATCGGCAATGCAATATATGTCGTTTTTACCGACTGTTTCGATATCTCACCGCTGTTCTGCTCACGGAAGATGACACTGTTCTGTCCAAAGTGCATGGTGGGTATTGCGCGCAACGACAGATAGGTGTTGAGCCTGAGGTCGGCAAGCACACCCACGCTGAAACCGGGATTGTAGTTGGCAATGTCGGCAAACCACGCCTCGCCCTCCTCGGTAACATAGCCGTTGTTGATGAATTCCATGTCCTGCGCATGCACACCCACAAAAAAGCCATAGTGCAGACGGCGGTAATCTATATACGGCTTGTTCTGCACCTTACGCTCCTGAGCCACCGCACAGAGTGGCAGCAACAGCAGCAATATGTATGTCATGATTCTTTTCATTCTGGAGTATAACGCAAAAACCGGGCTGTTATTGCATCTACTCCGAAATAAAGTAAACACCATTATTGAAGTAGTCAAATGCAATGGACATTGTCTTCATTAAATCGGAATACTCTGTTTTATTTCTTTCATATAGTCGTATATATTCTTCTTTAGTATCCGGATTATCGGTTATGCTCGACCAATAAAACTGCCA
>JAFOCD010000168.1 GCA_017381475.1 Bacteroidaceae bacterium
AAGGCAATAAAAGAATTGGGATATAAGACAAGGCCAATTGTCGAAACTATTCAAGACCAAATTGCTTGGCTTAAGGATAATAAACTGATTTAAACATAACAACAACTATTTCAATGTTTATCAAAGAAATAGTTGTTGTTTAAAAAACTATTGTTGTTTCTTTTTATCAAGAATGCGCTGTGCTCCTAATAACGAAAGAGAATATTTCACTTTATCTTGTTTAGTATAATATTGATTTCTCTTTCCATTTGCGGGACCGGGACTACCCTGTACATTGGTAATTCGGGATGCAGGACAACAAGGTTCATGCGGCTAACTTTTATGCCATAGTTTTTTTCAAGCATATAACGGTATAGGTTCTGCTGCAGGCAGTAGTGGCTGTATGAGGTGTCGGTGAGGTGTTCAAGACCATTCAAGCCATTTGCCCAAGGATTACGCTCTGTTGGGTCAATTTTGTTGCTGCGCTTCCAGTCATAGATTTCGTATGTGCCGTCGGGGCAGCAACATACAAAGTCGAGTGTGCCGGCAATGCGGGCATCGGCGTCATAAATTCTCCACTCGGTGCGGAAAGGTTGGAACGGTGTGTTTCTCTCGAATGCTTTGAAATAACTCCACTCGCGTGAAATGTCAACGGTTTCATTCAACTTTATATAGTTGCCGTTATAGCTGACATCACAAAGCAAATCGGGCACTTGCTTGCCATTGAGGTAATCCTCAATCTCCTTATGCATAAATGTGCCGGCCTGACTTGCAATCGCTCCTTTACTCTCCCAAACCTCTCGCAGCTTGGCAGCCTCCACTTCGTTGCCACAGCACTTCTTGAGGCTGATGCTCACAGCATCGAACTCCCTGAAGAACATACCAACCACATTGCTCACCGAACGGAACTCAACCCCGTTCAGCGAGTAGCGGTGTGCCTCTTCGTCAAACGAGAGTTTCCCATCTTGCTCGAAAGTTATATCCGAGCCGTTCAAATTTCTGTTTATCATTGTCTTGTGTTTTTTCTTTTTTAATGCAGAATCTTGTACAGCAGTTCGCGCATGATCTCGCCGTCGGGCATCTGCGGACCTTCGGCACCCTTTGACTGCGCATCGGCAAGGCGAATGAGGTGCAGAATCTCCATTACATGCATTGCCTTGTAGTTACGCATGGCTTTGATATAGTCACCAACACCCCATGTGCTACGCAATCCCAAGAACTCGGCAACACCACGCTCACTCTTATCGGGTGCATAGTAGCTCATCATCACATTCGAGAAGAAACTGAACAGCAATGCCAATGACATCTGTATCGGATTCTTCTTGGGGTTTTGGGCAAAGTAGTTTATTATCTTGTTTGCTTTGTATATATCCTTGTTCACAAGGGCATTCTGTAACTCGAAGTTGTTGTACTCCTTACTGATACCGATGTGTTCCTCTATGAGTTCCGGGGTAACAGCCGTTGCACCCTGTGGCAATGCAATAGCCAGTTTGTCTATTTCGCCGGCAATGCGAGAGAGATCGGCACCAATTGACTCACGCATCATCTGCACCGACTTGTTGTCGGCTGTAAGACCCTTTTCACGCAGACATGCGGTGATGAATGATGGCAACAGCTCGTCCTTCATCTTTTTGGAATCAAGCACCACTCCCTTGCGCTCAAGTTCGGTTGCGACTTTCTTGCGTTTGTCTATAGAACCATTCTTGTGAGCGAAGACAAGCACTGTTGTCGGCTGTGGGTTTTGCAGATAGAACAACAGATTGTCGATGTTCTTGATTAACTGCGCTTCACGTACTACAATGACCTGACGCTCGGCCATCATGGGGAAACGCTTGGCTGCAGTGACAATGGTGTCAATATCGGTCTCGAGACCATAGAAAACAGTGAGGTTGAAATCACGTTCAATCTCGGTGAGGGAGTTCTCTATTATGTAGTCGGTTATCTTGTCCGTGTAGTATCCCTCCTCACCCATAAGATAATATATGGGATGGTAGACACCCGATTTGAGCTCCGACATTATAGATTCGTAAGTATATTTTGCCATAATTCTTTGTTTTGTCGCAAATTCCCGATAAAATAGTCTATCTTTGCAAAGTCGCAAAGATAGTGAAATGTCGGCATTAAACCTACCTACTTTTGAAACAAAAATAACTGAGAGCAATGGCAAGAGACAAATTTTCGACACATTGCGCCGTTGTTATGTTGCGCTCACTCCAGAGGAGTGGGTGCGGCAGCATTTTGTGCACTATCTGCTCGAATACAAAGGCTATCCCCAGGCGCTGATGGGCAACGAGATTGCGATAACACTCAACGGCATGAACCGCCGATGCGACACTGTGGTGTATGACAAGGCACTGAAACCGCGTGTAATCATTGAATACAAAGCACCTGGCGTAAAGATTAGCAAAGAGGTTTTTGCACAGATTTCGCGCTACAATTTGATTCTGAAGGTCGATTACCTGATTGTGAGCAACGGCCTGCAGCACTACTGTTGCAAGATGGACTACGAGAAGAACACCTTCACTTTCCTACAGGAAATTCCAGAATACAATAAGATAATAGAGGCGTTTTAGTTAATCGCCTCTATTATCTTATTTGTTAAACAATTGCATCACCCTAATCTTCTGCAACATCTCATCATCAAGTTCTGCGGTCGCACTACCCTGCTCGTTGTCATTGCAAGCTGCGAGTGTCTGTCCATAAGGGCTTAGGATAACACTGTGACCCATATAAGTTCCATACTCATCGGCACCCACACGGTTGCTTGCTGCAAGATAACAGATATTCTCTATTGCGCGTGCACGCACAAGTGTATCCCACGCAAGCAGGCGACTATCGGGGAAATTGGCCGAAATGAGCAGGACATCATACTGCGCCCTGTTGTAAAGGAATGCAGGGAAACGGAGGTCGTAACAGATTGCAGGCCTGAAGCGCACACCACGCCATTGCCAAACTACGGTTTCTGTTCCATGAGTGAACACCTTATCCTCGCCGCTATACTCAAAGAGGTTATTCTTGTCATATTTTCCCACTACACCTTCAGGGGTTATGAAGTACATACGGTTATAGTATTTGCCCTCCTCGTGCACCATCACCGGCACTGCCATTGCAGCATTGTACTCCACTGCAAGACGCTTCATCAACTGCACTGTTGCACCTTCAACCTCCTCGGCAATGCCCTGTGGCTGCATACAGAAACCTGTTGAACACATCTCGGGAAAGAGATAGAGATCGGCACGCTCAGCCTTAGCAACAAGCTGTTCAAGGTTAGCAACATTGGCTTCGACATCCTTCCAAATAATATCCTGCTGTATGATTGTAATTTTCATAATTCATTCTAATAATCGATGACAAAGATAAGATTTTGGCACGATACATCAAAAAGTTTCATCAGCAACAGCCATTCTGTTGAACAATACACAAAAAAGAGCGCTCCGAACTATTAGTTTGGAGCGCTGCAATATGGTAAAAATTCTTTACGAATACATAAATCTCCTAATACTCTGCTTTGGAGTTTTTTCGAACTGCTCACGACGAATTTCGGTATAACCAATCTTGCTGTATGCAGCCAACTCCGGATTCAAAGCAAGTACATTCTCATCGATGAGCTTTTCGAGAGACTTCTCATCAAGTCCATCCTTCTTGCCAGCCTCGTAATCGGCAACTACAAGTGCCACAATTGCGTTCTTGCGACCAACAACCAATGACTCTACAACATAAGGAAGGTTGTTTATCTTATCTTCAATCTCCTCGGGGTAGATATTCTGGCCGCTTGCTGTGAGAATCATATTCTTGCAACGTCCTTTGATGTAAAGGTTGCCCTTGCGGTCAAAGAGACCCATGTCACCGGTTCTCAACCAGCCGTCGCTAGTGAATGCAGCCGATGTAGCTTCCTCGTTTTTGTAGTAGCCTAGCATTGTTGCATCACCCTTTACCTGAATTTCACCAAGCACACGGTATGGATTAGAAGAATCTATGCGTATATCTACTGAACCTACATTGGCACCGCAAGAGTACTTCGCATACTCAGCCTTGTCGCGATAAGAGATAATCGGACCACACTCGGTCATGCCATAGCCTACTGTATATGGGAATTTCATGCGCTTGAGCAAATCCTCAACCTCGCGGTTAAGAGCAGCACCACCAATGATTACACCAGTTGTAAAGCTATTACCAAAGGCATTAAGCAATGATTTCTTAATCTTGTTAAGCACAATTCTGTCAAGTCCTGGAATTTTCAGAAGCAACTTTGCCGGGAACTTGCGTGTTGCAGGGAATACCTTTGACTTGAAGATTTTCTCAATGATCAAAGGTACTGTAAGGAACATGAATGGCTTCACAGTTGCCAAACCGCCCAACAAACGTGCCGGCGTCGGCTTTCCTGGCATAACAAATAAATGGCAACCGCTTGACATTGTGAACAGGACATCGAATGCCTGGCCAAACATGTGTGCCATTGGAAGGATAGCAAATACATGTCCACCAACAGAAGCAGGAATCACACGGAAACCGAACTCAAGGTTTGCCGACAATGAACGTGCAGGGAGCACAACACCCTTTGATGTCGCGCTGGTTGTACCTGATGTAAAGCTTATTTCAACAATAGCCTCAAGATCGCGCTCCACGGGATAGTAATTCACATCCGCAGCAGTAAGGCCGGCGGGATACTTCTTAGTATAGTGTTCGTCAAGTGTCTCGCAAGTTGCTGCCAGAACCTTGTCTGTAGCGTGGTAAACACTCAAGTCCTTTATATTAAGAATACCGGCAAAGCCTTTAGTTGACTCAAGCTGCTTGATATATTTTTCATCCTCATTCAATCCCTTTATGGCAATATCATCGGCAATGACGAGCTTGCACTCCGAGAAAGAACCCAATTCAGCAACTGCTGCAGGAATGAAATCGGGGAGGAATGGAACTGTTACCGCATCGTATGTCAAGGTTGCAAAATAGGCAATTACCCACTCTGCCGAGTTGCGCGCATAGATAGCAATTTTATCGCCCTTGTTTATACCGGCCTCGGCAAAAAGAATGTGGTATTTTGCAATCTGCCCAGCCATCTGACCATAAGTATAGGTTTCCTTGCCAAAGTTTGTAAGTGCAGGCAAATCCCAATGCTTTTTTACAGAATCGTTGAAGTAACTTACAAAATGTCTCATAGTATATTGATTGTGTGATTGATTTGATGGTGCAAATTTCTATAATATTTTTCTAAAATACAAATATTTCAAACACAAAACTGCACATTTACCACCACTTTGTGCAAAAACAACCAATATTTGGTAATATTTGAAGCAAAAAAGTTCCCAACCTGGCATGCCAAATTGGGAACTTCCTGTATTAAAACACTCTTACATTATGAATACATATAGCGCTTGATGCTCTGCTTTGGAGTCTTCTCAAACTGCTCCTTGCGTATCTCTGTGTAACCGATCTTGCTGTATGCAGCCAGCTCCGCGTTCAGGGCAAGTATGCTTTCATCTACATGTTTCTCAAGAGCCTTCTCATCAAGGCCATCCTTCTTGCCGGCCTCGTAATCGGCAACTACAAGTGCAACGATAGCGTTCTTGCGACCAACAACCAATGACTCAACAACATATGGAAGGTTGTTTATCTTATCCTCAATCTCCTCAGGGTAGATATTCTGTCCGCTACCTGTAAGAATCATATTCTTGCAACGACCCTTGATAAAAAGGTTGTCCTTTGCATCAAGGAGACCCATATCACCGGTCTTCAACCAACCGTCCTTTGTAAATGTAGCCTCTGTTGCAGCTTCATTCTTGTAGTAACCGAGCATCACAGCATCACCCTTTACCTGAATTTCACCAAGTATACGACGTGGGTTGGCTGAATCGATGCGCAATTCAATTGGATGCGCCATTGTACCGCAAGAGTACTTCACAAACTCACTCTTGTCACGGTAAGAGATGAGCGGACCACACTCAGTCATTCCATAACCTACAACATAGGGGAACTTCATGCGCTTGAGCAAATCCTCAACCTCGCGGTTAAGTGGTGCACCACCAAGGATAAGACCGGTTGTAAAGCCGTTACCAAAAGCTGTGAGAAGTGACTTCTTAATCTTGTTGAGAACGATTCTGTCAAGTCCAGGAACCTTCAGGAGGAAGCTTGCAGGGAACTTGCGTGTTGCAGGAAACACCTTTGACTTGAAGATCTTCTCAATAACCAAAGGCACTGTAAGGAACATGAACGGTTTAACAACGCCCAAACCACCCAACAGACGTGCTGGTGTTGGCTTGCCCGGCATAACAAAGACATGTGTACCACCCGACAATGGGAAGAGAACATCAAATGTCTGACCAAACATGTGAGCCATTGGAAGAACGGCAAAGATGTGACCACCTGGCTTCAAAGGAATCTCACGACGGGCAAAATCAAGGTTCACTGACAGTGAACGGGCCGGAAGGACAACACCCTTTGATGTCGCACTTGTTGTACCCGATGTAAAGCTGATTTCAACAACAGCCTCGGGATCGCGCTCCTCGGGGTAGAAGTCAACATCTGCTGCTGTGAGGCCATTGGGATACGCCTTGGCAAAATGCTCGTCAAGTGTCTCGCGTGTAGCCGCCAAAACCTTGTCAGTAGCGTGGAATACACTCAAATCCTTTATATTAAGGATACCTGCAAAACCCTTGGTCGACTCCAACTGCTCGATATATTTCTTATCCTCTTTCAAACCGTTATAAGCAATATCATCGGCGATGATGAGCTTGCACTCAGAGAATGAACCCAACTCGGCTACCGCAGCAGGGATAAAATCGGGAAGAAAAGGAACTGTCACCGCCTCGTATGTCAAAGTTGCAAAATATGCATTCACCCATTCTGCAGAGTTACGTGCATATAGAGCAATCTTGTCACCTTTTTTTATACCTGCCTCACTGAAGAGGATGTGGTACTTTATGATTTGCTCAGCCATTTGACCATAGGTGAATGTGTTTCCACCAAAATTGGTAACAGCGGGAAGATCCCAATTTGATTTTACAGAATCGTTAAAAATACTAATGAAGTGTTTCATAATAAGTTTATAATTATGATAATTTAAAAATTCACATTAAGCGCCTTGCATCTACAAATTCATGCAAATATCAGTAAAACAAATCTTTATTAATTATGTACGCGAATAAGTTAACTAAATAACAGCACCTTTTCATCGTTAAAAAGTATAAAAAGAACACTCTTTTAACACATTTTTACATTTGTTTTCAAAAAGCCCCGGAGCACAGGGAACTGCACCCCGGAACCATCAAATCAATCACTATCAATAATACAAAATTTAAGATACAAGTTTATTAGTTATACATGAATCGCTTGATACTCAACTTTGGAGTCTTTACAAACGGATCATGTCTCAATTCGCAAATGGCAATTTGGCTATATACCGGTAATTTTGCATTCAAGGCAAAAACCCCATCCTCAATAACCTTCTGAACCTTTTCTTCAGAAATACCATCAGCCTTCATCGCATCACAGTCGGGAACCACAAGTGCAACAAGTGCATGGTTACGACCAACAACAAGAGCCTCTGCAATATATGGCTGTCGAACTATCAGATCCTCAATCTCCTCGGGATAAATATTCTGCCCACTACCTGTAAGGATCATATTCTTGCAACGGCCTTTTATATAAATTATCCCCTTGCGTGGCTGTATACCCATATCACCGGTTTTCAGCCATCCATCATGCGTAAAAGCAGCAGACGTTGCTTCCGGGTTCTTATAATAACCTAGCGTAACCACATCACCGCGCACCTGAATCTCACCAGGAATTCTGGTTTCCCTGTCAGAATCGATACGGACCTCTATTGTTGGTTCTGCAATACCGCCTGCAACAGATATGGTAGGGTGCGAAGAGGCTAGATAACTTATAAGTGGACCGCATTCGGTCATTCCATAGCCAACCGCGTATGGAATTTTTATTCTCTTCATAACACTATCGACATCATTGCTTATTGCAGCACCTCCAATGAAGAAACCAGCCTTGCCAAGGTTGCCACCGAAGGTTGCAATGATTTTCGAGCGAACCTTCCTGTATATCAGCTGACATATACCTGGTATTGAAGTCAAGAACTTCATTGCAGGTTTATTCAGTAGAGGAATGACCTTTGCCCTAAATATCTTCTCTATTAACAACGGCACAGTCAAGAAGATAAATGGTTTTACTTCAGATAATGCTTTAAGCAAGCGCACGGGCACCGGTTTCTCTGTAAATATATGAACATGACATCCACTGCTATAAAGGAACAGAAAATCAAACGCCAAACCAAAAATATGCGCAAGAGGCAATATAGACAAGGTGTTTCCCGGCTCTTGCACCGCTATTGGGACAAGTTTACGAGCCATCTCTACATTACCCGAGAGCGATTTGGCAGTCAACATAACACCCTTTGGAGCACTGCTTGTACCCGAGGTATAACTTATAACAGCAAGATCGTCAAGCTCCCCAATATTATATTTGACATCTGCAGCATTTATTCCATTTGGAAATCTATCTGTATAAGCCTTGTCAACATCCTCTATATTTACTTTAACCGAATTACCGCAATCAACTATTGATTCATATGTTACAACATCAAAAACCCCAGCAAAACCATCATACTCACCAAAACCGGTAGCAACACCAGCACGCTGCAACCCCACTAACACAGCCTTGTCAACAAACAACATTTTACTATCTGACATTTTAACCAAATTGGCAATATTTTCAGGTAGAAAATCAGCCAACAAAGGAACCGCGACAGCCTTATATGTTGTAATGGCAAGAAAAGAGACGCACCATTCAGCCGAATTTCGGGCACAAATAGCGATATTATCACCAGCTTTTATGCCTGATAGTTCAAAAAGTATATGCAATCTCTCGATATCTCTTGCAATGTCGCAGTTCTTCAAGGTATTATTGCCATAATTTGTAATTGCAGGAGCATTCCACTTTTCCTTGATGATTTCTTCGACATATGACAAATAGTGTCTCATAAAATTGTTCGGCAAATGTATAAATCAAATCAACCACGCAACACAAAGTATTGTCATAACAACACCCAGTAACAACTGGTTTTCGATGCAAAGTTCGTAATTCATTTTTCAAATACTCAAAACAGGTGGTACAGAGGCGGCTTTATTGGCGAAAACAACGAATATTGGGTTAAATTTATTATTTATTGGCAAAATTAAATATATAATTCAACTATATAAAACCCAAAAAACACTCTATTCACCAAATCAAACCATATTAAATGTAGATTTTGAACAACAAAACCTCAACACAGATAACACACAATGCAGACAACATAAAAGTTAAGGGCAAAGCATTATACACGTACAAAAGCCACCCCCTAACTCAACCAGCAACAATAAATCCAACACATCACTCAAAAATTAAACCACAACACTAATCAAAAATACGCTAATCATTAAGGATAAGCATATTATACCACATAAACAAACATCAAATAAGCAAAACTGCAAAGCATCAAACACGAAACAACAAAGCACATAATAAAAATGCTTTAAAAAAAAGAAGATAAAAATTAGGTTTTAAACACAAAGCGACTAACTTTGCATTGGTGATTACCCTGCTTCGGGAACTACTCCACTATGCCCGAAGTTTGGAATCATTTACAAAACAATGTTTATACCACCTTCAAATTTTCAATATTATGGAAAAGGAGATTAAATTCAGTTTGGTTTACCGCGATATGTTCCAGTCATCGGGTAAATTCCAACCACTTGCCGAGCAACTCGAGAAAGTAGCACCCGCAATCATTGAAATGGGATGTTTTTCACGAATAGAAACAAATGGTGGTGCATTTGAGCAGGTAAACTTGATGGCAGGCGAAAACCCAAACAAGGCGGTCAGGACCTTTACAAAACCATTCAACGAAGCAGGAATACAGACTCACATGCTCGACAGAGCACTCAACGGCTTGCGAATGTTCCCTGTACCAGCCGACGTACGCCGTCTAATGTATAAGGTAAAAAAGGCGCAAGGCGTTGACATTACGCGTATTTTCTGCGGACTTAATGACCCGCGCAATATTATTCCATCCATCAAATATGCGCTTGAAGCCGGAATGATTCCACAGGCAACACTTTGTATTACCTCATCCCCTGTCCACACTGTCGAATATTACAGCAATCTTGCCGACGAACTGATTGAGGCAGGCGCAACAGAGATCTGCCTTAAAGACATGGCAGGTATTGGCCGCCCGGCGTTCCTTGGCCGCCTCACAAAGAGTATAAAGGAGAAACACCCGGAAATCATAATCCAATACCATGGCCACAGCGGCCCCGGCCTCTCAATGGCATCAATACTTGAAGTGTGCAAGAATGGTTGCGACATAATTGACACAGCTGTAGAACCATTGTCATGGGGCAAGGTTCATCCGGACATCATCAGCGTTCAAGCAATGCTTAAAGACGCAGGGTTTAAAGTCCCAGAAATCAACATGAATGCATACATGAAAGTACGTACCCTTACACAGGAATTCATTGACGATTGGATGGGCGTATTCATGGATAACAACAACAAACTGATGAGTTCATTGCTGCTTACAAGCGGACTGCCTGGTGGCATGATGGGCTCAATGATGTCCGACCTTGCCGGAGTACATAAAGGCATAAACGGCATACTACAGAGCAAGGGAAAACCTACATATTCGCTCGACGAATTGATGGTAGAACTATTTAATGAGGTTGCGTATGTATGGCCACGCGTGGGCTATCCCCCACTCGTTACCCCATTCAGCCAGTATGTCAAGAACATTGCACTCATGAACCTGCTCTCAAGCGCTCAGGATGAACCACGATTCAGCAGAATGGACGAGAGCATGTGGGGAATGATACTTGGAAAGAGCGGTAAACTGCCTGGCGAGGTTGCACCTGAAATCATCGAACTTGCCAAGGAAAAGGGTTATGAGTTCACTACTGCCGACCCACAGAGTTTCTACCCTGATGCCTTGGAAGACTACCGCAAGGAGATGCAGGAACTTGGCTGGGATGCCGGTGAGGACGATGAGGAGCTATGGGAATTCGCAATGCACGAGCGCCAATACCGCGATTATAAGAGTGGAGTTGCAAAAGAACGTTTCCTTGCCGATATTGAAAAGGCTAAAGACGGCGAAATGGCAAGCAAGGGTGTAAGCATTGAAGAAATCAAGGCCATCAAGCATGCAAAAGCCGACCCGATTGTTGCACCAGAAAAGGGACAGATTCTTTGGGAAGTTGTCGTTGAGGGTGTATCGCAAGCACCGGCGATTGGACGACACTATGCAGCCGACGAGTTGTTCTGTACTATAATCACACCATGGGGTGAACTGCAACCCGTTGCGACAGGCCTTGGTGGCCGAGTGGTTGAAATATGCGCAAAGCAGGGTGACCATGTCAACCGCGGAGAGATTATAGCATATCTTCAACGAGACGAATTATTTAATTGACAGATAGCCAATTATTGCATTAAAAAAGGCATCCGCATGGATGCCTTTTTTAATGCAATAATTACAGTTTTATCATCTTGCTGTTATGTGAAAACACCCCTGCTTGACTTCATATTTCACATAGCAACGGCCCTGTTCCCTAAAATCACGCAACACCTCTGTCAACACCTGTTTCAAGTCATACTCAGTAACATCATCGTCTCTTTCATTAAGTTTTGAAAAACGGGCATAAGAGATGTCTATTGTCGTTCCATAACGATGTGCAGAATTCGGGATGGAGTTGATATTCCTTTTAGAAAGTCTCTTTATATCATCGTCGGTTCTCAATACTGATGTCACGACAACACTATACTCCGACTTATGCTTGTTTCTCAATGAATCTTGAAATGCATAGCTAATCTCCTGTAGGAGTTGTGCAGCTTCAGGTACAAGATGAGGTGTCGAGTGGGTCAAGTTATAAAGCACAAACGCATCGCCAAAGCATGGGTCATCAATTGCCACCAACTCCCTCGTTGCATCCTTTATCTCTTCGCGAGTTGCAAGAGGCTCTATACCAATCTTTGTTGCTGCAGCCAAATGCACGTCATTTCCATCACGGAAAACCCTGTTGGCATTCAAATGATATGCAATCTTGTTGGGTTTTGCAGGCACCGGAGTCCTTTTTCTCTCAACCTTGTATTTATTCTTCTTTTTTCCATCGGAAACACCACCCTTGCCACTACCTCCACAGGAAGCAAGCACGAATAGCGACAATACAAGTAAATACAAAAATACTTTTTTCATGTCATGTTTATTTATTCCATGGCAAATTTAATAAAATTATCGCACACAAGCAAACGACACCTGAGCACGAACTGCGGTAAAATATTTTTACATTAAGGCTTTGAGATTTGAAAATAATCCACTGTTGCGACCAAAGTATCGGAATTCCGGCAACATACCGTATATTATATTTAATAAGGTAACCCCGCTTTTTTAGAAAAATTAGTTTATCTTTGCAAATATGGTGTAATGTGCAAAAAGACTCAATCCACACCACCCTTGCAAATGCAAGTATTTTATTAACTAATTATAAATCCATGAAAAAATCAATTCTATTCCTGTTAGGTCTGTTTATGGGAATTACGGGTGTCCTTGCGCAAGGGTTCCCGACCATAAGCACCGATGAGAACACAAAGTGGTATCTCATCCAGTTCATGAACGGAGGAAACGCGCTCACAGCAGAGACCTCCGGAGCACAGATCACAACATCGGCAGCAATTGGCAACGAAGCCCAATTGTGGAAAATTACCGGTGATGCAACAAACGGTTACACCTTCACAAACAAGAAGGGCTATACCCTTTATGTGAATTCAGCCGCAAAGAACCAGATGGTACATGCCAATGCTACTGCAAGCGGCGTGAGCAAATTCTTCATCAATGCTACAGGCAACAGCAGCTACAGCGGTGGTTACGAGATTCAGCCAAAAGGTAACCTTGGTATCTCAATGAACCTTTGGGGTGGCCCGGCAGAGAATCGCGGTGTTGGTCTTTGGGACAAGAACGACCAGAACAACCCTGTACAGTTCGTTGAAGCTGCAGCGTTTGAGAACATGGGCAAGGTTTCAATCATTCCACAGCCACTGGAGATGACTGTAGGTGAAGGAACTGTTGACTTAACAAAATTCACTGCCATAGCCTACAAGGGAGAGCTGATGAAGGAGCATGCAGAGGCTTTCGCTGCGCAGTTGAGCACATCGGCAGGCATTAACCTTGAGGTAAGAGAGGCCGGCGAGGCAGCAGCCGACGGCGAAATCTGGTTCGGCACTGACGCTACCCTGCCTGCCGAAGGTTACACTTTGACAACAAGCGAGAAGCAGATTGTAATCAAGGCATCAGAGTTCGGTGGCCACCTCTATGGTTTGCAGACACTCATGCAGCTGCTTCCACGCGAGTATTTCGCAAGCGAGCGCAAAGAGAATGTAGAGTGGACAATCCCTGCGGTAGAAATCAACGACCAGCCATTGCTTGGCCACCGTGGTTATATGCTCGACATTGCACGTCACTTCTTCAACAAGGACGAGGTAAAGAAGGTGCTCGACATCATGGTTCTCTACAAGATGAACCGTTTCCACTGGCACCTCACCGACGACCAGGGTTGGCGTGTTGATATTCCCGAATATCCAAAATTGACAGAGGTTGGTGCCATCCGCAAGGCATCGTTCAGCAATGCCGACGGACAGAACTTCTATGACGATACCGAGTATGGCCGTGGCATGTACTACACACTCGACGACCTCAAGGAGATTGTTGACTATGCAAAGGCACGCAACATTGAGATTATCCCCGAGATTGACCTCCCCGGCCACATGGTTGCCGCAGTGGCATCATACCCCGAGTTCAGTTGCGACCCCACAAAGCAGTACGAGGTTCGCGTTGACGGCGGTATCTCACACGATGTATTGAACATCGGTAACGAAGAGGTTATCACATTCCTCAAGTGCGTTCTTGGCCACATTGCCGAGACATTCCCATACGATTACGTACACATCGGTGGCGATGAGTGCCCCACAGAGCAGTGGGCAACAAACCAGCAGTGTCTTGCACTTGTTCAGAAACTTGGCCTCGACGGCGTTCACCAGTTGCAGTCGTGGTTGGTAGAGGAACTTGGTATTTTCCTAAAGGAGAACTACAATAAAGACATCGTTGTTTGGGACGAGTTGCTCAAAAACTGGAACGACAACAACAAGACAAAGCCTGTTATCATGGCATGGAACAGCCTTAACTATAGCAGTGAAGCCGCTAAGAGAGGCATGAAATCAATCATTGTTCCTTACAGCCACCTCTATCTCGACTTCCAGCAGGCACAAGATAGCCAACGCCCTGTTGATGAGCCATACAACGGCGGTTGGGGTGTGAACACTCTCGACGAAATCTACAGCCTTAACCCACTTGGCGCACTTGGCGGCAAGGAGGAGTTTGCTTTGGGTGTACAGGGTAACATGTGGACCGAGACAACAAACGACATCGACGAGGTTGAGTACCAGTTGTTGCCACGTATGTTTGCGCTTGCCGAGATTGGTTGGTTGCCGAACAACAAGAAGAACTGGACATCGTTCTACAACCGTTTGCAGAGCCATGACGAGATTCTCGATTATCTTGACTACCAGTATGCCAAATACTTCATTGAGCCAACAGAGTACACTGCCGAGGAGGCTGCTGTAATTGAGGCCGAGGATATCCTTGCAAAGAGCATACGCGGTGGCGTGGGCTACCCAGCAGCCGAGGTTTATGATGCATTGCAGGCCGCACTCGATGGTGGCGATACAGCTGCTATCCAGCAAGCAATCGCCAACTACAAGAATGCTGCAATCACACAGCCACAGGAAGGCAAGACTTATCAGATTGTTTCGGCTTGTACATACTTCCGTCAGCAGTACGAGGGTTCAACAATGTACATGAAGAACAATGGTGTGCGTTTCCACTACACCCCACAGACCGAGCCCGAGGAGTTGTGGCAGTTCGTTGCAACCGAGGGTGGCTACATCATGAAGAACCTCTACAACGGCAACGTGCTGGAGATGCCCGGCTACAACCAGAAAGTTTCAATGGTTGAGAATGGCGGTACAGCAGTAAGAATTGACAAGGCAACTGTTGCAACAGGCGATTTCACATACATCCCAGGTGTCGTTACAATCTCTGCAGTAAGCGGTTATAGTGCATCTGTTACCGGCAGCGTAAAGCGCTTGAGCGCGCAGATCACAGGCGATGTATATGCCAAGGACGATGCAGCACTCTGCTACAACGGTACTTGGAAGATTGTTGAGGTAAGCGACTTCACTGCACAGCTTGCAGGTCTTGTAAAGAAGTGCGAGCTCATTGTCCTCACAGCAAAGGTGGGCGAGATTGGCCAGCCAAGCGAGGAGGCTATCGAGTACTTGCAGAATAGCGTCATCAA
>JAFOCD010000169.1 GCA_017381475.1 Bacteroidaceae bacterium
GACGGCATGACAATGTCCTCAAAGAAGGATGGTCTTGTGAACATGGGCGGTTTCATTGCTACCCGCCACGAGGATTGGTACGAGGGTGCAAAGAAGTATTGTATTCCTTTCGAGGGCTTCCTGACCTACGGTGGCATGAACGGCCGCGACATGGCTGCACTTGCAGTCGGACTGGAGGAGAATACCGAGCTGGACAACATTGAGACACGAATCCGTCAGGTGCAGTATCTTGCTGCGCGTTTGGATGAGTTCGGTATTCCTTATCAGCGCCCTGTGGGTGGTCATGCGCTCTTCATCGATGCCGACCGCGTGTTGTCAAACGTTCCAAAGGAGGAGTTCCCTGCACAGACATTGGCTATCGAGCTCTATCTTGAGGCCGGTATCCGTGGCTGTGAAATAGGTTACATACTTGCCGACCGTGACCCTGTTACCCGCGAGAACCGCTTTGGCGGCCTCGACCTGTTGCGCCTTTGCATCGCGCGCCGTGTATATACCAACAACCACATGGATGTCATTGCCGTAGCGTTGAAGAATGTGTACGACCGCCGCGACAGCATCAAACATGGTGTGAAGATTGTCTGGGAGACAGAACTCATGCGTCACTTCACCGTGAAACTCGCAAGAGTAGAGGAGTAAATAGTATTTGATAACATGAAACCGGCAGGAAGAAATTGCCTTCCTGCCGGTTTCTTATATATGTGATTTTAAGGTTGCAGGCCAACAAAAACCATTCCCTCAATGTTCGTATAATAGATAGTGTAAATTCACATTTAAAGTCTATAATCATGAAAATATCAGGGATAAGAGGTAGAGAAATTTTGGACTCGCGCGGGAATCCTACAATTGAGGCCGAGGTTATACTTGAGAATGGTGCGGTGGGGCGTGCTTCGGTTCCATCTGGGGCATCCACCGGTGAAAACGAGGCGCTGGAGCTGCGCGATGGCGACCGGCACCGATATAACGGCAAGGGGGTGCTGAAAGCCGTGGCAAACATCAACGAACGAATTGCACCTGCATTGCACGGATGTAATGTGTATGACCAGCGAGCCTTTGACTACATGATGATAGAGCTTGATGGAACATCCACAAAAAGCAATCTTGGTGCAAATGCCATCTTGGGCGTGTCACTTGCTATTGCAAGAGCGGCCGCAAAGGCATGCGGTATGCCGCTTTATCGCTATATTGGCGGATGCAATGCACATGTGTTGCCTGTGCCGATGATGAATCTGCTAAACGGTGGACGCCACTCCGATGCTCCTGTTGCATTTCAGGAGTTCATGATACGTCCGATAGGTGCCGGAAGTATGCGTCAAGCCGTGCAGATGGGTGCCGAGGTGTTCAGTGCACTCAAAGGTGTACTCAAGAAAAAAAACTATGGCACAGGAGTGGGTGATGAGGGAGGTTTCGCTCCGGCGCTCAAAGGAACGGAGGAGGCTTTGGACATGCTTGTACAGGCCATTAAGGCTGCCGGTTATACTCCGGGAAAGGAGATTACATTGGCACTCGATTGTGCTGCATCGGAATATCATCGCGATGGAGTGTATGACTACACGCTCTTTGAAGGCCCGTCGGGGTGTAAGCGTACATCCAAGGAGCAGGTTGATTATCTGGAGCATCTGATAGAAACATATCCAATCGACTCCATTGAGGACGGTATGGGCGAGAACGACTGGGAGGGTTGGGCTATGCTCACCGAGCGTATTGGTAACCGTTGCCAGCTTGTTGGTGATGACCTCTTTGTTACCAATGTAAAGTACCTTGGCAAGGGAATAGAACAGAAATGTGCCAACAGCGTACTGGTGAAGGTTAACCAGATTGGAACCCTTACCGAGGCTCTCGATACCATTGAGTTGGCACGTCGTAATGGCTACACCACCATCATCAGCCACCGTTCCGGTGAAACCGAGGATGCTACGATAGCGGACATTGCTGTGGCGGTAAATGCCGGACAGATAAAGACCGGCTCAATGAGCCGTAGCGACCGCATGGCCAAGTATAATCAATTGATACGCATCGAAGAGGAATTGCAGGGTACAGCAAGTTATGGTATGTAGCGACTATGACAAAGAGCGAGTGCTGCCCAGGGGCAGCACTCGTTGTTTATTGTCAATCGTTGTTCATCTCCTTGATGTCAACCTCTTGTTCTTTTGATTCGCCAAGAAGGTGCTTGCTGAAGAAGTCGGCCATCTTCCAGAAGAAGTACTCGTCCTTGGTCTCGAAACCGTGGCGGTCGCCGGGGAGAATGAGCATCTCAAAACGCTTGTTGGCGCGGATGAGGGCATCTACCACGCGGGTTGTGTTCGCTGGGTGCACATTGTTGTCCATGTCACCTGTCACCAGCAGCAAGTGGCCCTTGAGGCGGCCTGCAAGCTCCTGGTTGGTGCTGATATTGTATGAGAATGTTGTGTCACACTCAACAATACCGTCCTTGTTCTTCTTCTCCTTAATATTCTCTTTAATACCATGATGCTTCTCGCTCCACCAGTTGTTGTAGATGCGGTTGTCGTGGTTGCCGGCACATGAAACGGCTACCTTGAAGAAGTCGTTGTATGTGAGGATTGCCGCTGTTGACATGAAACCACCGCCTGAGTGTCCGTGGATGCCCACTCTCTCGCCGTCAATGAAACTGTGGCGCGCAATGAGCTGCTGTGCTGCAACCTTCTTGTCGGCAAGACCATAGTCGCGCAAGTTGCCGTAGCCGAAGTTGTGGTACCACTTTGAGCGGTTAGGATGTCCGCCACGGTTACCTACGGTAATTACAATGAATCCCATCTGTGCAAGACGGTCAATGCGGTTCATGCCACTTGACCAGCTCTCGTTTACGGCCTCGGTCTGTGGACCTGGGTATACATATTCAATAAGTGGGTAGCACTTTGTAGAGTCAAAATCGAATGGTTTGTACATTACACCATGTAGGTCGGTTATTCCGTCGGCAGCCTTTACTGTGAAACGCTCAGGGAACTTGTAGCCTGCTGCAAAGAGCTGTGAGAGGTCGGCTGTGCCAAGCTCAACGCTCTTCTTGCCGTTCTTGCTATATACATAGTTCACAGGTGTTGTATCTACACGTGATGCTGTGACTGCAAATGCCTCGCCGTTGTCGGCAGCAGAGTAGAAGCTGATGTTCATGTCGCTCTCGTCAATCTGCTTCATGCCGCTGCCGTCGAAGTTCACGCAGTAGAGGTGCATGTAGTAAGGGTTCTCCTCCTTGTTATATCCGCAAGCGGTGAAGTAGATTTTCTTCTCCTTCTCATTTACTGCAACAACGTCCTCAACGTGGTATGCGCCATTGGTGATTGGATTGACAAGTGTGCCTTCGGCATTGTAGAGGTAGAGCATAGCCCAGCCTGTGCGCTCGGACCACTGGATGAACTGCTTGCCGTTATTCACAAGGCGAATCTGCTTGCTCTCGATGCTTGTGTTCATCTCCTCATGTACAAGCATCTTGGTTGTGTCGAGGCTCAGGTCATAGTAGCATACCTCAATCTTCTTCATGTCGCGGCTTATGCGCTCAAAGTAGAAACCGTTCTCATCGCCAAGCCAAATGCTCTTGTAAGGTATGTCATATGCAGTCGCGTGTGTTCCGGGTTTGCGGAACATACCCAAACGCTGCTGCTTGAACTGGTCTACATTGATAATCTTGCTTGTTTTGTTCTCAAAGTCGAACAGTTCGACAGTTGTCTTTGGTGTCTCCTCACCCGGCATCTGGTAGTAGTAGCTCTCCAGTGTTGGGCGTGGATTGCTCAATGAGTTGATGACCCACATCTTTGAGAGTATTGAGTCGGCACGGTGTGTCATTACAAAGTGGCGAGAGTCGGGGCTCCACAGTGCATATACGCGGTGGCGCTTGGTGCTGTCGGGCTTCTCGTCAAGCGAGTGGTGTGCATAGCACCAGTTGGGGCGTCCGTTGAATGTGAGCTGGTGCTCGGTAACGGTACTGTCCTTCTCCCAATATCTCAGTTTCTCAAGGTCTTCGCGAGACATGTACCACAAGTTGTAGTTCTTCTCGTAGATGGCATACTTGCCGTCGGGCGATACATTGGCCCAATCGGGGTATTTAGGGTAGAGGTCTTCAATCTCATCCTTTGTGCGCTCGATGAGTTCCTTGGTCTTTATGTCATATTCAAAGTAGAAAATCTTGTTCTCCTTCTTGCCCTCGTTCTCCTTTATCTTTGCGCTGTCATTGCGCTCGTGACGTGGCAACTGCTTGGGCACCTCAAGTTTTGATGCAATGTCAAAACGTACATATCGTCCCTCGCGGATGATGCGGTTTATGCCGATTGGCAGGTGCTGTGCATCGTAGGGGTCGCCGGTGCGCATTGTAATCTCCTTGGCAAGCCACTCCATGTCCCAAAGTTTCTTCTTTGTACCCTTGACTGCATCCACAAGATAGAAGTTACGCTCTTTTGTGTCGCTCCATGCATAGATGAACTGCTTGCCGTCCTCGAACCACACGGGCTGTATGCGGGTCTGTCTCACCATGCGTGAAATCTTTTTGGGCGAGAAACGCTCGGCAAGTGCATAGTTGGGGCGTACCTTGTTGCTCTCCTGTGCTTTTAATGTGGTTGTTGCCATCAGTGCCGGCAAAACCAATAGTAGTAATAGTGCTTTTTTCATTGTCTGTTATTTAGTGTTATCGCTTTTTTTGGTTATGTGCAGGGTGTCGAGTATCTTCCTGAAACCGCGACGCTGGTTGATGTCAATCTTTGCAATACCGCCGGTAGAGGTCTCCTTGTAGAGGCTTGGCAAGTCGTGTCCGGTCTCCTTCATCACCTCGACAATGCGGTCGTAGTCAATCTTGTGCTTGCCGTCCGAGAGTGCTGCGTATGTGCATGCATCCAATGCGCGTGATGCGGCAATGGCGTTGCGCTCGATACATGGAACCTGTACAAGACCGCAAAGGGGGTCGCAGGTCAAACCCAAGTGGTGCTCAAGTCCCATCTCAGCTGCATATTCAATCTGGTTTATTGTTCCGCCGAAGAGTTGGCAGGCAGCAGCTGCCGCCATGGCGCAGGCAACGCCAATCTCTCCCTGGCAGCCTACGTCGGCACCCGAAATGGATGCGTGCTCCTTTGCTACATTTCCAAACAGTCCGGCTGTTGCAAGGGCGCGCAGTATTCGTGCATCGGAGCAGTCATGTGCTGTAGAGAGGTGGTAGAGCACCGCTGGCAATACACCGCTTGAACCGCACGTAGGGGTGGTTACAATTGTACTGCCGCTTGCGTTCTCCTCGCTTGTCGCAAGTGCGTATGCGTATAGCTTAGCCTTGCTGCTTACTGCAGCATTATATGACATTGACTTGTTGAGGTAGGTGTTTGCCTTGCGCTGTATGCCCAGGCCGCCCGGCAGCACGCCCTCATTCTCTAGTCCACGCTTAATCGTGTTCTGCATTGTGCTCCAAACCTCGCCAAGATAGTCCCACACCTCGGGGCCTTCATATTTCTCCACATACTCCCAGAATGAGCATCCAGTCTCGTCGCACCAGTCCATGATTTCGTGGATGGTGGTAAGTGGGTATATGTCCTCTTCGTTCTTTGTGGTCTCTTCGTTGGCAAGCTCGCCGCCGCCGATGCTGAAAATCTTCCAACTGTCAATGATATTACCATCTTTAATGCCCTCGAAGAACATACCGTTAGGGTGGAATGGTAGGAATGTTTCGGGTTTCCATACGAGCTCCAGTTTGGCAAGTGGCTCAAGCACTGCCATAATAGCCTTGTCGGTCATGTGTCCCTCACCTGTGGCAGCAAGGCTACCGTACAATGTTACCCGGTAACTATCTACATTCGGGCAACGCTCTGCAAAAATCTTTGCTGCGCGGTTGGGTCCCATTGTGTGGCTGCTTGAAGGTCCAAGTCCTATTCTGAAAAGTGAACGTAACGATTTCATCTTGTTTATTGTCGTGGTTATGTAATTTTATTTCTTATTTTTGTTACTGGTTGCTGATGATGATGCGGCCTTGTGGCTTGCTGTATTCGGCGCCTATCGTGCCGCCTAAGCTGTTTTCAAGGTAGTTACGCAGAATCTCAATATCTGCACCCCAATATGTCGGGTTGGGCTCAACGCCTTTGAATATGCCTGAACCTCCAAGTTCAAGAATAAGATAGTCAAGTGTCGCCATTGTGTATCTGTGTGAAAGATCAACCTCCTTGTATTCTCCACTCTGCTTGTCCAATATCTCAACATCGGATACACGGCGTTCTCCATCTCCAACATGTGAAAACATTTCGCTTTCGGGGTCTATAACGGCGGGTGATGGAATGTCCGGGTTTATCTTGAAGCGCAAGCCACTCACCTGCATGAATACACCGGCTTCGGCCGGTAGGTACGAAACGGCAAACTCCAGCACATCGAGCAATTGCTGTCCTGTGAGGCTGCCTGTAGCAATCATGTCGCCAAATGGCATTACATTGTACAGGTCGTTGAACAGTATCTCTCCTTTGTTTATGTTCTTGCGGATACCGCCACCATTAACCAATGCAATGTCGGCACCGGTGAAGATGCGGAACGCATCGGCACAGAAATCGCCTATGTTTGTCTCCTGTTTGCGTACAATGCGCTTTCCGTTCTCATCGTATATAGTAAGGTCTACATCACTGTGTCCAATGACGAAGTTTCCGAGACTCTCAACTTCTTCCTTAACTTGATTGACAAATTGCTCAGTGTTGTTATCTGGCACAATGTCGCCGTTGGCTATGTTGATGAGGGATGAGCGGATTTCACCATTTGTGCCTATTGTTAGTTTGCCCACATATTGGAAATTTGAACCCGATGAAGTCAACAATACCGGGTTGCCTTCCTTGTTATTGATGAACTGTTCTTCAATTACATGGTGGTCGTGACCGTCTATTACTGCATCAAGTCCCGTTGTGTTGGCAATCAAGCCTGTTGAATTTGGATGTATATCCTTCTGACTATCGCCCAAGTGAGAGAGGGCGATGACATAGTCGGCACCTTTACCGCGCGCTTCATCAATGAAATATTGGGCGTTGACATAGAAATTTTCGCGCATGAAACTATAGAGCTGATTCCCTTGTTCGTCGTTCAGGCTTGCTGCAGTGCCACTTGTCGTAGTGGTGAAACCAATGTAGGCAATATCAACATCTCCATAACTGATAATGTGATAAGCCGGATATGGGAATTCTTCTGTCTGCACATTCTTGAGGTTTGCACAGAGTACCGGTGCGTCCAATGAGTCTGTCAACCTGAACATCTGTGTCGCTCCATAGTCCAGTTCGTGGTTGCCCAGGACAACAGCGTCATATCCTACATAGTTCATGATTCTTACAATTTCTTCTCCTTTAGAAATGGCTCCTACAAGACCACCGCTTGCAAAATCGCCGCAAGATACAGTTGAGACATAGTCAGTACCCGTTAGGCATTCATTGCGGACTGATACCAGATACGGGTATCCCTCAACAGAACAATGAACATCATTCTCGTACAGAATTACGATTGGCTTGTTTGGCAAATCGGGGGTGGTGTTCCCGTTGTTTTCTTCGTTACATGCAACAAGAAACAAAGACATGACAACAAAGAGACTCGCAAGAAAATCTTTTATCTTCATAATAATCGTGGGTTTTATATTCATTTTGCTAATATACGAACAAACGAGCAAAAAAATAAAGCTTGCTTTAATTTTTTTACAGCGAGTGCGGAAGTATATCTGCCGCAGGCGAATTTCGAACAAACGAGCAAAAAAATAAAGCTTGCTTTAATTTTTTTACAGCGAGTGCGGAAGTATATCTGCCGCAGGCGAATTTCGAACAAACGAGTGAAAAAATAAAGATTGCTTTAATTTTTTTACAGCGAGTGCGGAAGTATATCTGCCGCAGGCGAATTTCGAACAAACGAGTGAAAAAATAAAGATTGCTTTAATTTTTTTACAGCGAGTGCATAAGTATATCTGCCGTAGGCGAATTCCGAACAAACGAGCGAAAGTTTGTACAAATGAGTGAATAAAATTTATTTAATTTCCAACGAATGCCGGCAAACTTGGGCGAAGCCAAAAATAACAAGTTTACTCAATTATTTTTATATAGAGTCTTTTCAATTTGTTGTTTTCATTACAAAATTGTAATCATTTGTGAAAAATTGCCGTCATTAACAAAAATTATCCATATTATTTGTGAAATGTTAATGCTAATTGTTAAAATTGTAACCGAAAAAACAATAATTATATCATAAATTGATGAAAAAACAACTAAGTAGATTGCTCCCAGCAATTGTTTGTGCCGGGTTGTTTTGTGGAAATAGCGTCGCAGCAAACCTGGCGGATGCAGATTCCACAGTCATAAACCAACAGAAATATGACCCATATTTTCTTGAGGCTCTGCCGATTGGTGCTCCGGGGTGGATGCAGCGCATAGCAGCCGACCCGGC
>JAFOCD010000170.1 GCA_017381475.1 Bacteroidaceae bacterium
CAGTTGCCGACGAAGAATACGTTGCCGCTTGCTACCGCCACGCATATTATCATTTCTGCAAGCGGAGATATATTGATCGTGAAACGGTCGCACCAACTCCGCAGACCTTCACCGCCGCAGTAATGAAAAAGGACAAATACGGAGACTCTTACAAGGATAGCGAAGCGACGATCACATTCGATCTCGTTCACAACGACGGCGAATATACCTACGCGATGCTCATTTTGAAGGACGAGCATTATCTCGGCAAGGCTGAATTTGAGGCTATTAAGTCCGTGATTGAAGATGCCTTTTGGCTCGACTTTACCTTCTTCATTTGCTACAACAAAGGACGCATCTGTGAAGAAGCATACCGTTTTGCCAAATTCAATGAATACGTAAAGTGGGAAATGATTGATAGGCTTCGGTTTTAAGGTTTCATATACAGACAATCACCTCGCGCCAAGTTGGCACGAGGTGATTTTGATCCATATGAGGATTTTTTACTTAGATCTTTTTCCTTTTATCAATGATGTAGAATACTGCGAGAGTACCGCATCCACAGAATGCTACGCCGGAAATGACGCATACAATGATGATAAATGTTTCAAGCGCTGCTACCTTTTCGTTTGTAGCGTTAAGCTCGTTGGAAAGTGCATTGATAGCTGCCTGAAGTGCCGCATCTGCTTCGTCGATCTTGGTAGTAAGCTCGGACTTGTTGGCGCTGTCGGTTGTTTCAAGAGCAGCCTTTGCAGTTGCAAGCGCCTCGCCCAGAGCAGAAATCTTGCCATCAAGCTCGGTGTCGCCGTCTGCGATTGCCTTGTTGAGCTCTGCTTTTGCATCGTCAAGGTTCTTTTGAACCGCCTTGATTGCTGCATCAAGGGTTGCTTCTGCGGCTTCGATCTTAGCTTCAAGTGCTGCCTTATTATCGGCATCTGCCTTTTCAAGAACTGTCTTCGCTGCGCTAAGAGAAGCACTTACGGAAGCTATGCTACTGCTAAGAGTTGCATCACCTGTTGCGATTGCATCTGCCAGATCCTTTTGTGCCTTTGCAAGATCAGAGGCTACCTTATCAATAGCTGCCTGCAAGGATGCATCTGCCTGCTCAATTTTCTTTACAAGTTCTGCTTTATTATCGGTATCAGCCTGTTCAAGAGCCGCTACCGCATTTGTCAGAGCTGTATTGAGGTTGGTAATCTTTGTATCGAGCGCAGTATCACCATCTTTGATTGCCTTGTCAAGCTCGGTCTTTGCGTCGTCGAGGTTCTTCTGAACTGTCTTGATAGCGTCATCAAGAGCCTTATCTGCTTCTTCTATCTTCTTAATAAGTTCTGCCTTGTTGTCAGCATCAGCCTTTTCAAGAGCTGCCTTTGCATTGGTAAGTGCCGTATTAAGAGATGCAATTTCAGCGGAGAGATCTGCGTCGCCCTTCTTCATAGCTGCATCAAGGTCTTTGATCGCATCAGCAAGATCCTGCTGAAGCGCATCGATTTCCTGTTCAGCGGTATCTACACGACCGGTAAGAGTTGTAAGTGCAAGGGACAAGCCGCTGACACTATTTGTGAGAGTTTCATCAGCTCCGCGAAGCTCTGTTGCCAAATTCTCTACAGTAGTCTTAAGAGAACTGATTTCACCTGCGTTTGTGCTAACGCCGGTCTCGGTGTTAGTTACGCGTTCGGTCAAGGCATTGATCAAACCTGTAAGTGTTGC
>JAFOCD010000171.1 GCA_017381475.1 Bacteroidaceae bacterium
GAGCTGAAGATGGAGGTTGACGAGACTATGGGCAAGGGCAAGCTCATCGACGAGATTTTCGGTGAGTTCTGCGAGGGCAACTACATACAGCCTACATTCATCACAGACTACCCCATCGAGATGTCACCTTTGTGCAAACGCCACCGCGAGAACCCCGAGCTTACAGAGCGTTTCGAGCTTATGGTGAACGGTAAGGAGCTTTGCAACGCATACAGCGAGCTCAACGACCCAATTGACCAGGCCGAGCGTTTCCAGGAGCAGTTGCGCCTGAGCGAGAAGGGCGACGACGAAGCTATGTTCATTGACAAGGACTTCGTGCGCGCACTCGAGTATGGTATGCCACCGACATCGGGTATGGGTATCGGTATGGACCGTCTTGCAATGCTCATGACAGGCCAGACAACCATCCAGGAGGTACTCTTCTTCCCACAGATGCGCCCTGAAAAGAAGGTTCCAAAGGACAACGCTGCTGCATTTGCAGTCATCGGCGTACCCGAGGAATGGGTGCCAGTGCTCCACAAGGCCGGTTACAACCTTGTAAATGACCTCAAGGGCGGCAATGCGCAGAAGATCCAGATGGAGATTGGCAGCATCAACAAGAAATTCAAATTGGGCTACACCACACCATCGGTAAACGATGTTGCAGCGTGGATTGAAAAGCTCGGTTAACATTAAAATAGAGAATTATGGAACTATCCAATAAACAGGTTGCCATTATGGGCGGCGGCAGTTGGGCTACGGCTATTGCCAAAATTCTGCTCAACAATGTCGAGACCATAAACTGGTACATCAGACGCGAGGATCGTATTGAGGATTTCAAGAGACTCGGTCACAACCCCGCATACCTTTCATCGGTGAAATTTGACACCAACAGAATAAAATTCTCTTCGGACATCAACAAGATTGTAAAGGAGAGCGACATCCTGGTGTTCGTTACACCATCGCCCTACCTGAAGAACCACCTGAAGAGACTGAAGGCTGACCTTGAGGACAAATTCATCGTAAATGCCATCAAGGGTATTGTACCCGAGGAGAACCTCATCATCTCGGAATACTTCAACAAAGTATACAAGGTGCCATATGACAACATTGCTGCCATTGCAGGTCCTTGCCACGCCGAGGAGGTTGCTCTTGAGCGCCTTTCATACCTCACCGTGGGCTGTTCAAACATTGACCATGCAAAGCAGTTCGCCAAGAAGCTTGGCAGCAGCTACATCAAGACATCGGTCAGCGACGATGTTGTGGGTATCGAGTATGGTTCAGTTCTCAAGAACATCTATGCCATTGCAGCCGGCATCTGTAGCGGCTTGAAGTATGGAGACAACTTCCAGGCCGTACTCATGTCCAATGCAGCCATCGAGATGAACCGTTTCCTCAATGTGGTACACCCCATCGAGCGCACCATCAATGACTCGGTCTACATGGGCGACCTCTTGGTGACCGGCTACTCAAAGTTCAGCCGTAACCGCGTATTCGGCAGCATGATAGGTAAGGGTTACTCAGTGAAGAACGCACAGATTGAGATGGAGATGATTGCCGAGGGTTACTATGCAGCAAAGTGCATCAAGGAAATTAATGAGCACTACCGCATAAACACCCCAATCATCGACGCTGTGTATAACATTCTCTACGAGGGCATCTCACCGGTGATTGAAATCAAACTTTTGACAGACTCATTCAAGTAAAATAGAATAACAATGAAAAATATCTCTTTGAACATTGACAAGGTTACAGGCTTTGTAACACGTGAGCAGATTATGGCTCTTGAGCCACAGGTAAAACGCGCACAGGCAGCTCTTGAGGACGGTTCACTCCCAGGCAACGACTTCCTCGGCTGGTTGCACCTTCCATCATCAATTACAAAGGAGCACATCGCCGACATCAACGCTACAGCACAGACACTGCGCGAGAACTGCGAGGTAGTGGTTGTTGCAGGTATCGGCGGCAGCTACCTTGGAGCACGCGCCGTTATCGAGGCACTCAGCAACAATTTTGCAGCCCTCATCGGCGACAACAAGAACCCACGCGTCATCTTCGCAGGTCACAACATCAGCGAGGACTACCTCTATGAGCTCACAGAGTACCTCAAGGACAAGAAGTTCGGTGTAATCAACATCTCTAAGTCAGGTACAACAACCGAGACCGCCCTTGCATTCCGTCTCTTGAAGAAGCAGTGCGAGGACCAGCGTGGCAAGGAGATGGCAAGCAAGGTTATCGTTGCCATCACCGACGCTGTGAAGGGTGCAGCACGCATCACAGCAAACAAGGAGGGTTACAAGAGCTTCATCATCCCCGACAATGTAGGTGGCCGTTTCTCTGTTCTCACACCGGTAGGCTTGTTGCCAATCGCAGTTGCAAGCTTCGACATCGAGGCACTTGTACAGGGCGCAACCGACATGGAGAAGAACTGTGCTCCCGAGGTTCCATTCGAGGAGAACATTGCAGCAATGTACGCTGCTACACGCAACGCACTCTATGCCGATGGCAAGAAGATTGAGATTCTCGTGAACTACCAGCCAAAGCTCCACTTCACATCCGAGTGGTGGAAGCAGCTCTACGGCGAGAGCGAGGGTAAGGAGAACAAGGGTATCTTCCCAGCATCTGTTGACTTCACAACCGACCTCCACTCAATGGGTCAGTGGATTCAGGAGGGTGAGCGCACAATCTTTGAGACAGTGCTCTCTATCGAGAAGCCAAACAGCTCACTCACCGTTCCAAGCGATGAGGAGAACCTCGATGGTCTCAACTTCCTCGCTGGCAAGCATGTTGATGAGGTTAACAAGATGGCCGAGCTCGGTACACAGCTCGCACACGTTGACGGTGGCGTGCCCAACATCCGCATCTCAATCCCTGAGCTCAACGCATACTACATTGGCCAGCTTCTCTACTTCTTTGAGATTGGCTGCGGTATCAGCGGTTATGTACTTGGCGTTAACCCATTCAACCAGCCGGGTGTAGAGGCATACAAGAAGAACATGTTCGCATTGCTTGACAAACCAGGTTACGAGGAGGAGAGCAAGGCAATCCGCGCAAGACTGTAAGAATGGATTACAATAAAGCAATTCAAGATTATAAGCAACTGCAAGGCCACAAGGCCTTGCAGTTGCGTGCTGTATTGTTCGACATGGACGGTGTACTGTTCGACTCCATGCCCTACCATGCCGACGCCTGGTCGCGTGTAATGACCGACGCCGGTTTCAACTTCTCGCGCGAGGATGTATATATGAACGAAGGCCGCACCGGTGCCGACACCATCAACACCGCCAGCTTAGCACAATTCGGCAAACCCGCAACAACAGAGCAGATTGATGCGCTCTGCAAGGCAAAATGCGACATCTTCGACACCTACCCACCCACTCCACGAATGCCATTCGCACTGGAACTGGTGCAGAAGGTAAAGGAGTGCGGACTCACCCCTATGATTGTAACAGGCAGTGGCACCCCTACACTGCTCGACCGCATACAGAGCAACTTCCCCGGACTTTTTGCCGAGGGACACGTCATAAGCAGTTTCCACGTAAAGCGTGGCAAGCCCTACCCCGACCCATATCTTTTAGCCCTTGAACGTGGCGGTTTTGCCCCCGACGAGGTGATTGTGGTTGAAAACGCCCCACTTGGCGTAACAGCAGGCGTTGCAGCAGGTCTTTTCACCGTCGCTGCCAACACAGGCCCATTGAAGGACGAGGTGTTGAGCCAAGCCGGCGCAAACCTTGTATTCCCATCAATAGAGGCACTCTGTGGTGAGTGGGAGAAACTATTTAACGCCATAAACGGCTAAAGCATTATGAAAGCAATTGCCAAGCAGATAAGCGAAGGACTCTCAGGATGTTACACGGCCGGCGAAGTTTCTGCCCTCACGCGCATCATCACAACCGAGTTGCTTGGTGTGTCGCAAATGGCATACTTTCTAAAAGACAACATCACCCTCACTGCCGAGCAGGAAGCCTTGCTTGACAACGCAATTGAACGCCTAAAAAAGCAAGAGCCGATACAGTACATTCTTAGTTACAGTGACTTTTGCGGCCTGAGGTTCAAGGTTACCCCCGCAACTCTCATTCCGCGTCCCGAGACAAGCGAACTTGTGGAATGGATTGCGAGTGAAGCCACAGGCTGTGAGAGCATCCTTGACATTGGCACCGGCAGCGGTTGTATTGCTGTGAGCCTTGCCCACAAACTGCCACAAAGCAAGGTAACAGCATGGGACATATCGCACGAAGCCATTGCCGTTGCAGCGGAGAACAGCAAGGCCAATGGCTGTGCTGTCACATTTGAGCAAGTGGATATTCTGGCATACCAACCAACCGGCGAGCAGTTCGACATTATCGTAAGCAACCCACCTTATATAAAAGAGAACGAGAAAGAGGCTATGCACGCCAATGTGCTCGACTGGGAGCCCCACACTGCCCTATTCGTACCGGACAACGACCCGTTGCTATTCTACCGCACAATAGCCGAAAAAGGCTTGACTATATTAAAACCCGGCGGCCGTCTCTATTTCGAGATTAACCGCGCCCACGGCAAAGAAACTGTAGAGATGCTTGAATCACTCGGTTACACAGGCATTGAATTGCGCAAGGACTTTGCCGACAACGACAGGATGATTAGAGCCGTGAAACCAAAGGTGAAAAGTGAAAACTGAAAGGTGAATGAAAAAGCCCCTCACACCCGGTGAAGCACTGAACAAGGCTGCAGCCTACTGCACATTGTGCGAACGCTGCATTAGCGAGGTGAGCACAAAGCTCACTGCATGGGGTGTGCCACATGGCGAGCAGGAGAAAATCATTACAAGGCTCATCGAGGAGAAATTCATTGACGAGAGCCGCTACTGCCGCGCTTTTGTCAACGACAAGGTAAAGTTCAACCGCTGGGGACGCATAAAAATTACCGCGGCACTAAGGGAGAAGCATTTGCCACAAGAGCATATAAAAGAGGCGTTGGAAAACATTGACGAGGAGGCATACATGCAATCACTCAAGGAGGTTATAGAGATTAAACGCCGCGAGCTCAAAGGCAAGGACGATTTTGCCACACAGCAGAAGATTATACGCCACGCTGCAAGCCGTGGCTACGAGCCCTCGCTCATAATCTCAACTATAAAATACAAAGGCGATGAAATGGATTTCTGACCTCGTGGATCTTATCTTTCCGCGCCACTGCGCAGTGTGTGGTGAGGTGCTGTCACGTGAGGAACGTGACATATGCCTCAACTGCCTGTGCACACTTCCAAAGATTGAACCACACCACAAGGAGGAGATAGAAAAGACATTCTGGGGCAAGGTGGAGATTGAACGTGCCACATCCTTCATGTACTACCGCAAGGGCTCTCCCTACAACGCACTGATCCACAAACTGAAATACCGCAACGCGCCCCCAATTGGTGTGCGTCTTGGCGCAATGGCTGCCGACGATATTCTGGAGAGCGGTTATTTCAACGATATCACACTTATTGTTCCACTGCCATTGTCTAAAAAGAAACTTAGAAAGAGGGGGTATAACCAGTGTGATTACATTGCCAGTGGGATATCTGAAAAAACCGGCATACCGGTAGCAACCGGCTTGATTAAGCGTACAAAGGCAAACGAGACCCAGACACACAAGACCCGCGACGAGCGCTGGGAAAATGTTGAGGGTATATTCACTGTTATCAAACCTGAAGAGTTGGAAAAGCAGCACATCCTCTTGGTGGATGATATTTTGACAACCGGAGCAACCTTGTGCAGCTGTGCAAACGCGATAAAGAGCAGCTGCGACTGCAAGGTGAGCATTCTCACACTTGCCCTTACATACAACGGCATTTGAGCGTTCAATGGCATTTTATGCCCCTCAAAATTTGTATTGACAAATAATATTCCTACTTTTGTATATTATGGCAGGATCATTTGTTACTGTATCGACATCAGGTACTTGCCGTCACATTAAAAAAAACAACAAAGAATCGTGAGCAAGAAAGTATTTGTAACAGGTTGCTATGACATGCTTCACTCGGGGCATGTAGCGTTCTTCAAAGAAGCATCGACATACGGCGACCTTTATGTAGGTATCGGTTCTGACGCCACTATACGCGAACTAAAGGACCGCAAGACTATAAATACCGAACAGGAGCGCCTTTATATGGTAAAAGCCATCCGTTATGTCAAGGATGCATTCATCAACAGCGGAAGCGGCATGCTCGATTTTGAAGAGGATGTAAAGCGCCTCAAACCCGATATCTTTTTCGTAAACAGCGACGGCTACACACCGAGCAAGAAACATTTCTGTGAGGAAAACGGCATTAAACTTGTTGTCAGCACCCGCATTCCCGAGGCCGGTCTGCCCACACGCTCAACAACAGCGCTTCGTCAGGAGTGCAAAATACCTTACCGCATTGACTTAGCAGGCGGTTGGTTGGATCAGCCATACGTGAGCAAGCACCATAGCGGTTCCGTGCTCACCATCTGCATTGAACCCGACTACGATTTCAACAACCGTAGTGGCATGAGCACATCATCTCGCAAGGCTGCTATTGAGATGTGGCATGTAGATATCCCCGATGGCGATCGCGAAACACTCGCAAAGATGGTTTTCCGCTACGAGAACCCTCCCGGAAGCCCCTACATCAGCGGTTCACAGGACGCTATCGGCATTGTAATGCCAGGTCTTAACCGCCTGAACTACGACGGCGGCTACTGGCCCGAGAATATCGAAAGCGTAAAGGAGGACGATATTCTCGACTTCATTGAGAAGAACCTGTGGCTTGTACCCCTTGCACCACGCGACAGCAACTATGATGTACTTGCCGACACACATATCGACAAAGAAGGAGCAAAGGCGCTTGCCGATGCAGCCGATGACTGTTGGAAAGCACTCCTTGCAAAAGATGTAACAGCTTGGGGAAAGGCCTGCATAGCATCGTTCGAGGCACAGATTGCCATGTTCCCAAATATGGTTTCAGCTCATGTTCTTAAGGCTATTGACGAGTACAAGGACAAAGTGAAGGGTTACAAGATTACCGGCGCCGGCGGTGGCGGTTATCTGGTCCTCATAAATGACAAGCCAATAGAAGAGGCAATACAAATAAGAATAAGACGCAAGTAAACTTGCGCATATTGGATTGACAAATAAGAGTAAAGCGCAGGCTTATACGATTCGAGGCGAACAATAGTTCGCCTCGAATCGTATAATGAAGAATGTATTATCATCTGTTTGCTTCACTGCCCGAGACAATATCGAGCAATTCATTTGTAATGGCCTGCTGGCGGCCTTTGTTGTATTCGAGTGTGAGTTCAGAAATCAAATCACTGGCATTGTCGGTGGCAACCTGCATTGCAAGCACACGTGCAGCATGTTCGGCTGCAACCGAATCAAGAAGCGCGGCGAACAGCCTTACCTCAATGACTTTTGGCACAAGTGCCGACAAAAGTTCTTCGCGCGACGGTTCAACTATATAATCAGTTTCCAATGTCACCTTGTCACTTGCTGCCGCAAGGTCAATTGGCATTAGTACATCGCAGACCGATTCCTGTTTTGCTGCAGACCTGAAATGAGGATGCACCACCTCTACCCTGTCGATTTCACCTGCAACAAAACGTTCCATAAGCGCACGTACCACATTGGCTACATCGCCATATTGTGGAGTGGTTGCCTGCGCCATAAGTTCCTCATTTGGTGTATAGCCAAGCTTTTTCGTTGCATCGAAAACCTTTTTGCCAATGGTATATATTTCCATTTCTGTTCCGTTCGCCTCATAGGAACGGACAACATCGCGTAGCATGTTGGCAATGTTTGCATTGAAGGTTCCACACAGACCTGTATTCGATGAAACAGCTATCAGAACCACCTTTTTACACTGACGCACAGTTGCAAAGGGGCTAATCACACCATTTGTACCCTGAAGAAAAGAGGCAAGAAGAGCATTAAGCCTGTTGCTGTATGGCAACATTCCCTCAACGGCACTTTGGGCACGGCGAAGCTTGGCCGACGAGACCAGTTTCATGGCAGAAGTTATCTTCTGCGTACTCTTTACCGATGCTATTCTATCTCTTACTTCTCTCAGGTTCATTGTTTCTTATTATAAGTTTGCAATCTTGTACCATGCGTGAGAGATCTCTCGTCGCTTCGCTCTGTCGAAATGATACAAGACCCTTATCTTTCTTATTGTTTTAGCGACATTACTACTTCGCCTGCAACCTTTGTTATCAGTTCGCCGACAGTAGCATCTATCAAGCCGTTTGCAAGAGGATCAAGGACCTTATCCTTATAGTTTGAACGCAGTACATCAAGAAAAATGTTCTCAAACTCGGAGACTTTTTCAACTGGTATATCCTGCAAAAGATTCTTTGTACCGCAGTAAAGAAGCGCAACCTGTTCACTAACAGGCATTGGAGAATACTGGGGCTGAACAAGCAGGGCATTCGTACGACGGCCACGTTCAATAATCATCATTGTCACGGCATCGACATCTGTTCCGAATTTGGCAAACGACTCGAGCTCGCGATACTGTGCCTGGTCAATCTTCAATGTTCCGGCAACACTCTTCATGGATTTGATCTGCGCGTTACCACCAACACGTGAAACCGATATGCCCACATTCACAGCAGGACGGAATCCACGATTGAACAGGTCGCTCTCAAGGTATATCTGTCCATCGGTAATGGAGATAACATTGGTGGGGATATATGCCGATACATCACCGGCTTGAGTTTCAATAATTGGCAATGCTGTGAGTGAACCGCCACCCTTCACTTTGCCGACAAGGCTTGGCGGCAAGTCGTTCATCTTCTCGGCAACCTCCTGCTGGTTTATGATTCTTGCAGCACGCTCAAGCAGACGGGAATGCAGATAAAACACATCACCGGGATAGGCCTCACGACCCGATGGACGGCGCAGAATGAGCGACACCTCACGATGTGCCACAGCCTGCTTTGAGAGATCATCATACACTACAAGCGCGTGACGGCCGGTGTCGCGAAAATACTCACCTATTGCAGCACCAGCCATTGGAGCATAATACTGCATTGCAGCAGTATCTGCAGCTGTTGCAGCAACAACTATTGTATAGTCCATTGCACCATACTTGCGCAGGGTGTTCACTATTGATGCAACAGTGGACCCTTTCTGACCAATAGCAACATAGATACAATATACAGGCTTGCCGGCCTCGTAGGCAGCACGCTGGTTCAGTATGGTATCAATAGCAACTGCAGTCTTGCCAGTCTGACGGTCACCGATTATGAGCTCACGCTGTCCACGACCAATAGGAATCATTGAGTCAATTGACTTAAGACCTGTCTGCAAAGGTTCGGTCACTGGCTGACGGAATATCACACCCGGTGCCTTGCGGTCGAGAGGCATCTCACACATCTCGCCCTCAATATTGCCCTTGCCGTCGAGAGGTTCACCAAGCGGGGTAATTACACGCCCAAGCATTGCATCGCTTACATCTATTGAGGCAATACGGCCGGTACGCTTCACTGTCATACCCTCCTTGATCTTGTCGGTTGGTCCAAGCAGCACAGCACCGACATTGTCCTCCTCGAGGTTCATGACAATAGCCTTTATGCCATTGTCAAACTCAAGAAGTTCCTCGGCCTCGGCGTTGTAGAGACCATAGATGCGCACTACACCGTCGCTTACCTGGAGGACAGTTCCCACCTCCTCATACTTCATCTTGTTCTTGAGGCCTCTCAACTGTTCGAGCAATACACCCGAAACCTCACTTGGTTTAATGTTCATTAGACAAGTTTTCTGTTTTGTTTAACCAACTCTTTTTCAATGTCACGAAGCTGACGCCTTACACTCGCATCGAGGCGGTGCGTCTCCGTCTCGCAGATGAATCCGCCTATTATGGCAGGGTCTACAACATCGTGCAACTCCACCATAGCACCGTCACGGGATGCCGCTGCGGTTATTTTTTCGCGTAAAGACTCATTGACTGGCTGTGCTGTGGTAAATGTCATGGCAATGATATTCTTTGCCTTACGATAAAGTGATACATAGCAATGCGCAATGAAAACCAACAATTGTTCACGCTCTTCACTCACCACCAAGCGAATGAAGCGCTCGTATACAGGTGAGCTGTCAACAGCAGAACATAACAATGCCACACGCTCGTCGGCCGAGAGTGACGGGGTTGCCAAGACCTCACTGAGTTCTTTCACATGCTGCAAGGTATACATGAGCTGCTGCATGTTGCCATATATGACATCCTCGACACCCTGTTCCTTGGCATAGGCAAAAAGAGCCTTGGCATAACGCATTGAAATTACTCCTGTGTTCATTGGTTACTCTTTACGCTCGTTCATTGTTTCATCAATAAGCTCATCAATATATCGCTGTTGGCTGTCACTATCCCCAAGTTCCTTGCGCACAATTTTCTCGGCAATGGAAATTGAGAGTTTGGCAACCTCTGTACGTATACTGTCCAAAGCCTCGTCCCTCTCGCGCTCTATCTGTTTCTTTGCCTCGGATATCATCTTCTCAGTCTCGGTTGCAGCCTTGTCACGTGCCTCGGTAATAATCTGCTCCTTTGCAGCAACAGCTTCGCGAAGCATCTTCGCCTGGTTCTCACGCGCATCATTGATGAGCCCGTTGCACTCCTCTTCAATACCCGCAAGTCTGGCCTTGGCCTCCTTTGCGTCATTGAGTGCATCATCAATATATTGTTTTCGGGCGTCAATCATTGATGTGATTACCGGAAAACCATATTTATAAAGCACAAGAAATACCACTCCAAATGCGAGTAGCATCCAGAACAGTAGACCGGCTTCGGGCAATAGCAATGACATTCTTTATTGAATTTAGCGTTATACGAAAAGTACAAGGAAGCAAACCACAATGGCAAACATGGCAACACCCTCAATTAGAGCTGCCGAAAGAATCATACTAGACCTGATGTCGCCAGCTGCCTCGGGCTGACGAGCAATGGATTCAAGCGCTGTACAACCAATACGACTGATACCCATTGCAGCGCCAAAGACTGCAATAACAGCAGCAAAAGCAGCACCCATGTTTGTAAATGCAGCAGTTTCAAGAAAAACAGTCAAAAACATAATATTCAATATTTAAAGGTTAATAAAAATTCATCTTCAATGTTTCGCTTTCCTGTGTTCTGGTTGCGAAAGACCAATGAACACCGATGAAAGCATTGTAAACACAAATGCCTGTATAAAAGCTACCAAAATTTCCAGTACATTCATAAAAATGGTGAAAAAGACAGATACTGCAGTCATTGTACTGCCTATATATGCATTCACCGCCATTGTAACGAATATTATTGAGACAAAGGCAAGCAAGGCTGTGTGCCCTGCAAGAATGTTTGCGAAAAGTCGTATTGTCAAGGCGAATGGCTTTACCACCACACCAACAAGTTCTATAATGGGCATAAGTGGAACGGGAAGCTTGAGCCACACCGGTACATCGGGCCAGAATATCTCCTTGTAATACTCCTTGTTACCGAACAAGTTCACCGCTATGAAAGTACATAGTGCAAGTGCAAGTGAAACAGCAATATTACCCGTTACATTAGCGCCACCAGGAAAGATTGGCAACAATCCCATAAGGTTGGTAAAGAATATAAAGAAGAAGACCGTGAGCAAATATGATGTGTACTTTTTGTATGTTTTGCCAACGTTGGGTTTTATCACATTGTCCACGACCATAACAATCAGCATCTCCATGGCACCAACAAAACCTCTTGGAGCAGGGTCACTTGGCGAGCGTTTCTTGTACCAGCGAGCAACGCCCAATACAACAAATATCAGCATCAATGATATTATGAACACTGACACCACTGTCTTGGTGAGTGAAAGATCAAGCATTGGCCTTTGTTCGTTTCCCTCAGCATCAAGTTCGACCAGTTTACCCTCATTCACTCCGCTCCCGGAAATTCTGAAGCCTTTATACTCCTCCTGTTCATGAAAAACCGATGATAAAAAGACCTCCCAACCGGTGCGGGATGAATAGACAATTATAGGCAATGGAATTGTAACATGATTGTCGCCTATGGTGGCTATGTGCCATTCATAGGAATCCTTGACATGATCAAAGATTATCTTCTTTACATCTATTTCCTTTTCCTCTTGGGCGGCAGAAGGCACTGTTGCAGTAGCCATTTTACATGGCAACAGCAACAACAAGAAAATTATGTACTTTCCCCACCTCATAATCTTTTATTTGGCCAAGCGTTTTTTGTTATACAACACATATGCATTCTCCACTACAATCATGGCAAGACTGTATACGAGAAAATTCACCAATACACCTTTTGCCTGTTCCCTGAAGATGAATCCAAAGGCAAGCATGGCTGCAAGCAATGTCATTAGTTTAATTGTCTTGAAAGCCATGTACTGCTTCACGAAATGTTTAGAATCACCAGGTTTTGCAGCAACTGCAATTGAAACAGCATATAGCACAAAGAAAAATGGTGGCGCAACCAGATGCGCTTTTCCCACATAATCCGGAAAGAAGACTCCAAGCAGCAACTCTCCAACTATTGCCATCAGCAGGAGGATAGCGCCCAAACACAATATAATTTTAGTTTTGTTCATATTTTATACTTTATTCAATACAAACGGTCACCTTGTCATCCTTGACCTCGGCAAAACCGCCCTCAATTGCAACTTTCTGTTCCTCAGCATTGATCACCCACATCATTGTCCCCTTGCACAGGAGCGAAACTATAGGAGCATGACCTGGAAGAACTGTAAAAGGAGCCTTCGCGCCAGGCAGACGCACGCGTGAGACCTTGCCGGCAAACAGAGTCTTGTCCGGCGATAGAATCTCAAGTTCAATAACTCCTGTACCCATAGCATCACTTCAATTGTTCCAAAATATGCTTACCCTTCTCTATGGCCTCGTCAATGGTGCCCACGTTCAGGAATGCCTGTTCGGGCAAATGGTCAAGTTCACCATCAAGAATCATATTGAAGCCTCTTATTGTCTCCTCAATAGGAACCATGACGCCCTTGACGCCTGTAAACTGTTCTGCAACAGTAAATGGTTGGGAGAGGAAACGCTGCACACGACGTGCGCGATTTACAGTCACGCGGTCCTCGTCCGAGAGTTCCTCCATACCAAGAATTGATATGATATCCTGCAACTCCTTGTTGCGTTGCAGGATTTGCTTCACCTTCTGTGCAGTATCATAATGTTCCTTGCCAACTATGTTCGCATCAAGGATGCGCGATGTAGAATCAAGAGGGTCCACTGCCGGATAGATACCTAGTTCAGCTATCTTGCGGCTGAGCACTGTTGTTGCATCAAGATGCGTAAAGGTTGTTGCCGGAGCCGGGTCGGTAAGGTCATCTGCAGGAACATATACAGCCTGTACAGATGTGATTGAGCCATGAATTGTGGATGCAATGCGCTCTTGCATTGCTCCCATCTCACTCGCCAATGTCGGCTGATAACCCACAGAACCAGGCATACGGCCAAGCAAAGCCGACACCTCGGAACCGGCCTGGGTGAAACGGAATATATTGTCTATAAAGAAAAGCACATCGTTACTCTTTCCTTCGGCTGCACCAGCATCACGGAAAGCCTCAGCAACAGTCAAGCCCGACAATGCGACGGCTGCGCGCGCACCAGGAGGCTCGTTCATCTGTCCATAGACCAATGTTGCCTGCGATTTTGCGACTTCTGACAAATCCACCTTTGACAAATCCCAGCCACCATTCTCCATGTCTTTCTTGAACTCATTGCCATAACGGATAACGTTGGAGTCAATCATCTCACGTAGCAAATCATTACCCTCACGTGTTCTCTCACCCACTCCTGCAAAAACAGAATAACCATTATATCCTTTGGCAATATTGTTGATGAGTTCCATTATCAACACGGTCTTTCCAACACCGGCACCGCCAAAAAGTCCAATCTTTCCACCCTTACAGTATGGTTCAAGCAGGTCAATAACCTTTATACCGGTATAGAGAACCTCCTGAACTGTAGAGAGTTCCTCAAACTTTGGTGCATCACGGTGTATGGGGTATGCGCCCTCACGGTCGAGATTGCCAAGGCCGTCGATTGACGCACCTGTCACATTCATCATGCGCCCCTTTATCTGCTCACCAATGGGCATGGTTATCGGGTGCCCTGTTGCCACCACTTTCATTCCACGCGACAGA
>JAFOCD010000172.1 GCA_017381475.1 Bacteroidaceae bacterium
AGGTCTCAATGACCATCTCACGCTCGGCCGGTGTAAATTTCAAAATCTCCTCCATAATCATCAGACTTCCTGGTTTATTTTGCGAAGATAGTTTTTTTCTGCATAAATTTTGTCATTTATAGAAATAATTCATACATTCGCTGAATAGAAACTAACTTAAACTAACATAATTATGATCAGCAAGGCAGATCAAGCACATCTTGAGAAAAAAGGTATTTCGGCCGAACAAGTTGCCGAACAGTTAAGGACCTTCAAGACTGGTTTTCCATTCCTTAAACTTCAGCAGGCTGCAACAGTAGAAAAGGGCGTGTTGGCTCCAACAGAGCAGGAGAGAGAAGAATATCTGAAGGCTTGGGACAACTACTGCGCGAGCGGAAAGGCTATTCTCAAATTCGTTCCGGCATCGGGCGCTGCAAGCCGCATGTTCAAAGACTTGTTCTCATTTCTCAGTGCCGACTATGATGTTCCCACAACAACTTTTGAGAAGATGTTTTTTGAGAACATTGAGAAGTTCGCTTTCTATGGTGACTTGAATGAAATGTGTATAAACAACAAGAAATTATCCATCAAGGAACTTGTTGAGAAGGGACAATACAAGGATGTTGTCTTCAACCTTCTCGATTTTACCGGCATGAACTACGGTTCATTGCCCAAGGGACTGCTCAAGTTCCACACATACGATGATGCAGCCCGCACATCGGCCGAGGAACATTTCGTCGAGGGTGCTCTCTATGCTGGTACAAACGGGGTGGTGAGGCTTCACTTTACCGTTTCACCCAATCACAAGGTACTTTTTGAGGAGTTGGTAGCAGAGAGAAAGGCCTACTATGAGGAACTCTTCAATGTCAAATATGAAATCTCATTCTCGGAGCAAAAACAGAGTACCGATACAATTGCAGCAAATGCCGACAACACACCTTTCCGTGAGAACGGAACTTTGGTATTCCGCCCTGGTGGTCATGGTGCGCTCATTGAGAATCTTAATGATATTGATGCCGATGTCATCTTCATAAAGAATATTGACAATGTCGTTCCCGACCGCTTGAAACCCGATACTGTTACATACAAGAAACTGCTTGCAGGTATTCTTGTAAAGACACAGGAGAAGGTGTTCGAGTATCTGCGTCTGATTGACAGCGGTAAATACACCCATGAGCAGGTAGAGGAGATGATACGCTTCCTGCAGCAGAACCTGCAGTGCCGCAACAGCGACATCAAGCACATGGAAGATTGCGAGTTGGTACTCTATCTGCGCAAGAAGTTCAACCGCCCTATGCGCGTGTGCGGCATGGTAAAGAATGTGGGCGAGCCAGGTGGCGGTCCATTCCTTGCATACAACAACGACGGAACAGTATCATTGCAGATTCTTGAGAGTTCGCAGATAGACATGGCGAATGCCGATGCCAAAGCCATGTTCGAGAATGGCACACACTTCAACCCCGTTGACCTTGTATGTGCGGTCAAGAACTATAAAGGCGAGAAGTTCGACTTGCCCAAGTATGTCGACAAGAACACCGGCTTCATCTCTCACAAGTCAAAGGGTGGCCGCGAACTCAAGGCAATGGAACTCCCGGGTCTGTGGAACGGAGCAATGAGCGACTGGAACACAATATTCGTCGAAGTGCCGCTCATCACTTTCAACCCCGTGAAGACTGTGAATGACCTGTTGCGTGATGTGCATCAGTAATTAAATATTTAAGGAGGCTGTTTGGCCTCCTTAAATATTCATATATATAATTGTAGAATATGTGCTTTTTTAGGAAAAAATCAGTCAGGTTCATTTGTACCGGAGGAGAATGTAAAGTTGTTGGCTATCCCGAACTGGAAGGCTATAGCGGATTAATGATAGGGGATGGCATGGCTTTTTTCCGCCCCCATCACCTAGATTTGTATCTCGCAAACACAAAGACTGGCAAGATACGCAAAATCTCTAAAAACTTTGACATAGACAAAGGAAACTCTTTTCAGGAAATAATTAATCGATACAAAAACCTATTGTTGGTAGATGATACAGAAATAGACTATAAGTCAATAAACGAGCTGTTTGCAAGAAATAGCAGTGCTCTATCTAACGCCAGGGATAAAGCAATCCGACACAAGGAAATAGGAACCTGCTATGGTTTCAACAAAGGATACTGTGCCATCTATTGGGAGTTGGAACCTTGCAGTGCATACTACGGAAACATCTATGGCGGAGATTTTTCCACTAAAGATGCGAAAGAGGTCTATGCCATTATAAATACAGATTTGGAGATTGTAGAACCATTCCGTCCCGTCAAGGATCTGAACAAGTATCTTGAAGAAATAGAGAATAAGTACGGCTCTCAATAATTACTTGTCATACAACTCGATAAACTCAAAACTGTTACCTACAACATCAAGGTAACGCATGAACTCATTCACCCCGATGACAACTGTTGCATGGTTGTCGTTGGGGTGAAAACTTAATGTAGTTTCATCCTTCAGGTTTTTATCCATGAACAGGTGTACATGGTTCTCAGTATCGTTTATGAGACCGAATGGTGATACCGAGCCTGGTTGCAGACCAAGGTATTTTTCCATACGCTGTGGTGATGCAAACGAGAGTTTGCCCTGATGTAGGCGTTTCTCAAGGTCATGTATGTCAAGGTCGCGCTCGCAGTCGAGCACTACAAGATAGTGGCGGTTGCCTTTGTGGTTGCGGAAGAAGAGGTTCTTGCAATGCTTTGAACCATCCTGTTTCCAATGTTGGCGTGCAATTTCAATTGTGGGTGCCTCGGGGTGGGTGTACCAAGAGTATTCAAAACCATTCTCATTGAGATAATTCAATACTTTATCTATTCGCTCGTTTTCCATTGTATTTCAACTTTTTATAACATGTTTGCAATGTCGTTGCAGAGTTGCTTAACATTTTCGGGACGGGTTGCCCAACTGGTACAAAAACGAACGATATCGCGTTCGCCGTCATACTTGCCCCAGAACTCAGGGATATACTTTGTTCCCAGAATTGCCTGCTGTTCCTTTGTCAGTAGCGGGAACTGCATGTTTGTGGGCGAGTCTATCCACATCTGGATGCCTTTGCTCTCAAAAGCCTTGCGTATCTTTGCCGCCATTTCATTCGCGTGTCTTGCTAGCTTGAAGTAGAGACAGTCGTTGCCGCCTTTCAGCAACTGCTCGAACTGGATGCCGAGCAAGCGGCCCTTAGCAAGCATGCCACCATGCTGTTTTATTGCATAGCGGAAACTGCGGTGCATCTCCTCTCCCTTAAAGACTACAGCCTCGCCAAAGAGTGCTCCCACCTTTGTTCCGCCAATGTAAAAGACATCGCAAAGGCGCGCCAGGTCGGCAAGGGTTATGTCGCAGCATTGAGCGCAGAGTCCATATCCCAGGCGTGCGCCATCGACAAAGAGGTAGAGACCATGCTGGTGGCAGAACTCCGAGATTGCTGTGAGTTCGGCCTTGCTGTATATGAGCCCGTTTTCGGCCGGGCATGAGAGATAGACCATGCCCGGCTGCACGGTGTGTTCATGCGAGTGGTCGTTCCAATGGTTGTGGTAACATTCGGCAATCTGTTCGAGTGACAAACGGCCATCGGTGCTTGGCAGGGCAATTATTTTGTGTCCTGTAGCCTCTGGCGCGCCGGTCTCGTGTACATTTATGTGTCCGCTATCGGCCGAGATAACACCTTGGTAGCTATGGAGCAGGGCGTCAATAACAGTTACATTGGCCTGTGTTCCGCCAACAAGGAACTGCACTCCAAGAGTGCTGTCGCCACAATGTTCCTTTATTATTTCGCGTGCTTTATCGCAGTAACTGTCGCATCCATAACCTACATGTTGTTCAAAATTTGTGTTGGCCAGAGCCTCCAGTATTGAAGGGTGAGCACCCTCTATGTAATCAGAATCAAATCGTATCATTTTTCAATAAGTTTTGTCTTTTGCAAAAATAGTAACAAACGAGCGAGAAATATGAAGCTTGCTTCAATATTTTTCAATGCGAGTGCCGTAGATTTTCAAGTTCGTCTCAAAAATAGTGAGAAAGTCTGAATAAACCATAGGCTACATCTTTAAAGAATTGGACCGATAAATGAGAGGATTTAGTGAAAAATATATTACATTTGCAGATGTGTGTGGAAACATGCGCACAAAAAAGATTGTTTGTTTTTAATTAAGTATAGCTTATGAAATAAAAAACGCTCTTTTTTTTGTCCTGTGTCATTATTTATGTAATGGGGTAAAACATAGCGTTATAAAATTGGAAATATAAAAATGTTTGAGCTTTCTGCTCTTGTTCTCTTTGTCTGAAACCCGCCAAGATTTTGTCACCGAGAACAAGTAGGGGACTGTTCACGCTGTATAAGCGCGGACTATTCTTTGCTTGTTGGTGATAAGGTTACTTGGCGGTACCGAGACAAAAACAAGTTGGTGAATAGTACCGCGCTGTTTGTTAAATAACTGTTCCGGCAAAACAATTTGTCCTTTAAAATTGTTATTAAGCGTGGAGAATTACTGTTCATTGGTTTAAGAGTCAAAGAAACGGTAAATATCACGAAAAACCAGCGAAATTTTGCGTTTTTTAACATTTAAAGGAACTTGTATCATGGAAAAGCCTGAAAACACAGCGTGCGATTTTATTCATCAGCAAATTAATTCATCTCGTATAAGCACAACAAGTCTTTGTCGTAATAGTTGCACCCAGTGGTCTGACGGCAGAGTTGACGGTGTTGCACGAGAATCCTCTATTGTTCAGAAATCGCATATAACAGGAAATTATATGTGGCTTGACGATTACCTTGCCCAGGGTAATGCCATGGGTGTGGAGAACAATCCCAAATTCTATCATTTCCACGATTTACAGGAGGCTTATCATCAGTTTGAGTATATTGGTGAGTTGGAGGACGAACGTTGCGTGCAACTTCTTTGGGAGATTGTGCGAGCCTTTAATGACCGTTACCGTCGCCATTCGGGAACGCAAACCAAAAAGATCTCTCCCATTGATAGCCGTTTCTATATAAAATGTATCCTTGAATTATTAAAAAAGGGTGGTGATAGCATCTCTTCATTTGAAAAGATGGAGCTTTACCGCGAGGCAGGAATGTTCAGTAAATGCTTTGAAATTTTCAATTCAAAGCTAAGGTGGAACGACGAAGAAATTGTTGACGAGTTGCTCTTCCGTGCCGCACATGGTGACAGCTCTCCATTTGCGCTGCAGCCCTTATTTTAACCGCATAAAGTCTTTTACTGGAAGTAAAAAACAACAAACGGATTATTAACCTATTGCTTATTTTGTTATTTTTGTGACCTATTAGAAAAACAGTATTAACATTATAAGCATTTATCAATGAAGAAGTACATTAAAATTCTGCTATTGGTCATTGTTGCCATTGCTTTCAGCCTGCCTGTGTCGGCTGCGAAGGATGGCAAGCAGTTGCCTTTAGACCCGACAATCAGGGTTGGTAAGCTGAAGAACGGCATTACCTACTACATCCGTCACAATGACAACCCCGAGAACCTGGTGAATTTCTACATTGCACAGAAGGTGGGTTCTATCCAGGAAGAGGAGCACCAGCGCGGTTTGGCTCACTTCCTTGAGCACATGTGTTTCAATGGAACAAAGCATTTCCCCGGCAAGTCAATGATCAACTACCTCGAGAGCATTGGCGTGAAGTTCGGTGCCGACCTCAATGCCTACACCTCAATCGACGAGACCGTGTATAACATTGACAATGTTCCTGTGAATGTAGAGGGCGCAATTGACTCTTGTCTCTGGATTCTGCACGACTGGGCCGACGGCCTTACGCTCGATGAAGAGGAAATTGACAGCGAACGCGGTGTAATTCATGAGGAGTGGCGTGGACGCAACAGCGCAATGATGCGTATGCAGGAGCGCATGCTTGCAGATATCTTTCCAGGCAGCAGATATGGCAGCCGCTTGCCGATAGGCATTATGGAAGTGGTTGACAACTTCCCTTACCAGGCTTTGCGCGACTACTACGAGAAGTGGTATCGCCCCGACCTCCAGGGTATCATCATCGTGGGTGACATCGACGTGGATGACATGGAGAAGAAGGTGAAGAAAATCTTCAAGCAGATAAAGAAGGCAAAGAAACCTGCCGAGCGCGTATATTTCCCTGTTGAGGACAACAAGGAGCCTATCTTCTCACAGCAGATTGACAAGGAGCAGCAGAACTACATGCTGCAAATCATGTACAAGCACGATGCTGCACCACGCGAGATGCGCAACACCAGAGAGTACCAGTATGACAGCTATCTGAAATCGGTTGCCACAGCGCTCCTGAACATGCGTTTCCGCGAGATTGCAAGCCGCGAGAACCCTCCATACATGGGTGCGGGCATAGGCTACAACGATTTTGGCGTTGCACAGACAAAGAAGGCATTCACAATTGCAATAACCTGCAAGCCCGAGCAGATGATGGAAGCCGTTCCATTCGTGCTCACCGAGGTTGAGAGAGCACGTCGTTTCGGTTTTACCGAATCGGAGTTGCAGCGCATCAAGGAGCAGTCACTCGCAGGAAACGAGACATGGTATGCCGAGCGTGATAAGCGCACCAGCGGATACTATGTTGAGCTCTGCGTAAGACACTTCCTCGACAACAGCAGCCTCATGGACCCGACAGTGGAGTATGAGCTCTCTAAAGAGATTGTAAATGCCATTACTCTCGAGGAGGTAAATGCAGTTATCCCATCACTTTTCCGCGATGACAACAAAGTAGTTGTTTCATTCGCTCCCGAGAAGGAGGGTGTTGTATATCCCGGCATCGAGGACATTGAGATGTTGCAGAAGATGATTCAGAATGCAAGAATATCGGCATACGAGGACAACGCTGTAGATGCACCGTTGCTTGCAGAGGTTCCAACAGGATGCAAGGTTGCCAACACCCAGGAAGGCAAGTGGGGCTCAACCGTGTGGACACTGGAGAACGGCATTAAGGTTATTGTAAAGTCAACCGATTTCCAGGCCGACAAGATTTCACTCGCAGGCTATAAGATTGGTGGTACTAACCGTTATGCCGACAGTGACCGCTTGAACATTGCCATGCTCTCGGCACTTGTTCCCGCCGGAGGTTACGGCGTGTTCGACGCAATGCAGCTCAACAAGAAACTGTCGGGCAGCACAGCAAGTGCCAATGTTGGCAGCGGTTCACTCTACGATGTTATAAATGCAGGCTGTTCAACTAAAGACCTTGAGGAGATGTTCCAGCTCATGTACCTCAAGTTCACACAGCCACGCAAGGACGAGAAGGCATTTGAGTCACTCACATCGCGCATGCGCAACAACCTCAAGGACAGGAATCTCAACCCCAACACAGCACTCAGCGACACACTTGTGAAGGCTCTCTACGACAACCATCCACGTGTAATGCCATTGCTTGCCGAGGATGTTGACAAGGTCGACTATGACCGCGTTCTCGAGATTTACCGCGAGAGAACAAGCGATGCCACAGGCTACACATTCTTCATTGTAGGTAACATAGACCTCGAGGCTTTGAAACCGCTTGTCGAGCGTTACATCGGTGCTTTGCCATGCAACGGCCGCGTCGAGGAGATTGTTGCTTCACCCGTAGAGTCACGTAAGGGTATCTACAAGAACAACTTCAAGAACAAGATGGAAACCCCAACCGGCACACAGGTTGTAACATACACCGGCGACATTGAACCATCACTCAAGAACATCCTCACAATGAGTTTCCTGAACCAGGTGCTCAACATCGTCTACACCGAGGAGGTTCGTGAGAAAGAGGGTGGTACTTACGGTGTCGGCGTTCAGGGTTCTATCGCTGCCGAGCCCGAGAACCAGTACTCGCTCAACATCAACTTCAAGATGTCGCCCGACCGCCGCGAGGAGCTCCTTGCAATCATCATCAAGCAGTTTGAGAAGATGGCAGCCGAAGGTCCTGTAAGCGAGCACGTAGAGAAGGCGCGCAGCTACATGCTCAAGTCGTTCGAGGAGAAGCAGAAGAAGAACGGTTCTTGGATGAACTGGCTCTACAGCTACTATTTCGAGGGCAAGAACACCTACGATGGATATACCGACCTTGTAAACAGCATCACAGCCGAGGATATCCGCCTGTTGGCAAAGTATATCCTTGACCAGGGCAACTATATTGAGGTGAGTATGACACCCGCAGAATAAAATGACTAAAAAGCAAACTTCTTCGTTATGCTTGCCCTGAAAATCCTCATTTACTTCAAGTAAACTCCGGTTTTCAGGTCTTCGCAAGCCTTGAATTTTACTTTTTATTCATTTCATTAAGAACAAGATGGTGGCTGAAAAAAATCAGTCACCATCTTTGTTTTATCTCAGGCACTTTTTAGCAACTTCTTAGAATGCTATACCCAATCTGAATCCAAGATTATTCAACCCATCTTGCGAGTAGCTCATTACATTGCACTTGTTGGTGGCAAAGCTGTAGTATATTGCCATGTGCAGTCCCAGTCCGTTGGGCCACGGGTACCAGTTGAATCCAATCTCGGGGGAGACAAAGAATCCCCAACGATCCTGTCCTGTGAGGAAAATGTAATAGTAATTGTTGAATTCGGAGTAGCACGCTCCCAACTTCACTGCAGCGTATGGCTGGAAATCGGCCTCGATGAAACGGTAACGGACGAGTGCACCAAATGGCAGCGTGAACATCTGGTGCTGCTGGTCGCTGTTCATTGATAGAGTGTTGGAGAGGTGTATGGTGCGGCGCGAGAAATACTCGTTGTTGGTGTGGAAACTTATGAAACCGCCGACTGCAATGTCCGGGGTGAGATAGTATCCGCCTTCAAAGTTCATTCCCCATCCGCTTGCTCCGTTGGAGAAACTGTTGTCAACGGGGATGTTGAACTGCCAGTCGACATTGAAATAACTGTCGAGTGACATTTGCGCCTTGCCCTGTGTAGGGATGCTCATGATGGCAAACAAGAACGCAGTATAACAAAGTTTTCTTATACTTTTCATATTCATTGTTTTATTGATGAGTTGGACAACTAAGTTATTTCTTCAGGTAGGGCGATTGTACGAATGCCTGCTCAATTGCCTCCATTGTGCGCGACAGGCTCAAGTTGTTGCCATTGAGCAACCCGCATATGTAGGTGTTCCATACAACTGTCAGCTTGTCGTTCAATGGAGTAGGCGCATTGGTGTCAACGAGCTCTCCAATGATTGAACCAGTACTGTAACTATATGAGAAAGAGTAGGGGTAGTACCATCCCCAACCGCCCCAGTTCCAGTATCCCGGATAGGTGTTCCACCATGGCCCGGGGTTGTAGGCGGTGAAATAGTAGGTATTGTTGACATAGCTGAGCTGCAATACTACATCGGCATTCTCTATGCTCTCGGATTCGCTGTAGCCTGCTGTGGCTAGTTGTGCCTCGAAGGCATTAACAATCTTTTGCGAGTTGCCGTTGTTCCAATAGATACTCTTTTCGCTGTTGTCAATGATGAGAATACTGTCTATGACATAGAAACTGTTTATGGACTTGAAATCGGTACCGGTGTCATAATTGGTGTAGACAAGGTAGCTACCGTCCAACTTGTCGGTGTCGGGGTCCTTTTGACACGACATTATAAGCGCACATGCCACGGCAAGTGCCAAGGATGAAATCTTTTTCATACTAATTCCGTTTTCGGGTTAATCACTTAATTAAATTCAACTTGTGGTTTGGGTTGTTGCTGGCGGGCTTGCCAACGCTGTCAACCTTCACGAGTGAACTGTCCTCCATCATTATGAAAGTAAGAGGTTGCATAGCATTGTTGGCCGATACAAGCTCAATGATTGTTGCGGTGCTGTCATTCATGCCAACCAATATCAACGCGTCGCCGTTGTCGTTCTGTGTTGCTATGCCTTCGTCGACATAGTCGGTAGTGATGGTGTATGTTCCGTCGCTGTTAAGGTTGACGGTACTCACGGCAAGTATCACATCGGCAATTGCATTGCCGTCCATGGGGGATGTGCCTTCGAAGATGAATGTCTGGGCATCGGCCATTGTGGAATCATTTACAAAGTAAATGCTGTCTTCCTCAATTACCATTCCGTTTGGCAGTGGTGCAGGCTTGCCTTTTGACTCGCAGGCCGAAAATGTGAGTGTGGCAGCAGCCACGATAAACAATAGAAACCTTTTCATTGCATTGCTGTTTTTAAGTTATTCAAGGAGATAACACAGCAAGGCCTTTTTGTGTTTAGGTTATAATTTAAAAAAAGGTTATAAAAAAGTAGGTGGCTGAATTCAATCAGTCACCTACAGGGCTTGAATATGTATATATGCTTATCTTGTAAAATCCTTGCACTCCTTGCGGATTACAGGCGTGTTGTCGCTGCTTCTATCGCCGGGCAACATGCCGTTGCTTGTAAGGTAGAAGATGCTGTATAGCATCTGTTCCTGTTCGCAGCCCAGTGGGTACACCATCACCGGCTGTTCCAGTTCGTTCACGGAATAGTCGGGTGTCATTGCCTGCAACAATGTGCTGTCGGCAAGCAACAGCTGGTTTGTCGCGGGATTAATTGAGAAACCGTAGGGTGATTCGAACTTTTCGGTCATCACATTCGCGCCGGCACTCTTTGCTCCAAAGGTCAACAAGTCATACATTGGCAGTGATTTGTTCAACGCTGTAGCGAAAAGCTCTGCCACACCTGTTGTTTGGTTACCTATTATAAGATATAGTTTCTTGTCATCGAGCGATGTCTGTTGTTGTGTGTAGCAATATGTGGTGTCAATCTCCCCGTCGGCGTCGGCAAGCATACAGAATGTAGTGCCGTGCAGTTCACTTGTAACAAATGAACTTGCCAAAGAGGCTGCGTTGGCAATAGAACCGCCACTACAGTATCGCAAGTCTATGATAATTTCGTCGGCATCACCATCGGCAAGACGTTGCAGGGCATCCTGTGTCTGCTGTGTGAAATCGTCGCCGTTGAAGTTGTTGAGTACAAGATAACCGATGTTCTTTGAACGCACCGTGTAGATGCTGTCAAGGTAGAGTGCCTTTTCGGTGTAGTTGACCGATGCGTCCATCTGCAGTGTGTCACCGGCTTCCCAATAGTATTCCTGTGTCTCGTCGTCAAACTCTATTATCTCAGTTACAAGGTTTGTGTTGCCACCCGATTGCAGCATTGAGTATTTGGTTGTTGTGAATGCATAGCCGCCAACCGATGAAATCCATGTTCCGCGTTTGACACCTGCAATGTCGGCAGGCGAACCCGGTTCGACCATGAGTGCAAGTGCATATACCTTGCTTGGACGCACTCCGATGGGGTCGCGCATAACGGTGAATGTTACACCGTAACTGCCGGCCGATATCGTGTCGGTGAAATATGATACCTTGTCGCCGCTATATATCAGCGAATTAAAGAACTTTTTTGTGGTTGAGAAGAATGTTGTGCGCTTTGGCTCTGTTATTTTGTCGCGCCACAGATAGACCTCCTTCATCTTTGAATAGGTCCATTGGTTCTCCTCGGTCTTTTCGTAATACTCATGTGTCCTGTCCTCGCCGCAACTTGAAAACAATGAGGTGAACAAGGCAAGTACAAGTATCAAGTATGGTGCTTTTTTCATTATACTTTATATTTATAATGCGAAAATAGTCCAAAAACCGCTATGAGCAAAACATTGGGTGTGAAAAACATTGAATTTGCATTTGGGTATGCATATTTTACAATGCCTAAAAGGGCCACAAAGGCGAAAAGGCAAATATGGAAGAATCGATTGCTTTTCACTTCTCTCTACGAAAAATCCCGCCAACCTGGTGGTCGACGGGATTATCGTGAGCATTACTGCAAAGAGTGTCTCGCAAAAAAGAAACTGTTTTAATTTATTTCCTTTGATTTTCAGAGGGCTTTATTGAAATGTTTTTTCATTTTTAAATGGCGCATAGTAACTATGCAACTGCAAAAAAGGGAAAAACAGGCAATAAAGAACCTGAAAAGCGAAGTTTAACTCGCGGAATATAAATATCTCTTTTGAAAGAAATTTAAACTGTTTCTTATGCCTCAGCAGCCTCCTCTGCAGGAGTCTCAGTAGCCTCTGCGTTAGCAGCAGCCTCTGCCTCAGCCTTTGCAAGAGCCTCAGCTGCCTTCTTCTCAGCAACCTTCTTTGCAATAGCTGCGTTAACCTCTTTCTCTGCCTCCAAGCGAGCCTTCTTGTCGTCACGCTTAGCCTGCTCCTCTGCGCTCTTGATACCGTTGAGAGCATTTACCTTAGCGTTCTTCCAAGCCTCGAATTTAGCCTGAGCAGCAGCCTCGTCAAATGCACCCTTCTTAACACCGCCCTGGAGGTGCTTCATCATGTACACGCCCTCGCGTGAAAGGATGTTGCGTACAGTGTCGGTTGGAGTAGCACCGTTGTTAACCCACCACAATGCGCGCTCGAAGTTCAACTCTACAGCTGCAGGGTTTGTGTTAGGGTTGTAAGTACCGAGCTTCTCGGTGAACTTTCCATCACGTGGAGATCTCGAATCTGCAATCACGATAGAGTAGAAGGCATAGTGCTTGTGGCCTCTTCTCTGAAGTCTGATTTTTGTTGCCATTTTTTTAAATAGTTTTTAATGGTTAATGATTTGAGTTAGCCAATATCTCGTATTAGCGGCGCAAAGGTAATACTTTTTTGCTTAACTTGTTTGTTTTTGAGCAATTATTTTAGTTGTATGGGCTCTTTTTTGAAAAGAAAACGCTAATTTTACCACAGAATAAACCTCAAAGATTGCATTTGTCATACTGAGCGTAGAGAAGTATCTTTAAACAAGACTCAAAGATCCTTCACTTCTGTTCAAGATGACACAAACTCAAAGTCAGATCTTTTATGAAAATACACATTTACAACATACTTACACTTGCTTTCCTGTTCATCGCCACAATGGCAAATGCACAGGAAAAGGATTTTGTTGGCTATGTGAATCCCTTGATTGGCACGCAGTCGTCGTTCGAACTCTCGGCAGGCAACACCTATCCTGCAACAGCCATGCCGTGGGGCATGAATTTCTGGACACCACGCACCGCCAAGATGGGTGACGGGTGGCAGTATACCTACACGGCAAACAAAATCTATGGTTTTGAGCAGACCCATCAGCCAAGCCCGTGGATAAATGACTATGGCGAATTCACCATTATGCCAATGAGCGGCAAGCCTGTGGTTGACGAGGCAAAGCGTGCGAGCTGGTTCTCGCACAAGGGTGAAGTGTCGATGCCGCATTATTATAAGGTCTATTTGGCCGACTATGACATCGTAACCGAGTTGACACCAACCGACAGAGCTGCTATGTTTCGCTTTACTTTTCCGCAGGGTGAGTCGTTTGTGGCTATTGATGCCCACAACAATGGCTCATATATAAAGGTGATACCTGACGAGAAGAAGATTATTGGTTACTCCACACGCAACAGCGGGGGAGTGCCGGATGGCTTCCGCAACTACTTTGTGGTTGTGTTTGACAAACCGTTTGAATACACTGCAACATTCTCGCACGACGGTTCAACAGCACCCATGCGACTCAACGGAGAAGAAATGCAGCAGACTGCCGACCACACAGGTGCTGTCATTGGTTTCAAGACACAGCGCGGCGAGGTGGTGCATGCACGCGTGGCATCGTCATTCATAAGCCCCGAGCAGGCCGAGGTTAATCTGCGCGAACTGGGCGATAGCGAGTTCGATGCTCTTGTCGATGCCGGGCGTGCAAGGTGGAACGATGTTCTTGGATGCATTGAGGTAGAGGGTGATGATGTTGACAACAAGCGCATGTTCTACAGTTGTCTTTACCGCTCGTTGCTCTTCCCACGCAAGTTCTACGAGGTGACAGAGAATGGCGAAACTGTACATTACAGCCCTTACAATGGAGAGGTATTGCCGGGATATATGTACACCGACACCGGCTTCTGGGATACATTCCGCTCATTGTTCCCATTGCTTAATCTTGTATACCCGTCGGTGAACGAGGAGATACAGGCCGGCCTGTTGAATACCTACCGCGAGAGCGGTTTCTTCCCCGAGTGGGCAAGCCCCGGACACCGTGGCTGCATGGTGGGCAACAACTCGGCATCGGTGCTTGCCGATGCTCTTGTAAAAGGCATTGCAGTTGACGATACAGCACTGCTATATGAGGGCTTGCTGCACGGTACAAACAATGTCCATTCAACGGTGTCATCGACAGGCCGTTTGGGGCACGAACTATACAACCGCTTGGGCTATGTTCCATGCGATGCAGGAATACATGAGAATGCAGCACGAACATTGGAGTATGCCTATAACGACTGGTGTATTCTGCAAGTAGCAAAGAGACTCGGCCGCCCACAAAGCGAAATTGCCTTGCTCGAGAAGCGAGCAATGAACTATCGCAATCTCTTCAACAAAGAGTATAACCTCATGTGTGGACGCAAGAGCGACGGTGCTTTCGAGGATAACTTCTCTCCACTCAAATGGGGCGGAAATTTCACTGAGGGCAACAGCTGGCACTACACATGGTCGGTGTTCCACGATGTGCAGGGACTCATAGACCTCATGGGCGGCAATAGAAAGTTCGTGCAGATGTTGGATTCAGTGTTTACAACACCGCCGCATTACGACGACAGCTACTATGGCTTCCCAATCCACGAGATACGCGAGATGACCGTGATGAACATGGGTAACTATGCTCATGGAAACCAGCCCGCGCAGCACATGATATACCTCTATAACTATGCCGGCGAGCCATGGAAGGCGCAGGGTAGGGTGCGCGAGGTGATGACACGCATGTATACCCCGACCCCCGACGGCTACTGTGGCGACGAGGACAACGGGCAAACATCTGCCTGGTATGTGTTCTCGGCTTTGGGATTCTACCCGGTGTGCCCTGCAAGCAATGAATATGTGCTTGGTTCGCCGCTCTTTGAACGCGCAACCGTGCATCTCGAGAATGGCAAGAGCATTGTCATCGATGCCAAGGATAACAGCGCCGGAAATGTATATATATCAAGGATGAAGGTTAACGGCAAGGAATATACTCACAACTACCTGACCTACAGAACCCTTATGAACGGCGCAAGGATAAAGCTGCAGATGAGTGACATCCCCAACCATTCACGCGGCACAGCCGCCGAAGATGCACCTTATTCGTTCTCGAAGGAATAGTAACGTTGTGATAAACTAAACATGAGATGCAAGTCAATTGACTTGCATCTCATGTTTAGTTAAACTTAATTTCGGAATAGGCAAAATTGTCTAGTGTAAAATCGTCTGTTTGACAAATATCAGGCAATAGATAGTCTTCTTTGTCTGGATGTATTTCAAGTATGTCTTCGTCAGATACAGCTAAGGTTGCCCTTATCTTCTTGAAGAACTTGATTTCTGAGTATTCAATTTTGTTGTCTGCTTCAATAATCTTGATTGCAAAATCAATAATCTTCAATTCCTCTTTTTTACTCAAATCAATATTTGTCATATCATTGAGATATCTTTTAAGGAATGTTGAACCTTCATCGTTTATTTCTTTAATCCATTGGTTGAGAGTTTTTTCTACTTCGATTTCTTTAAAAGTATCATCGTTTAAGCAGAAACTTTTAACCATTTCAATCTCTTCCCCTGCGATTTCTCCGTCGCAAGACATACAGCAAAAGATTGTTTTTAGATATAATTCTTCTGTTTTCATGGTATTATTTGTTTTTAAAAGAATCCGATTCTAGGTCTATCATTGTTCGTGTTGCTTGTAGGTTCCTTACCACCTTCTATTTGCAACTTTAACTTTTGATATTTGATTAACTCTTGTTTATTTATAGAAGGGCGTACCCTGCCTATTTCATTAACTAATAGTTCCATTGTTATTTTGCTTCGTGCTTTTATTGCAACTCTGGCAGCATTGTTCACTATTAGTTGAATGTCGGCAGATACATATCCTTCAGTTTTGTCGGCCAAGGTCTCGTAGTCTATTCCAAAGTCGTATGGACGAGATTCTAAGTGTAATTTAAATAAGGCTGTGCGGGCTTCTCTGTTTGGGTTACCTATAAAGTATTTTTTATCAAATCTTCCTGATCTCATTATCGCGCTGTCCAATATATCCGGTTTGTTTGTAGCGCCAATTATAAATATCCCTTTTTCTCCAGTCCTGTCCATTTGGGCAAGGAATTCATTTATACCCGACATCCCTTTGTCATCAGCAATAGACCTATCTTTAAGCAAGTCATCAATCTCATCAATAAAGATAATTGTAGGTGCATTCTCTTCCGCCTCTTTAAACATTTTGGCAATGTTTTCTTGGGTTGCGTTGATGTATCTGCTTCTTAATGTAGAGGGGGTGATTTCCATAAAATTAAAACCTACCTCTTCGGCAAAATGCTTAGCGAAAAATGTTTTGCCACATCCAGGTGGACCATATAACAACATACCATTGGGAATACTGATGCCATATTGCTTATACTCTTCTGGGTTGTTGAGTGGTTCGATAACCTCTTCACGCATCATCTGCTTAAGCTCATCCATACCTGCAATTGCTGCAAAACCAGGACCATCAACGCGTTTTGATAAATGAGAACTATTTTCACTTGTCCTTTTTCCCTTTAATTCACAAGAGGATTCCTTGCTGAATTCTTGTGGCCCAACTTTGATTTCTCCGTTTATAGCTTGGATAAACTCCTGAGCACTATGAAATCTCTTCTCAGCATCGTATTGTAGAGCTTTCATAATAGTGTTCAGTAATTGGTCATCCAATTCAAAAATATCAAATTGAGGAACTTTAAGTCCTTTCCTGCGCTCTTCAAGTATTGCGTCTATTTTGTCACCAGCAACTCTAGAGGTGTCTATAAACCATGGTAGTTCTCCGAACAACAGGTACCACATTATTACTCCAACCGAATAAATATCTGATTGAATGTTGTATACTCCCGAAAACCTCTCCGGTGCCAAATAGAATGGATTTAGTTCACTCAAATCTGGTTTTGCCGGTTTTTGGTTTACGAATCTTGAATGCCCCATGTCTATGAGTTTTAAGTTTTCGTACCCACTTACAAGGTCGAGCATTATGTTTTGAATTGTAACTTCGCCGTGTACAACTGGTGTTTGTAGGTTATGGAGAAAATCCAACGCCGACAAAACTGCATTTGCAATCTTTTTGACATCATATACAGTCATGCAACCTTCCCTTGCCACTTGTTGTGCAAGAGTCTCGCCACTAACAAATTCTGTAACAAAGAAAATCCTTTGTTTACCGTCTACCATCAAAGTCCTTTCTTCTATAAACTTACATAAATTCTGATGTTTCAACAGCTTGGAGATTGCAATCTCAACAACATTGCCTTCGTCATCTACTTGATGCCTATTTAGCTTTGTGTAGTCAATCAGTTTAAGAAAGCGCGTTTTCCCTGTCGCGTCTTTTACACGATAGGTTTCCGCATAAGAACCCTGCTTGTGCGGAAACACCACTGTGTAATTGTTTATTTTATCATTCTTATTGTATAACATATACCCTTTATTTCAATAGACCGTCGGCTTTTTCAACCTCTTCTCTTGGCATAAGTTCTATGATGCTACATACAATTGGATGTAGTTTATCTGTTGTGGGCTGGTTGTTAATTTCGTCCAAACCTCTGTTCAGAAGTTGGCGTGCCCGTGACGAATCTCTCCAACGGATATTGTTGAAATTTCTATTGTAGTGCTCAATGAATCCAATACATTGATAGAGTAGTGTCAGGTGTATAAACAGACTGCTGATGTCATCTAATGTGGCTCTTCCAATCTTGACATCTTTTGTTCTTATAACCTGGTCAGTCTGTTTGCGGAGTTGTTCAACAATCCTTGCGGTTTTTTCATCTCCCAAATCCTTTTGCGCCTTTTCTAGTTTGTCGAATTTTTCTCTTAATTCTGTTTCAATGCGCTCCCATTCGGTTTTTTCATCTCGCTCTTCTATTTTGCGAAGAACCTCTTTAAGATGTTGCAATACAGCTTTGCTCTCAGAACTATTTTTAGCTTCCTCTTTTACAAAATCCAAATCTTTTTTAAGTTCCTCTACATTTATGCCTTCACTCTCAAGTTTGTCAATACTTTTTTGCGCTTCTTTAAATTCTTTCTTGATTGTTTCTTCTGCTTCATTTATTGATTGTTTCTTGCTGGTATCGAGTGTTTTTTCAACAGTTGTATCACTGCTTGCAAAGTGTACCTCAAGTTGCATTTGCTCCGATGTGTCAACTTTCAAAGTAACATCAACTGAACTATCTGCAGGAATTAAGGTGTCAATATCATCTCCTGTTATAATAACATCAGCTACATGTTCGTAGAGATATGCGCTACGGCCTTCAGCCTCAGAAAAATCATCAACTTGATACACGGGTATTTTAAGAGTATCGCTTTCAATTCCAGGACGTAATTGGCTCGTGGTTTTCAAATCGTTAACAACTCCAATAGCGGGTAATGGTTTGTTCTTTTCAAGTCCTTTTGCCATTCTGAATACAGGGCGCTGCTTGCCATCACTCCAGGTTGCTATTCCAATATTATAGGGTAGTGGAGCTGCTCCAACCTTTGAACCTTGTATTATTGTTATTTCTTTAGGGAAGCAGGGGATTTGGTTACCTTTACCATCGTAGGCAACAATTGAGAAAGAATTAGGCTTTGATTCAAGAAGGTTTGCTTCAATCACATTACCGGATGCATCAATCTCCATTTTGCCACTTGACCAAGCCTTATCACTTCTTACCAATTCAACCCATACTTTGTCAATGGATGAGTTTGGCGCAAGTTTTGCGCTTATCCATTCTGTTGTTTCAACAGAGGTGGATTCGTATCCGATTTCCAACATGATTGTACCGATTTCTACATCCTCCTCTTTAACTACAGCATCTATAGTTGAGGCATATAATGCCGCTCCGGTTGCTACAGCTGTCATAGGGTCGATAGATGTATCAACATTTGGTGTAATCTGCTCTTTTAGCATTTGACGGATTAGCGGAGAGTGCGTTGGACCACCAACAAGAATAAGTTTGTCTATCTGTTCAGAAGTCAAGTTGTTGCGTTTTGCCAAGTTCTTGCAGATGTCAACTGCTTTCTGAAAATGTGGACGCATTACATCAAACAATTCTTTTTGTGTTATGGTAATGTCAAGTTCTATTTCCTCTCCATCTTCGTCTTCTCCAAGATCTCCAAGATTCGATAATATATCCTCTTTTTCTTTGAATGAAAGTTGATTCTTAACATCCTCGGCATATGTTTTCATCGCATCTCTGAGAATCTGTTTCTTGTCTGCGTCTGCCATTGTTTCTTCAAGGTTGTATTTCTCCATCAAGTACGGAATGATGATGTTGTCAACGATTGCGTAATCAAGGTTTTTGCCTCCAAGATAGTTGTCACCTTCAGTGTCAAATACTTGCATAATGCCGTCCTCAACCTTTAATAATGCAGCATCGAATGTTCCACCACCAAAGTCAAAGACCATCCAAATACCATTCTTGGATTCGGTAGTCAAGCCATAGGCCATAGCTGCTGCAATAGGTTCCTGTAGTAGTTCACATTTCGCAAATCCAGCTAGTGTGGCAGCTTCCATTGTTGCAGTCTTTTGGTTTACTGTAAACTTGGCAGGAACTGTAATTACGACAGATGTTACATTTTCATCAGTAACAAATGATTTTAGTGTTTTAAGAACTTCGGCAGATAGTTCCTCAGAAGAAAAACTGCGTTCCATGAATGAACTATTGTAAAGAGTATTTGTCGCCATTGTTCTTTTGAATTCTACATACGCATTGGATGTTCCTTTATGTCCAGCTTTTGAAGCGCGCCTTTTGTCACTCTTCATATCATTAAACGCAGAATCTCCGGCTTTCACACTTTTCTTTTTAGTGAATGAAACACACGAAGGCATTGTATCTTTCAATACATCTGTTTTAATTACAATAGGTTCACCCTTTTCCATTCTGCATATTGCAGAGTTTGTTGTGCCAAGGTCTATACCATAATCAATTTTAATTCTTGCCATAATACATATATATTTAATTATTCTGCTTGACTTACTTCTATTTGTGCCGCCTGAATCATTTCGTTCTTATAATTTATCTGCGGTTTTATTATTTTAGTAATAATTTGTTCTCCCTCGTTAAGTGTTTCATCTGTTATAAATGTGACGGCGGCTTTCATGCCTTGTGTGTACTTTTTACCCAACATATCTACAATTTCATAGCCATTTGCGTAGAAATTATTTTTGATGCGCTCAACTGCTTTTGATAGTTGTTTGTATCCCTTAACACTAGCATCCATTCGTGAGAGATTGGTCTCAATTCGTACAATTTCATCAGCTACTTTTAGAGCCAATGAATGATCCATATCGTTTTCCTCTTTTTTGATTGGAGTCACTGTCAACTGTTTCTCTGCAATCTCCAATAACTTATTGTCAAGTTTAATGGATTCTTCTTGCATTGCAATATGAGCTTTTCGGAGTGCATCCTGTGCTTTTTTGATTTCGTCAATGCCGTTATTTCCTTGCTTGATTTTTCTTGAAAGTAAAAAGGCTAGGGTAGCTATGATTACAACCAATACCGCTGCAATGATAATACTTGTAGAACCCTGACTTGATAATTCATCTTGGGTGTTACCAATACTCTTGTTTGTTTTACTTAGCTCATTTTTTAAAGTGTCATTGTCTGCTTTTTGTTTGCATTCAATAACATTGTATTGATTCTCCAACTTAGTAGACAATTTACTTTCTAACTCAATCATAGAATTCTGCAAATCCTTTCTTGTTGCAGAAATACTATCTTTTAAACAGTTGTATTCCTGTGATAATTTAGAGAATTTCTTGTCAATCTTTTTGGATAATTCTTTGTCAGAATTGTTTGACTCTGATGTTAGCTTCTGCAAATCTGATTTAATGATGGAAGCCCCCTCCTTTAAAATTATATTTTCGCTTGATAAAGTCGCAATCTTCTCATTTAGCGACTCAATCTCTAAATAAAGTTGCTCTTGAACTTCGAATTGTTTTTGTAGTTCAACTTTTACCTTTTCAAAATCTTCAGGGTTTATTTTTATATTATCCTTTTTCTGTGAAAAAGCAAAACTGGTACCAAATATACATAGGTACAAAATAAATAATTCTTTTTTCATATTATTTTCTTATAAATTCGGTTGATGTTCTGTGATTAAAATATTGCTGAAATAATTTCACCAATTAATCCTATCAAAATTACAGCAGCGATATATACCAAACATCCGCCTGTTGCATCATTTACAGTTCCAAAACCTTTAGATACTTTTTCTCCAACAGATGTAGGTATGTCTAATTGGTAACACAAACGTTTTAAAGATTCTTTGTTCTGAGAATATCTTTTGTCTCTGAATTCAGCCTCCATGTCAAAAGTATCCATAAACTTTGTCGCTTCCCATGCTGATTTTACGACTCTTTTTAGCTTTGACAATGCCTGCGCTCTGTTTGTGTATAGATTTATTTTGAAACTTGGGTCATTTTGTGTATTGTTAACCTCCTCTATTAGATTGCTCAAAGCGTTACCTACAACTAGAGTTGAAACTTTCAGATAATATGAGTTGTATTCGCCCAATTTAAGTTTCATGCTTTCCAAATGCGGCTTTGTGTTGTTTAGCAATGTGAATGAATACGAAATCTCATCTGGTAACTGACAAAACTTTCGCAGTTCATCTTTAATGGCTTTGTCTTCTGCAATAATCTCTTTAGGCGGCAACTCGTCTATTATCTTCTTTAGGATTTTTACATTTTCATTACATCTGTCTTTAGCCATTTTACCCACTACGACTGAGAGTGCATACCGCTGTAAAGGCATTGCTTTGTGTGCTGCATCGTCATCGTCAGAACCATTGTAATAGTCAATACCACATTGCAATACTTCGAGACCAACTTTATCTGCAATCATTTGATACTGTAAGTCTGTCGTAGATACGAATTCTCGCAAGTTCTTTAAAAGTTTTTTTGTTTCGTTGACTAATTTGGTACCTGCATTATATCTTTCCTTTGGTGTTTTTCCTTTAGAAGTCTTCGCTATTTCTACAGCTGATTGCAGTTTTTCGATAATCGGCGTGATTGCTTGTGATGAAAGATGTGCCTTCCATTCTTTTTTAGATATGTGAGGCATTATGTTCTTCAATCCAAATTCTTTACATAATGCATCTACAAAGTTGAATTCAATTGTTTCTGAATCTAAATTGCTATTGTCGGCAATGGAGCCTATGAATGCTGTTCCATACTCAGTATAGAATCTTTCAGCTAGTGGTATTGCCTTTTGAAAATCATTGTTTGCAAGAAAAATGACAATGCGGTTATGCAAGGAAGACAAGTTATCCTTCTTGCTCCAAATTTCAAGTGCTTTTGTAATGTCTCCTGCGTAAAGATGGTTAAATGCAATTTCATCAAACGACGTCTCGTTAATGAACCAAAATTGGGCATATTTGACCTGGTCATTAGGAAGCGTTAGGTTCGCTTCGGCATTGTTTACATCTTCTAATGAGCGGTTAATCTCAGGTAGAACAATCTTTAAGTCTAGTGGAAACTCTGTATTCTTGTTTACTTTGATGAATGCCTTGATCCTATTGATGTTAGCAACCCTTTCTTTCGTTTTTGAGTTAGCAAACACACCAATTGCGCGATAGGGGTTTTGGGTTATTGTGTTCATGCCTATTGTGTTTGTGTATACCAGCCGGCTTCCATGCTGATTGAAAAAAGTATCCTGTACACACATAAAAAAGCGTGAAGCCTTGCACTGTCGCTCGCTCCACACATCGAGGTCTTCGCATTACCTTGTAAGTAGAAACGAGCAACGCGAAGCCCCACGCCGATATGTATAACACAACCAATAATCCAATGTTTGCAAATGATATAAGGATACATCAATGGCTACACTGTATTTGGAATATGTGTATAACACACCCAAGGGGCATTCACTGTTGCTTTGTTTTTAACTTACAATTCAAAAGTTGCGAAGTTTCGATGTGTCAAAACCAAAGCGTAGTAAACGCCTTTTTAATATGTCTTGTCCCACCCATCCGTTGTTCGCTTCTGAAGCAATCAACTATCGGCATGAGACAACGCAAAATTAGTTTTATAATTCGTTATAACAAATTTTAGACGAGTTTTTTATGTAATATTTTGTTTTATGTAATATTTTGACTGCGGTCAAGTGTATCGTTGTGCTTCGTTCTTGCATTTTTTAATATTGCTAATATTTTAACCCGATTATTTTGCTATTGGATAAAATGTATTAAATTTGCAGAAATTGTGTGCTTAGAGCATTAACTTCTTAAAAATATAAAGAAAATGAAAATCCTATTGACCGGTGGTGCAGGTTTCATTGGAAGCCACACCTTGATTGAACTCACAGAGGCAGGCCATGAGGCTGTTGTAGTTGACAACCTTGACAACTCGTCTCCTATTTCTTTGAAGCGCGTTGCCAAAATTATTGGCAAGGAGGTTCCTTTCTACAAGGTAGATATCCGTGACCGCGAAGGTTTGCAGAAGGTGTTCGACGAGCACAAGTTCGATGCTTGTATCCACTTCGCTGGCTTGAAGGCTGTGGGCGAGAGCTGCGCAAAGCCACTTGAGTACTATGAGAACAATATGAACGGTACATTCGTGCTTGTTGATGTAATGCGCAAGAACGGTTGCAAGAATATGATTTTCTCTTCAAGTGCAACAGTATATGGCGACCCTGCTATCATACCTATCACAGAGGAGTGCCCAAAAGGCCACTGCACAAATCCTTACGGTCAGACAAAGTCTATGCTCGAGGAGGTTTTGATGGATATCCAGAAGGCCGACAACGAGTGGAACATTGTTCTGTTGCGTTACTTCAACCCAATCGGTGCCCACAAGAGCGGTACAATCGGTGAGAACCCTAACGGTATTCCTAACAACTTGATGCCTTACATCACACAGACTGCAGTAGGCAAGCGTGCCGAGCTTGGTGTATTCGGTGACGACTATGACACACACGACGGTACAGGTGTACGCGACTACATCCACGTAGTTGACCTTGCACGTGCTCACGTTGCTGCTTTGAAGGCTATCGTTGCCAACAAGGGTATCGCAATCTACAACATTGGTACAGGCCACGGTTATTCAGTGCTCGATGTAGTTAAGGCATTTGAGAAGGCTAACGGTGTTCCCGTTCCTTACGCTATCAAGCCACGCCGTCCGGGTGACATCGCTACTTGCTACTGTAACCCTGCAAAGGCTGAGGCAGAACTCGGTTGGAAGGCTGAGTTCGGTATTGAGGAGATGTGCCGCGACAGTTGGAACTGGCAGAAGAACAATCCTAACGGATTCGAGGAATAATACCAAAGTTCGGCTTGCGTAGATAATCTGCGTCAAGTAAGATTAAATCGCGGGATTTTCTGAAAGTCCCGCGATTTTTTTACACATAATAAAGTCTATGATTTATTTAAAAGACATAAGAACATAAGGCTTTTCTACGATGCAGATATTTTGTCCCAAAATTTTGGGACAAAAAAAAAGTGGTAATCAGTATTAAAAATGAGAACAAGTTTTCCTTTTTATGCTGATTTCCACTCTTTATATTTGGATTTTAATTCCAATATCATATCTGCATCACAGATAAGTTTGAACTTTGTGGTTGAAATAGTATAGCATCTTTTTGTTCTTTTGTACTTCTGTCAAAAAAACTGATTTTACTTTGTCGCCTTTCTCCTCACATGAATAGAAATCACTATCATCACTCCAATTCCCATGGGGTAGTAGAGGCTTGGAAATATTCTTACTCGGCTAGCATTGCATTTATCTTCTCCACCAGTGCAGCGAACTCATCCTGCTTGAACTTGCGTGTGAGCATCACAATCTTGCCGTCGCGGTCAATGAGGATGTTGCGTGTGATTCCCGAATTGCGCAGGGCATACATCGAGAACACATCGGCGTCGGTGTCCATGGCAATGGGGTAGGTGGTGCCCACCTGCTCAATGAAAGGTAGTATCTCTTCGAGTGTCTCCTCGCGGTCAATGCCCACAAGGACAAAATCCTTGTTCTCTTTGTGAGGTTGCCAAATGTCGCGCTCAATGTGAGGCATCTCGGCACGGCATATACCGCACCAGCCGGCCGTGAATTGCAGCATCACTACCTTGCCGCGTTGCTCGGACAGGGTGAATGTCGTGCCGTCGGTCATCTGCAATGTGAAGTCGGGGGCTATATCGCCAACCTTTACAATGTAATCGTGCTCATATACAGTCACCTGGTCATTTCCGGCATTGTCGCTCTGTGCGTTTGCTCCGGTAGTGAAAAGCATGCCAAGAGCAAAAATAGAAAGGAATATCTTTTTCATAGTCTTCAATATTTGTGTTATGCCGGCGAAGATAACCATTTTGCACCATAATGCACGCCCCGTGCGTGGTAATTATTGCAAAAAAACGAAAATTAAATGTTGTCTTTTGTTCATTTTAATCGCATAAATGATTAAATTTGCACCATGGAGAAAAAGAAATTCAAAATAACGGAAAAATCGGGACTCATACTCGAAGGTGGTGGAATGCGTGGCATTTTTACTATTGGAGTGCTTGACAACTTCATGGATAGGGGAATACGCTTTCCTTATGTAATTGGTGTGAGCGCAGGTGCATGCAACGGCTTGTCCTACATGTCGAACCAGCGTGGTCGTGCCAAATATGCCGATATTGACCTGCTTAAGGAGTACAAGTATATTGGTCTCAAGCACCTAATTACAAAAGGCAACATAATGGATTTTGATTTGCTGTTCCACAAGTTCCCCGAGGAGATAAGCCCATATGACTATGACAAACTGGCAAGCAGTCCCGAACATTTCGAGATGGTCACCACAAGCTGCAAGACCGGCAAAGCATGCTATTTCGAGGAGAAGACAAACCCCAAGCGCGTGATTGAAATTGTGAAGGCATCGAGCAGCCTGCCGTTCGTTTGCCCCATTGCTTATGTCGATGGCGAGCCTATGCTCGATGGTGGTATTACCGATTCCATACCCATTGAGCGTGCCATGTCACAGGGATATGACAACAACCTTGTAATCCTTACACGCAACTATGGATACCGCAAGCCACAAAAGGCTACAAAGGTTCCTTTCTTTTTCTACCGCAAATACCATAATGTGAAGGACGCCATCCGTGGCCGCAACGCAATGTATAATGCCCAGATGGAGCTTGTTGAGACAATGGAGCGCGAAGGCAGGGTAGAGGTTCTGCGCCCGGTGAAGCCGGTCGAGGTTGGCCGCATAGAACGCGATGTCAACAAACTGCTCGCGCTGTACCAGGAGGGATATGACCTTGCGGCACAGATAGAGTTCGAGATGGAGTAGTTTTTCCTACCGAAAGCGGTAAGTTCTATGCCGTTACGAACAGAAACGAAAATGATTCTCTTTTTTAATAGGTCGGTAGGGTGAAATGTTGGCACAAGTTTTATATTTTGCTCATTTGTCACTATCTTCGCATAAATTCTAAATTGATATTGATATGACTGAAATTCCAAAATGCCCCAAGTGTAACAGTGAATACACATATTTCGATGGCATGCTCTATGTGTGCCCCGACTGTGCCCATGAATTCAGTGCCGACGACACAGCCGAGGAGACAACCGATGTTGCAAAGGACAGCAACGGTGCCGAACTTTTCGACGGTGATGCCGTGACTGTGATTAAGGACCTCAAGGTGAAGGGTTCGTCAATGGTGATCAAGCGCGGAACAAAGGTGAAAAGCATCCGCCTCACAGAGAACCCGGAGGAGGTTGATTGTAAAATCGATGGCAGCAGTATTGTGCTCAAGACCTGCTTCCTCAAGAAATAAGTAGAGCCTATGAAACTATTCAGAACAGTTGTCTGCAGCCTGTCATTGGTGGCGGCTGTGGCATGTGGCGGTTCTTCAACCGACAAGAAAGAGTGTAATGGTGGTGGCGAGTGTGCCACAGAGTGTGAAAAAAAGGAGTGTATGGAAAAGAGTGAATGCAAAAGCGCGGCGGTTATTGATAATATGATGTCGCGCCGCAGTATAAGGAACTACAAGCAGCAGGCTGTGCCTCGCGAGGTGCTGAACCGGATTATGGAGTGTGGCATCAATGCACCGAACGGACAGAACAAGCAGTCGTGGGAGGTGCGCGTGGTGGAGAATCCCGAGTTGCAGAATGAGATTAGGGCTTTGATGGCAACCGTTGGCGGCGAGCGTGCTGCGGGTTGTTTCTATAATGCTCCTGTGTGGGTGTTCATTGCCCGTGACAAGGTGTATGATTTTTCTGCATACGACTGTGGCCTGATGGCCGAGAATATGATGCTTGCCGCCAATGCAATGGGTGTAGGCACAGTGTGCCTGGGTAGCCCGGTGCGTTATATACTTATGGCCGAGGGTAACGAACAGGTGCTGTCCAAACTTGGTTTCAGCGAGGGCTATGAACTTTCTTTATGTATTTCAATGGGTTATCCCGAGGGTGAGAAGCCCGAGGCGAAGCCAAGGGATATGGGAAAGGTTAAGTATATTGATTAAAATGACAAAGAGGCTGACTAAAAAGTCTCTTTTGTCGTTACGCTTGCCCTCAAAATGCTCATTTACTTCAAGTAAACTGTGCTTTTTCGGGCTTCGCAAGCCTTGAACTTCATCTTTTTATCCATTCCTTTACAAAATAGGGATAGTTGTTGTAGTGATACTCTAACAACTATCCTTTTGTCATTTATACAGGAGCGGGTTGGTGTTCTACCATCACTGCGCGTTCGCCGTTGAAGATGTGGAGTCTTAACTCCTCCATGATGTAGCGGATGGCAAGTTGTGCCTTCACGGAGTTGCCGGCCTTGTCAATTGGCGGCGCGAACGCGGCAATACCAAAGATGCCGGGAAGTACACCTATGATACCGCCGCCCACGCCTGATTTGGCAGGTATGCCTGTCCTGAACATCCAGTCGCCGGTTTGTTCATACATTCCCACAGTTGCGATCATGGATGTTGTCTTCTCGCTGAGCGCGGCAGGGAAGACTCTCCTTTTTGTCACAGGGTTATATCCGCCGAAAGCGATGGTTGCTGCCATAGTCGATAACTGTGTGGCGGTCACTCCAAGAGAGCATTGACGGGTGTAGAGGTCGAGTGACATTTCGGGATCGTCGTATATGCGGTCGTAACTCTTCAGCAGCCACGCGATGGCGCGGTTGTTGTGGTTACTCACGCTCTCGGACCTGTAGAGTTCGTCAATGAGTTCAGGCTCGCTGCCGCACAGTTCGGTGATATTCTGTAATATCGATTCCCACTTCCCGCGGCTGTTGCCAACCGGGCGAACCATGCTCACGGCAGATATAGCCCCTGCATTTACCAAAGGGGTAGAAGGGTGCTCGTTCTCGAGCAGTATGGCGAGTATTGAGTTGAATGGCATTCCGGTTGCGTCTGCACCAATCATATCGATGATTGTTTCGGGTCCGTACTCCTTGAGCACCAGCAGTGCTGTGGCTACTTTGGATATTGACTCAATGCCGAACCGGTAGTTGCAGTCGCCCACTGTGAGTACCTCGCCGTCCTTCAGGCAGACAGCGATTCCAAAAAGGTTGCTGTCTACATTGGCAAGGTAGGGTATGTAGTCGGCATTCTTGCCGTCGGTGTTTCCTTTGAAACGCCTGTAAGCTTCATAGAGGGCTGTTCTCAGTTCCTCGCGTGTTATCCTTCTATCCCTGTCCATAACTATTCTGTTTCTTTGATTAAATATTACTTGCCCGTGTGGGTGTATACTGTACCTTTCACTTTGATGTTGCTCTCAATGCTGAGGCGCGACGGTGTGGGATATTGCAACTTTTCGAGGTCGGCCACAGCTGCCTGTATGTCGCCGAGCAGCTGGTCGGCCATGTCGCGGCTGAATCCCTGGCGCACTACGATGCGCATGACAATGGTTGTCTCGAGTGTCTTTGGCAAGGTGTATGCCGGTACCATCCAACCGTTCTGGCGAAGCTTGTCCTGCAAATCATAAAGTGTCCATTTACACTGCTTTGCATGCTCTTGCTTCATCTCCCAAATGAATAGTGGGTTGCACACCTCGCTACTGTAATTCTTGAATGGCTTCATCTTGCCAATCTCGCTATGCAGGTACTTGGCAATCTCCATTGAGTTGTGCTGTATCTCCTTGTATCCTTCGTAACCAAGACGGATGAACTGGTAGTACTGGCCAAGAATCTGTGCTGCAGGGCGCGAGAAGTTAAGGCCCACCTGTGTCACATCGGCACCAAGATAGTTGACGCTGAATGACATGCTGTCGGGGAGGAATTTCTTGTCTTTCCATACTACCCAACCGAGTCCGGGATATACAAGTCCGTACTTGTGGCCACTGGTGCTGATGGAGAGTACCCATTTGAGGCGGAAGTCCCATTCGAGTGTGGGGTTGATGAATGGCATGATGAAACCGCCCGATGCTGCATCGACATGGATCGGAATCTCGTAACCGGTCTTCTTGTTGTACTCGTCGAGCGCGTCGTTGAGGGCTTTAACATCGTCATTCAGGCCAGTCCATGTGACACCCATAATAGGAACTACGCAAATAGTGTTCTCGTCGCACATGGCAATGGCATCTTTTGGGTCAAGGGTGAGTTTCTCGCTGCTGAGGGGCACGGTGCGCATCTCAATCTGCCACAGCTGGGCGAATTTCTCCCATACTACCTGATAGGCTGCCGATATTACAAAGTTGGGTTTGTCGCATGGCTTACCCTGGGCAGTGCGGCGTTTCTTCCAGCGTTGCCACGCTGCCACGCCACCAAGCATGCAGGCTTCGCTCGAACCTATGCCCAGCGCACCGGCCTTCCATTTGGCCTGCTCGGGGCTGTTCCACAGGTTGGCGATGATGTTGATGCACTTGGCGCACATGACTGCGACACGGGGATACTCGGTCTCGTCGATGTAGTTGATGTCAATGGCATCGTTCATTAGCTTGGTGGCGTACGGGTCCATGTATGTTGTGACGAATGTTGCCAGGTTAAGGCGTGGCTGAGTCTGGGCAATTGTCTCGTCCTTTACCATTCTATAGGCAATTTCGGGGGTGGTGGGGTGCTGCGGTATTTTGTCGCAAGGTGCGCTTTTTAGCATCTCTTCTGAACCGAACACTGATGTGGTCACTGTTGTCTTACAATTTTCCTGTTTCATTTTTTTAGTCTTTTAAGGTTTATAATTCAGTTGCTTTTGAACCGTTCTATTCTCCAAACATTGCTTGCGGTGCGATGGTTCGTGGTTTTGATTTTTTTAAGGTTGCAACTTTTACGCGCTTCTCCTTGTTATGAATATGTCTTTTAAAAAAGGAGTTCTGATTATGAAAAATGAAGAGAATGCTAAAAGAACAATCTTTGGTGCTGCCGGCATTGATACCGGCAAAGGGTACATAACTGTTTGGGCACTGCTTGGTATATGGTCGGTGGCGGCACTGACATCGTTGCCGGGGCTTGCCGTGTCGCCGATACTTGAGAAACTTGCAACGGTATTTCCAAAGGCTACAGATCTGGATTTGCAGTTGCTCACGACATTGCCTTCGCTGCTTATAATTCCTTTCATCCTGTTTGCCGGTTATATAAGCAACAAGGTGGGCTATATCAAGTTGCTGTACATTGGTTTATGGTTGTTTCTTTTGAGCGGTGCCTTATACTTTGTATCGGGCACGATAGGGCAGCTGATTGCAGTGAGTGCGATGCTTGGTGTGGGTGCCGGCATTATAATTCCTTTCTCCACTTCGCTGGTGTCGATGTTCTTCAGCGGCAAGGCGCGCAGCAGGCAGTATGGATATGTGTCGGCGATAACCAATATTACTCTTGTTGTTGCAACAGCTGTTGCCGGCTGGCTTGCCGATATCCAATGGCGTCTACCTTTCCTGGTCTATCTTTTGCCTGTGGTTTCTATACTTCTTGTCCCGGCAATCAAACGTGGCGAAAAGTCTATCGTTCAACAGGGTAGTGATGCTATACAGGGTGGCGGTTCGGTCAAATATCCGCTGCTTGTAAAGTGCATGCTCTATTATTTGTTAATTACATACCTTGTTATGGTTGTGAGCATAAACCTTCCGTTCCTGCTTGGAGAGTATGGCTACGATAGTGGTGTTGCTGGTGTAGTGACTTCGATATTCTTTGTTGCAATGATGTTGCCAGGTCTGTTTATAAACCGTATAGTGGATTTCTTGGGACGTAATATTCTCATCTGGGCAATGCTGCTCATTGCGCTCGGGTTGCTGGATGTGTTCTATAACAGTTCGTTGCTGTTTGTGATAATCGGTTGCGTGGCGACGGGTTTCGGTTACGGCATGGCACAGCCTTATATATATGACAAGGCTGCATCGGCAGCATCACCGCAACGCGCTACATACGCGCTTGCATTGCTCATGTCAATGAATTATGTGGCAATAGTAATTGCACCGTTCATCGTTGATTGGGTGCAGGAGTTGCTGGGTGTGAAGGGCGAACGCTTCCCGTTTGCATTGAATGCAGTGGTGGGTTTTGTGGCTTTGCTTATTTTATTGTTGATATGGAAGTACAGGAATAGCAGAAGTAAGAGTTATGAATAATTACGCAAAAGGTTCTCTTTCGCTTTTCACCGCAAGGGTGCTCAGTGGTTTGAATGTGAATGCAATGGGTTATCTGTTGCCGTTGTGGATAGCCCCGATAGGGTGTGTCACCCTGCGACTTGTCTTTGGCGCGGTAATATTTTGGCTTGTGAGTATATTTGCAAAGCCCGAAACGGTGGTGTGGAGCGACAAGGTCAAGCTCTTTATGCTTGGCGGTTTCGGTATCTTTGGCTATATGTCGCTCTATGCCGTTAGCCTGAGTCACACCACACCGGTGAGTTTTGCCATATTCAATGCCATGCAGCCACTTTGGGTGGTGATAGCATCGGCAGTAATCTTTCATGAGAATATTGATGCGCGCAAGCTGCTTGGTATTTCGGTAGGCTTTGCCGGGGCTTTGCTCTGCATCCTCTCGGAACCTGATGCCGATGTTGCCGATAAACCCTTGCTTGGTAATGTGTTGTCTATTGCAGCTTCAATCATTTCTGCAGTGTATCTTGTATTCTCGGCAAGGATGGTGGGGCACCTGTCAAGGACAACGATATTGCGCTATACCTTTTCCTCGGGTGCAGTGGTCGCACTTGTCGTGTCATGGATTGTTGGTTTCTCGGCACCGATGTTTGAGGACGGTGTCAAGGCTACGCCATTGCTGGTGCTTGCATTCGTGCTGATATTTCCAACGGTCATTACCTATTTTCTCATTCCTGTGGGCCTTAAATATCTGAGCAGTACGGTTGTTGCAATATATGGTTATGTGACACTGATTGTTGCTTCGTTGGTTTCATTCATTACTGGTGTCGACAAGTTTGAACCTGTAATTCTGCTCTCCTTGCTGCTTATTGGTGTGAGTATTTATCTTGTAGGAGCGAGGGATAAAAAAGAGGGGGATGCGAAAACCAGCTGATCGTTCTGCATTTTTTGTTTCTGATTTTCGTTGAATTTTGCACCGCACATGTGTCGCGGTAACGGAAAATATATTAAATTTGCAAAAATATATACTTTGTATATAAAGTAAATTTAAGGATGAAAAACATGAAACGATTTTTATTGGTTTTGGTGGTGGTTTTCGTGATGCTTTCGGGCTTTGCTGCGCCAGCCTACCGCAAACCGTTTACCGTGAAGCAGTCGGACGGAACAGAACTGACAGTGCTTCTTACCGGTGACGAGGCTTTGCACTACTATGCAACTGCCGACGGAATGCCACTTATAAAGGAGGCTGACGGTAATTTCTACTATGCGACTTTCGGCAATGGAGGTTTTGTATCGACAAAGTGTCTTGCCCACAACAGTGTAAAGCGCAGTGCTGCCGAGAAGGAATTGCTCGCAACCATTGACCTTTCGGCAATGAGAGCCGATATTTCCAAGGCAAGCAGTGTGCGTTCGATGGCGTACAAGGCTGCAGCGCAGAAGGCCGGTTCGCAGATTGTCCCCGAGGGTGATGTGAACATTGCAGTGCTGTTGGTGCAATTCAAGGATACCAAGTTTACATATACAAAGGAGGATTTCAACAATATCCTCAATACAAAGGATTATGTATATGAGAACGCGATTGTCAACAGCATTGGTAGTGCACGCGATTATTTTATCGCGCAGTCCGACGGAAAGTTCCGCCCGAACTTCATTGTGACAGACATTGTAACATTGGACAACAATATGTCATACTATGGCGGCAATGACAGTAGCGGTGATGACAAGAAACCAACTTATATGGTCAAGGAGGGTATCCAAAAGGCCAATAATGCAGGTTTCGACTTCTCAATCTGTGACAATAACGGCGACGGCGAGGTGGAATTCATCTATTGTATCTATGCCGGATATTCCGAGTCTTATGGTGCTGATGCAAATACTGTATGGCCACACCAGTGGCAGCTCAGTGCCCAGGCCGGCACAATTACCGTTGATGGCGTTAAGTGTGATACATACGCATGCAGCGGTGAGCTTGTATATAATGAGGAGAAAGAATCAAAGATTGGCATTGGCAAGACAATGGCAGGTATCGGTCTTATCTGCCACGAGTTCTCACACTGTCTTGGCTTGCACGATATTTATGATACCACATACGAGAGCGGTAACTGGGGTATGGACTATTGGGATGTAATGGACCAGGGCAACTATGCTGCCGAGGGTTATGTTCCTGTAGGCTACAGTGCATACCAGAGAGATATGTGCGGCTGGAGAGAGTTGGTTGAGATAAGCTCAAAGGATACTTATTCAATGCTTCCGCTTACTCAGGGTGGTGTCGGCTACAAGGTGGTGAACGATGCCAACAACAATGAGTATTATATTCTTGAGAACCGCAAACAGGAGAGTTGGGATAAGTATCTGTTCGGTAGCGGTATGCTTGTTATTCATGTTGATTATAATAAATATGCGTGGGACAATAATACCATCAATGCTACAAAGAATCACCCACGCTATACATTGATACCTGCCGATAATGAGTTGTTGCCATATTCAAGTAGCAATTCAAGTCAATTTGTGGCAAGTCTCAAGGGTGACGTGTGGCCTGGAACAAGCGGTAATACAGAACTGACTAATACATCAATCCCTGCTGCAAAGGTTTATACAGGCGGTTACATGAACAAGCCTATTACCAACATCAAGTACCAGAATGACATTATTTCGTTCAACTTTTTGGATGGTGTCTTTTCCGGTGTGCCTAAGGCTCTTTCTGCAACAGGTGTAACAAGTACATCGTTTGTAGCGAACTGGGAGGCTCTGGAGGATGCGACAGAGTATACTGTTGAACTCTACAAGCAGTCTAGTGCAGCAAGTGGTGCAGGTGACAAGGAGGTGTTGCTCAGTGAGGATTTCATGAATTGTACTGTGGGCAATACTGAATTGTCTGACGAGACTATTGATAGTTATATGTCTTCAACAGGTTGGTTATGTGCTAATGTGTATAGTGAGAATGGTGTGCTTCGCATTGGCTCGGCAAAGAATGGTGGCTGTGTATTGACCCCATGGTTTGAGGCTACCGGCAGTGTGGTTACTACATTGGATGCTTCGCTTTATAATAGTAGTAAGGACAATGGTGTGGTGGTTACAGTTGAGTATTACGATGTCAACGAGGAGATAATTGCAAGCGAGGATTTTGATATAACAGTAGCTGGAAAGAAAATTTCGTCGGCCGCAGATGTTGATGGTGATTTTTATGTAGCTATATATACATACAATTCAACAAAATCGAACCGCGCTAATATCGACAATCTTGACATCGCTCTGACGACTTCAATTAAGAGAGAGCTTGTATCTACTGTTACAACTGTTGCTACAAGTTATGAGTTCAAGAATCTTGAAGAGGGCTCTGTGTACCGTTATAGAGTAAAGGCTTCGGATGGCGACGCTTCATCGGCTTTCTCTGATTATATGGAAGTGGCACTCCTGTCAACAGGAATTGACGAGATTATTGCAGATGGCGACTGGTGCGAGGTCTATGGTATCTCTGGTGTTAAGGTCTATGGCGGCGAGAAGGCTGGTATGCCAATGCTTTCAAAGGGCGTGTATGTCGTTGTAACAGCCCGAGGCGCGCAGAAAATAGTAATTGAATAACATACTCTCTGCGCCGGTTTTTGATGGCGTAAAGCGGATTAAGTGCCTGCTCCGGAGAGGAGCAGGCACTTTTTTGTCCGGTATTTGTTGCCTTTTAAGTTATTCTTCTTTGCTGTAACTATAATACGGTTCTGAATTGAGAATTGTGGCTATGCGGCTTGCGTGTATCTCGTGCTTGCGAGCAAACGGAGATGTATGGTAGGATGGCTGTTCTTTCTTTCTTTCTTACTTTCTTTGTTGGGTTACTCTAACCCATATGAGTCGGACGGTCTATTCTTGTAGTCATGTGCTATATGCTCATTTTTTTTTTAGTGTATGTCATTATGAGAGCAGTGTTTTGTGTTGATTGTGACCTGTAGAGGTGTCTGTTTTCTATTTTTGCTGCAATTTTCTATTTTGTAATTTTTTGTAATCTTGTAATTTGTGTGTAAGGTGTTGTAATTCAATACAATCCACCTTTTTAAAGGCTCTTAGATTCCAAAATTCGAAGCAAGCAAGTACAAATGCCCGGTTTTCTTCATTTATTTCAACAATAGGGTATTCTTTGTTGTTTTTAGCGTTGTATATTGTGTGAATTTGGATATTTATTCATGAATTTCTTTAAAACAGATGTAGAACAAATGTATAATTGGCGTAACAATTGTAATATTTGTATATTTATCTTTGGCTATAGGGTAGGGTGATAATAGTGCTTGTTACAATGGTTGCATACAAATGTTACTCTTGTTTGACTTGTGTCAAGAATTTCCAGTGCTGTTGTCAACAATGGGTTATTAACAGGTTGATAACAATATGCAGAATTTATGCAACTTGCAATATAGTGTTGTAAGTTGTTTAAAATCAGTGTGTTTTATATGTTTTGTTATTGTGTTTATTCGGTTGTTTTATCCGCTTTTCCGTGTTTGTGATGTGTTAATTGTATATTTGAGGGTGTTTGTCGGGTTTATGTTATGAAAAACCAATGATTTATGATTGTTTGTTAAAGTGAATTGTATGTAGGTGGAATTTTTCCCTGGTTGTTGATTTGGTGCGATGTTTGTTGAGTCTGTTGTAATCTGGAGAAACATGTTGTCATTTTGTTTTGTTTACAAATGTTTTAACAATGTAAATTGTGTAGGTTTGGCACTTTGTGTATTTCAATTTGCTTGTTTGGTATTTTTGTAATATCTTTGTTGGTGTAAAGAGTGAAACATTTGTAACTGATAAATATTGCATACGATTATGAATGAGCGCGAGAGGATTGAATTGCTGATGAAGTGCTATGATTTGTCGCCTTCGCAGTTTGCCGAGAGGACAGGAATACAGCGTGCATCGGTTTCGCATATTATAAGCGGACGTAACAAACCCAGTCTTGAGGTGATGCTCAAGGTGTACGATGCTTTTCCCGGTGTCGACATGAAGTGGCTCATGACCGGTGTGGGTGAAGAACCCGCACGCAGTTCTATGCCCGAGGATGTTCCGTCGGCCATAGATACGCTTTTTCCTGGTGTGGATACAGCTCCACAGAGGCCGCAGCAGCTGGAAAACAATCTCTTTGCTCCTGCAGTTGAACCTGTGCAGCAGGAGGAACCTAAGCCTCGTAGAACACCTGTACAGCAGCCTGTGAGGGAGAAGGCTGTGCCTGAACCGCGTACAAGGCGTGCGCCGGCAAACCGTCTGGCTCAGGTGGCTGCATTGCAGCCCGATAAGAAGATAAAGGAAATACGCATATACTACAGCGACGGTACATACGAGACGCTTGTGCCGGAAAATAGATGAACTGGAAATGTTGGAGTGCGCTCCAACATTTTTTTTATTTGTTTGTAAGTGGAATAAAATTATACTATCTTCGCACAAATGGACATAAATATACATTATAAATAATCTTCAACATTTTCGATATGAAAAAAGTTCTTGTCGATTTAGTGATTAAGGAGATACAGCAGGTCAATGCCAACTGCGTTCTGTTGGTCATGGCAAGCGAGACTCCTTTCCCCGATGTTCGTCCGGGTCAATTTGCCGAACTGCGTATAGACAATACACCTACAGTGATGTTGCGCCGTCCCATCTCGGTGCACAGCTTTGATGCCGAGAAAAATGAGATCGGTTTCTTGGTACAGGTTGTGGGTGACGGAACAAAATGGCTTGGTTCGTTGAAGGCTGGTGACAAGGTGAACACCTTGCTGCCTCTTGGAAACGGCTTTACAATGCCAGTTGTTCCCGGTAAGAAATATCTGCTTGTGGGCGGTGGTGTCGGTTCGGCTCCGCTGTACTACCTGGCTCAGGAACTTGCCAACGGGGGCAATGAGTTTACAATCCTAATAGGTGCCCGTTCGGCCAAGGATCTTTACCGTCGCGAGGCTTACGAGGCTCTTGGCAGGGTTGAGTATACTACCGAGGACGGTTCGCTTGGCGAGAAGGGATTTGTGACCAACCACTCGTTGCTTGCCGAAAAGTATGACTATATCTATACTTGCGGTCCAAAACCAATGATGATGGCTGTGGCACGCTATGCGCGTGAGAACAATATCGCCTGCGAGGTTTCTCTCGAGAACAAGATGGCGTGTGGCCTTGGAGCGTGTCTCTGCTGTGTCGAGGATACAAAGGAGGGTCACAAGTGTGTGTGTACAGATGGTCCGGTATTTTCAATAGATGAACTCAAATGGTAAAGACTGATGTAAAAATAGGCGGTTTGGAACTGAAGAATCCGGTTCTTACCGCGTCGGGAACATTCGGCTATGGTCTTGAATTTGCCGATTTTGTTGACTTGAACAAGTTGGGTGGCTTTATAGTAAAAGGTACAACCCTCAATCATCGCGAAGGCAATGCCTATCCGCGCAGTGCAGAGACTCCAATGGGCATGCTCAACGCTGTCGGCTTGCAGAACAAGGGTGTTGATTACTTTGCGCAGAATATCTACCCACAGTTGAAGGATCTTGATACAAATGTCATTGTGAATGTATCAGGTGCCTGCATCGAGGATTATGTGGCATGTGCCGAGAAGGTGGCTGCGCTTGAGAAGATTCCGGCAATAGAGCTGAATATCTCTTGTCCTAATGTGAAGCAGGGCGGTATGGCCTTTGGTGTGATGCCTGCATCGGCTGCCGAGGTTGTTTCGGCAGTCCGCAAGGCCTATCCAAAGACCTTGATCGTGAAGCTCTCTCCAAATGTTACAGACATTACTGAGATAGCCCGTGCGGTTGAGGGTGCCGGTGCCGACAGTGTGTCGCTCATCAACACCTTGCTTTGTATGGCTATCGACTCCGAGAAACGCCGTCCTGTGCTCTCTACAATCACCGGTGGCATGAGTGGTCCTGCGGTGAAACCAATTGCCCTGCGCATGGTTTGGCAGGTTGCCAAGGCCGTGAAGATTCCTGTTGTGGGTATTGGTGGCATTACAACCGGCGCCGATGCGATAGAGTTCCTGCTTGCCGGTGCCAGTGCGGTGGAGATTGGTACTGCCAACTTTATGAATCCTGCTGTTACAGGCGAAATTGTTGACTATATTCAGGATTATCTTGTACGTCACAAGATGAGTTCGGTACAGGAGCTTATAGGAGCGCTTGAGGTATAAGGCAAGAATTTATGTATATATAAAAATGACTCTAACCTATGGGTTGGAGTCATTTTATTTTATGCTTTATTTTGTTCTCTAATTACAAATGTTTTTGCTGTTTAATATTGTATATACAAATGTAATTATGTAAATATTTTTTATTTTACTTTAGTAGGTCTGGACGGAGGAGTTTAGTGCGCTCAAGTGATTGTTCGAACTCCCATTGGCGTATCTTTGCCTCGTGTCCCGAGAGGAGAACATCGGGAACTTTCCATCCGTTGTACTCTGCTGGGCGAGTGTATACTGGTGCTGCGAGCAAATTGTCCTGGAAAGAGTCGCTCAAAGCCGAAGTTTCGTCCGAAATTACACCTGGAATTAGGCGAATGACTGCATCGCAGATTACCTCTACCGCCAATTCGCCGCCTGTTAATACGTAGTCCCCAATACTTATCTCTTTGGTAATCAAGTGTTCACGAATGCGGTGGTCGATTCCCTTGTAGTGTCCGCACAAAAAGATGAGATTTTCCTTCATTGAGAGCGAATTTGCCATTGGTTGGTCAAAAACCTTGCCGTCAGGGGTTGTGTAAATGACCTCATCGTAGTTTCTTTGACTCTTCAGGTGCTTGATACAATTGTCAATTGGCTCAATTTTCATTACAAGTCCTGCACAGCCGCCAAATGGATAATCATCGGTCTTGCGATGCTTGTCTGTTGTATAATCACGTAAATTATGTAAACAAATTTCGGCATATCCGTTGCGTTGTGCACGGCCCATAATCGATGAGTTGAAGAAGCTCTCCATCATCTCTGGGAATGTTGTAATAATGTCAACTCGCATATAAATATATTTTTGTAAATCGTATTTTTGTTGTTACACTTGCTTTTCTGTTTTCGTTTGCGAAGATAGTGAAATTTATTTTAACCGCTTTTGAGAAAGCCTATTTATTTCGCATCTCCTGTTGTCGGCGGTGGCTTGCTGTCAATGATTGCGAAAATCCAAAATTCCGCTGCCGTGTTCAAATTGGCTGCAAAAATTGAATTCTCGTAGATGCTGTTATTGGTTATTTAAAGCCGTTTTAAGCGCTTTTGGCCTTAAACGCGGAATTATGCGGTTCTAAGGCTTAATAATGCTTAAAACTATTGTAAGTTTCGACAAAATTAAGTAATTTAGCGATGTCTTTATATATTATAAGGTATAAATACCGGAAAATAATAACATTAATTTTATAATACTAACTTAAATGATTGAAAACGACAGAATTATTAAGGTCAATGTCGAAGAGGAGATGAAATCGTCCTACATTGACTATTCAATGTCGGTGATCGTGGCCCGTGCTTTGCCCGATGTCCGCGATGGATTGAAGCCTGTGCACCGCCGTATCCTTTACGGTATGATGGAGCTTGGCAATACATCGGACAAGCCATACAAGAAATCGGCGCGTACTGTCGGTGATGTACTTGGTAAGTACCACCCACACGGTGACTCATCGGTTTACGGCGCTCTTGTCCGCATGGCTCAGGATTGGGTTATGCGCTATCCGCTCATCGACGGCCAAGGAAACTTCGGTTCTATTGACGGTGACTCGCCTGCAGCGATGCGTTATACCGAGGCTCGCTTGCACAAGATTGGTGAGGAACTTGCGCAGGATCTCTACAAAGAGACTGTGGATTTCCAACCTAACTATAACGACGAGTTCTTTGAACCAACAGTTATGCCAACCCGCATTCCTAACCTTCTTGTGAACGGTTCATCGGGTATTGCGGTAGGTATGGCTACAAACATACCGACACACAACCTTAGCGAGGTGCTTGATGCATGCGTGGCATATATTGACAACCCTGAGATTGACACCGATGGCCTGATGCAGTATGTGAAGGCTCCAGACTTCCCTACAGGTTGTGATATCTTTGGACTAAACGGAGTGCGTGATGCATATGAGACAGGCCGTGGCCGCGTGATAATGCGTGCTGTTGCCGAGATTGAGTCGGGCACACATGAGAAGATCGTTGTTACAGCAATTCCTTACAATGTGAACAAGGAGGAACTTATCAAGGATATTGCCTCAATGGTCAACGAGAAGAAGATTGACGGTATTTCCAACATCAACGACGAGTCTGACCAGTCTGGTATGCGCATTGTAATTGATGTAAAGCGCGATGCCAATGCAAATGTAATCCTGAACAAGCTCTACAAGATGAGTTCTTTGCAGACATCGTTCAGCGTGAACTGTATCGCTCTTGTAAAAGGCCGTCCACAGTTGCTCACACTAAAGGACTGCATCAGCAACTTTGTTGACCACCGTCACGAGGTTGTCATTCGCCGTACAAAGTACGAGCTCCGCAAGGCCGAGGAGCGTGCTCACATTGTTGAGGGTCTGATTATTGCATCGGATAACATTGACGAGGTTGTACGCCTTATCAAGGCTGCTAAGTCACCGGCTGATGCCCGTATAGCTCTTATGGAGCGCTTCAACCTCAGTGAGGTGCAGGCTGCAGCCATTGTCGAGATGCGTCTAGGACAGCTAACCGGCATACAGCAGGATAAACTGCACGCTGAGTTTGACGAGTTGATGCGCAAGATTGAGTACTACAATGCAATTCTCACCGACGAGGAACTCTGCAAGCAGGTAATCAAGGACGAGCTTTATGAGGTTAAGGAGAAGTTCGGTGACGAGCGTCGTTGTAAGATCGACTACAGCGCATCAAGCGACTTCAACCCTGAGGACTTCTATGCCGATGACGAGATGGTGATTACTATCTCTCACCTTGGCTACATCAAGCGTACCCCTCTCACAGAGTACCGTAGCCAGAACCGTGGTGGTGTAGGCTCAAAGGGAAGCGATACACGCGACAGCGACTTCATCGAGTATATCTACACTGCTACAATGCACAATACAATGCTGTTCTTTACACAGCGCGGCAAGTGCTACTGGCTCAAGGTATATGAGATACCCGAGGGTAACAAGAACTCTAAGGGACGTGCAATACAGAATATGCTCAACATTGATACCGATGATGCTGTGAACGCATTTGTACGCGTTACTACACTTGCCGACAAGAACTTCATCGAGAGTCATAACATTGTATTCTGTACCAAGAACGGTATCATAAAGAAGACAAGTCTCGAGCAGTATTCACGCCCACGTACAAACGGTATCATAGCCATTACAATCCGCGAGGACGACAAGGTTATCTCGGTTGCTCTCACCGACGGCGACAGCGACATTATCCTTGCTAACCGTGGTGGTAAGGCTGTACGTTTCAACGAGAGCACAGTGCGTGCAATGGGTCGTACAGCAACCGGTGTCAAAGGTATGGACATTGACGAGAATGACGAGGTTGTAGGCATGGTTGTACTGCCAAAGAATGACGAGGCTGATCACAGCTTGCTTGTCCTCTCTGAGCAGGGTTACGGTAAGCGTTCGGCTACTGATGACTATCCAACAGTAAGCCGTGGCTGTAAGGGTGTCAAGACTCTGCAGGTAACTGAGAAGACCGGTCAGCTTGTTGCCATAATGGATGTCAATAACGAGAATGACCTCATGATTATCAACAAGTCGGGTATAACCATCCGTACTTCGGTAGATCAGATTCCTGTTCAGGGACGCGCTACACAGGGTGTACGCATCATAAACCTTGGCAAGAAGAATGATTGCATCGGTTCTGTATGTAAGGTTACTCGCGAGGCCGAGGAGGAAATACAGGATGTGGATGTAGTTGAGGTAACACCCGATACTGATGCTCCAGTAGTGGCTGAAAACTCAGACAATCAATAACTAACACATAAACATTAAACGAGATTGATATGAAAAAATTAGTATTATCTTTAGCTATGGTTCTTGGCGCAACATTTGCGTTCGGACAGGAACTTACAAAAGAGGAATTGAAGCAGCAGAAGAGGCAGATCAAAGCTCTCATGGGTATTGTGAACGATGCCGAGGCAAATATTAATACAGACCCTGTAGGTGCTGCCAATTCACTTAAACCAGTTTTGAAGAATGAGTTGGTAAACAAGGATGCTTATGTTTGGTATGTAAGTGCCAGTGCAAAGCAGGCTGTTATTGCCAATGAGAACAACAAGCGTGTTGAGGGTGCTGCATATGACGAGGCAAAGCTCAATTTGTTCACATACGATTTGGGTTATGATCTTGAAATGTGTGAAAAGTGTGACATGCTTCCCGATGCAAAGGGGCGTGTTAAGCCACGCTATTCAGAGTTCCTTAAAATGTCATATATGCAGCAGTATGGCCAGTTCTACAATGCCGGTGCCTATTTCTATGGCAACGAGGATTATGAGAAGGCGTATGAACTTTTCAAGATGTTCATTGATACAGCAGACAAATTGCACAAGCTCGAGGTAATGGAAAAGGATACAGTGAATGTACCGGTTGCAGCATACAATATGTCACTCTGCGGTATGCAGTTGCAGAATTATGAGATGGTTCTCACACATGTAGATATGGCACTCGCTAACGAGCAGATGGCACCAACAGCTTTCCGTTACAAGACTGTTGCAACTGTTGAGCTTGGTGATACATTAGCATGGTTGGATCTTTGCAAGGAGGGTACAGTGCGTTTCCCAGAGGATGCATACTTCAGCCAGTCATTGATTCAGTACTATGATAGCCATAACGAGCAGGATAAACTCAGCGCATTGGCCGACGAACTTGTTGCTTCTGACCCCAACAATCCATTGTTTGTATACTTGAAGGCATACATCCCTCATCAGAAAGAGGATTTGGATACAGCTATTGAGTGGTACACCAAGACACTTGAGGTAGATCCTAATTACGAGAATGCGCTTTCTAACCTTGCCCGTTGTTATTTGCAGAAGGCTTATCTTTATAGCTCAGAGCATTCATCAACAAAACTCAATGACAGAAAGCAGATTGCAAAGGATAAAGAGGTTCTCAACGGTTATTACAACCAGGCATTGCCTTTGTTGGAGAAGCTTCGTGCTAATTGCCCAGACAAGACTGAACTTTGGTTGACTAACCTTATCAACTGCTATTACAACCTTAACAAGTCTGATAAGGTAAAAGAGCTCGAGAAACTCCAGGAGTCTTTGAGTGGTTATGACGAGTATTAAATTGATAGGTTCGCTTTTATAGCGGGTCATGTATATAAAAAAGGTTGCCATTTGGCAACCTTTTTTATATATCAATCATTATGATTTAGAGGTCAACTCGTCCGGGGTATTGCTCGAGTGCCTTGCCCAGAAGGAAGATGGCACGCTTCAGGTCGGCCTTGTCAATGGCATATGCAATACGCACCTCATTCTTGCCATATCCCTCTTCGCTATAGAAACCCGATGCCGGAGCCATCATTATTGTTTCACCCTCGTAGTTGAAATCGGTCAGGCACCACTGGCAGAACTTGTCGCTGTCATCAATTGGCAGGCGTGCAACAGTGTAGAATGCACCCATTGGGATAGGGGAGTAGACCCCTGGCAACTTGTTCAGCTCATCAATCAGGCAGTTTCTGCGTTCGATATACTGCTCGTATGTGTTTATGGTGTATGAACGCGGAGCGTCAATGGAGGCCTCGGCAATTACTTGGCCAAGCAATGGGGGACTAAGGCGTGCCTGGCAGAACTTCATGACCGCCTGGCGCACAGCCTTGTTCTTGGTGATCAATGCTCCAATTCTGATGCCGCACTCCGAGTAACGCTTTGATACAGAATCGATAAGTACCACATTATCTTCAATTCCCTCAAGGTGGCATGCCGAGATGTATGGTGAACCTGTGTAGATGAATTCGCGGTAAACCTCGTCACTGAAAAGGAAAAGGTTATGCTTCTTTACCAGGTCACGAATGCGGTTCATCTCGTTGCGTGTGTACAGGTAACCTGTTGGGTTATTGGGGTTACAGATGAGAATACCGCGTGTACGCTCATTTATCAGCTCCTCGAAACGCTCCATTGGAGGCAAGGCAAATGACTCGTCGATAGTAGAACGGATTGGGCGGATAACGGCACCTGCCGATATCGCAAATGCCATATAGTTTGCATATGCCGGCTCAGGAACTATGATTTCGTCACCAGGGTTAAGGCAAGTTAGGAATGCAAACAACACAGCCTCGGAACCGCCTGAAGTCACAATAATATCGTCCGGTTTCAGCTTGATCTGATACTGGTCATAGTATTCTACAAGTTTCTCTCTCAAGGAAAGGAAACCGTCGCTTGGGCTATATTCAAGGATTTTCTGGTTGAAATTCTTTATTGCTTCGAGAGCAATGTCAGGGGAGTTAAGGTCGGGCTGGCCGATATTCAAATGGTAAACCTTCAGGCCGCGTGCCTTGGCTTCATTGGCAAATGGTGCCAATTTGCGTATTGGTGACGACGGCATGAGAATGGCTCTTTCCGATAATTCTGGCATATTGATTCTGTTTTTTATAATTCAGAATGCAAAAATAGTTGAATTCTTTGATTTCTTGTTACATGAGTATATAAAATGTAATGAATAATTCAACAATAGTTTATTGCTGTTATAATTTACATCAATTATTTACTGACAAAATACTCATTTGGTTTCACAAGTGTTTTTCATTCATTCCGGGCACAGAACCCCTATCCCGTCCAGAAATGACTATTGAATGATAATAAATATTATGTTTAATATAGTTTTGGAATTTTGCACCACCTGTGAAAAAGAATCATTGATTCTTATAACTCAGTTCTGAATTTGCAATTCTTGTTTATGCAGGCTCCAGTGAATTATCTATATTAAAGCAAAAACTGCAACCCTATTATATTAGGATTGCAGTTTTTGCTTTGTTTGTTGTGGTAATCAGAAATCTTCAAGGTCCGTTGCCCTTTCCTGCGCCTCCTCCGACCCTTGCGCAGCAGCTTTCCTGTACCAGAATATTGCATCATATTTGTTCTTCTTTACACCTATTCCATCTTCATAGCACTGTGCCAGAGCCATCTGGGCGTCAATATAATCCTTCTCTGCCGCTTTCCTCAACAATTCTACTCCAAGTGCATGGTCCTGTTCAACATAGTCTTCAAAAAGGTATATAATTCCCAATGCATGCTGTGCCTGTGTATGGTCATTCTTGGCTAATATGTTCAATATATTCAATGCCTTCTCTATATCATCTTTATTCCTGTTCTCGATAAGAAGAAATTTTGCCAGAGTATATGCTCCCTCGCCATGACCTTCACTTGTCGCATATTCAAGAAGTTCAAAGGCTTTTACCTTGTCCTGCTCAACAATGGCACCATAATAATGTAATTTGGCAAGTTCTACACAAGAGCGGAGTTCTCCCATTTCACATCCTTTTTTATATAACTCGACAGCCTTGTCATATTCTTCTGTCTCAAAATAATAGCGTGCCAAAGTATAGATGCAATCTGCACTGCCGGCGTCTGCGCCTTTTACCAACCAGTCAAATGCCTCCTCAACATCTTCCCGTAATTCAAGATAATGCAGGAACAGTGAGTAGTATGAATCAGCGATTCCGTTTTCGGCCGATGCCTTGAACCATTTTACAGCTTCTTCATAATTCTGTTCAACAATCTTTCCGCTCTGATAACGGGCTGCAACAAAATATTGCGCTTTGGCATCTCCAAGTTCTGCAGCTTTCATATACCACTGCATTGCCAAAAAGTCGCTCTGCTCTGCCCCTTTGGAATATTCGTGTATTGTGGCAATAGAAATCATAGCTTTGGTGCTTCCTTGTTTTGCCGCCATCTTTAACCATCTGATGGCTTCCTGCTCATTCTGCTCTACTCCATTGCCGGCAGTGTACATTTCACCTAATTTAATTTGGGCATCCATGTTTCCATTCTCGCCGGCAATTATATAACATTCTGCAGCCTTTTCCAAATCAATATCCATGCCTTCGCCATACTCATACATTATGCCAAGGTCAAAGGCTGCTTCAACATCGCCCAGTTCCAACGCTTTTGAAAGTAGATCAAATGCTTTCTTGTAGTCAGCAGGGAAGAAGTCTTCTCTTAAATATAACAACGCCAATTTTCTCATGGCTATGGTGTTACTTTGCTCGGCGGCAAGTGTAAGCAATTTTTCAGCTTCTTCGGGGTTCGGTTTGTCAGCATTCAAAGCTTTTTCTGCCATTATAAGCTGTGCCTTGTCATATCCTCTTTCAGCTGCAATCCTATAGTTCTCCATGGCCTTGGCGATATCCGGTTCTACATTTTTACCTTCGGCGTTAATACCAAATTCGTACATCACACCAAGATAGAATATACCACTAGCATCTCCTTGTTCGGCAGCTAGCGAGAATAGGTTGAATGCTTTTGCAAAGTCCTGCGGAATGTACTCACCAATCATATACATTCCGCCCAATTCAACCTGAGCTATTGCCTGTCCGTTTTCTGCAGCAATGGTGTACCACTTTACAGCTTGTTCCATATCGCCTTCCAAATCATATGTTTGGGCAAGAAACAGCATAGCGTCAATTTCTCCCATCTCTATTGCTTTTTCATAGTAGGCAATAGCCTTTTTTGTGTCCTCTTTTGTGTTTCTGAGAAAATGGATGTTCGCCAAATAGGTAAATGCTTTACTATTACCTTGCTCTGCAGATTTAGTGCACCACTCAATGGCCTTGCTCTCGTCTGCCTCAACACCCTCTCCAAATATATATGCGGCTCCGACATTAAGTTGCGCTTTGGGATATCCTTTTGTTGCCGACAACAAATAGTATTCAAAAGCAGTTTCATTGTCTTTTTCAACTCCCAAACCGTTGCTGTACATATATCCCACACGGTTAGGAGCAATGCTGTCGCCCTCCTCGGTACACTGCTTGTACAGTTTCATTGCCTTTTTATACTTTCCGCTGTCAAATGCAGCCTCAGCCTTTTCAAACAGGCTCTGTGCATGTGTAGTTGCGGCAAACAACATGCAGCACAATGTGGCTAATAAAAATCGTTTCATATCAATAGTAATTTATTTATATCAGTGCCATATCACAAAAATACGAATAAACGAGCGAGAAACAAGAAGCTTGCTTCATTGTTTTTCACAACGAGTGCAAGTGTTTTCGAGATTACCTCAAAAATACGAATAAACGAGTGAGAAACAAGAAGCTTGCTTCATTGTTTTTCACAACGAGTGCAAGTATTTTCGAGGTTTACCTCAAAAATACGAATAAACGAGCGAGAAAAATCATGTTTACTCGAATATTTTTCAAAGCGACAACGCGAAGGAGCGTTGTTTGCGACAGCGGAAACTTTAGTTTCCTTAAGGAGTGCGGTTTGCCGCTAAATTATATTCGAGGGGTACCTCAAAAATAGCAAAAAAATGTATATTTGTACAAGATTAACAAATAATATAGATGAAAATATATTCAGCACCTTTACAGGGATTCACCGAGGCTGTTTGGCGTAATGTCCATAGTGAGGTTTTTGGTGGTATAGACGGCTATTACACGCCGTTCCTGCGTTATGAGCATGGTGAGATTCGCAGCAAGGATATCCGTGATGTCGAGCGCAAGAACAACACTGCGAAGAACCTTGTGCCACAGGTGATTGCTGCCACACCGGATGAAATGCACCCTTTGCTTGAACTTGTAGCTAATGAGGGCTACACCCGTGTAGATATAAATATGGGTTGCTCCTTCCCTTTGCAGATGCGCAAGCGTCATGGGGCAGGGTTGCTCCACTACCCCGAACTGGTTGCCGCCCTGATGGCCGAGGTTGTCAAGCACCCCGAGTTCTCTTTCTCATTAAAAATGCGTCTTGGCTGCAACAGCAAGGAGGAGTGGAAGGAGTTGATGCCAATACTTAATGACGCACCTTTGAGGCACATAACCATGCATCCCCGTTTGGGAGTTGAACAGTATAAGAAACCTGTTGATGTGGATGCCTTTGGCGAATTCTATGCTGCATGCAAGCATCCTGTTATATATAATGGCGACTTGAACACCTTGGCCGATATTCATCGCATTGAACAGCAGTTCCCGGAACTCAAGGGTGTGATGCTCGGTCGTGGCTTGCTTGCGAACCCTTCTCTTGGTATTGAATACCACGATGGTAGTGAACTTGACGAATGTGAACAATGTCGCTTGGTGCAGCGGATGCACGATGCGATTTCACGCGAACTCATACCGCGTTTGCAGGGTAATACACAGTTCTTTAGCAAAATGAAACCCTATTGGGAGTATTTGCTTCCCAACATGCCCAAACGCTTGCGGAAGCCAATTCTTAAAGCCACAACAATTGAGAAGTACCAAGCAGCTGTTGCAGTAGCCCTTAAATGTGATTGGTGATACATCAAGTGCTAAAAAAGATAAATTACCTTAATGGAAATGATCCCCTTTATAAAGTATATTGTTTTACAATTTTAATGACTAGATTTGCCTGTTGACAATTGGCTGCAAACGACGATGAAGCGCATTCTACAATATTTCTTTTTGCTTGTAATGTTACCTTCGGTGCTTAACGCTCAGAAGGTGGGACTTGTCATGAGCGGTGGTGGCGCGCGCGGGTTGGCGCATATTGGTGTAATAAAAATGCTAGAGGAGAACAATATTCCCATTGATTATGTGGCCGGAACATCAATGGGTGCAATTGTTGCTGCGCTCTACTCCATGGGATATACCCCTGATGAGATGATTGAGATGATGAAGACGAAGGATTTCCAGCGTTGGTACACTGGAACAATGGACCAAAAGTATATGTTTTACTTCAAAAAGAACAAGGATGTACCCGATCTTGTTAATCTGCATTTTGATATAAAGGATTCACTTCACATAGTTATGCCATCGGCGCACATTGTAAAATCGGCACCCATGAACTTGGGATTCATGGAGACTTTTGCTGCGTATACTGCTGCATGTGATAACAATTTCGATGACTTGATGGTTCCTTTTCGCTGCGTGGCAGCTGATGCATACAATAAGAAATCTATTGTCTTTTCCGAAGGTGATCTTGGTGATGCTGTGCGCGCATCCATGAGTTATCCTTTCTTCTTCAAGCCTATTAAAGTGGATAGCGTGCTGCTCTATGATGGTGGTCTGTACAATAATTTTCCACGTGATGTCATGGAACGAGAATTCAGTCCTGATATTATAATAGGTAGTGTTACAACCGGTACTCCAAATACGCCAGATGCCCGTGATATTATGAGTCAGGCAGAAAACCTGATAATGGGGCATACTGATTACACGCTGCCCGGAGAGATGGGAATTTTGATAAACATGCAAGTCAAGGGTGTTGGGTTGCTTGATTTTAACAAGATTGATGTTGTGAGCGAGACCGGATATGAGAATGCTTGTCTATATGCCGACTCAATAAAACGGCGTATCAAACGCCGTGAGGATCGCGAACTGCTTGCGGCAAAACGCATGGCTTTCAAGGAACGGGTACCGGAACTCGTGTTCAATAAGGTTGTTGTACATGGCGTGAATAATGACCAGGCAAAGAGTATCATTGGAGAATTCCAGCAAAATAACGAGTTTTTTACGCTTGAGGAGTGTAAAAAAGGATATTATGGTCTGCTTTCGGGTGAAATGATTGATGATATAATCCCTCATGCCATATATAATGAGTCGGACAGTGCTTTCGCGCTTCACCTTGATGTTACACTGAATCCTCACTTCACACTAAAGATGGGGGCTGCGGTGTCAACAAGTATATCTAACCAAATATATTTCGGCCTGCATTACCGGACGCTGAAGAATCACTCGAAGGAGTTCATCCTGGATGGTCAGTTTGGTAAGGTCTATAATAATGTACAGATGTCGGGACGTGTGGATTTTCACGCCACTCTGCCCGTGTCGCTGAAGTTCATGGGTTCGTACTCAACCATTGGATACTACAATATGAACTACTTGTTCTCGAACGAGAATTCTGTGGCTCTGAACTTTCAACGAGAGGTATATGCAAAGATGAAGGTAATGCTTCCATTTTTCAATCGTCGGAAGGCTGAGATTGGTATTGGCGTGGCCGGTATAAAGGATGAATATATTCCTAATAATATAATTAACCTCAACAACCCGGTATTTGACAGTAATGATATCACGCTGTTCAGCGGTTCGATAAGGTTGGAGGGAAATACCCTCAATGCGAAGGTCTTTCCTACAAAAGGTATGTACGAAGCACTTGTTGCCCAGTTTGTGATAGGAAAGGAGGTGTATCAGGGATTGACAAATGTGTATGACAATAGGCTAAACCAATCTTGGTTGCAGGTGAGCTATACCCGTCGTGACCATTTTGGAATCAATGACTATTTTTCATTGGGCACCTATCTGCAGCTTTTTTATTCTACAAGAAGACTTTCAAAAACCTATCAGGCAACAATGATGCAGGCATCGGCATTCAACCCTACGATGAATAGTATTTTCAACTATGATCCAAAGTTTCGCGCTAACCAATATGTGGCCGGAGGTGTGATCCCAATATTCAAACTATACAATTTTTTGCAGATTCGTCCAGGATTCTATGTCTTTGCTCCCTACCGTAAAATATATGAAGCTACTGATGGAACTGCCTATTATAGCAAAAAACGATTCAATGACTTCCAATATATCGCAGATTTGACAATCGCTGCACAATTTTCGGATATTGCAGTCAGTGCATTCGTAAATTATTACAGTTCACACACTAAGCGTGTAAATTTTGGAATTTCCGTTGGGTGGTTTATGTTCAGCGAAAGGTTTCTTGATTAGAAAAATGAAAAAAAACGATTTTTTTTGAAAAAAATATCGAAAATATTTGCAGGTATAAAAAAAAGCAGTACCTTTGCATTGTCAAACGAAAACAACACGGTTGACGATAAAAAAGGCCTCGTAGCTCAACTGAATAGAGCATCTGACTACGGATCAGAAGGTTACAGGTTTGAATCCTGTCGAGGTCACCAAGGAGTTCTAACGAACTCCTTTTTTTGTGACTTTTAAGGACAAAAAATATTTGAATTATGGACAAGGTCTCGGAAAACCCTTTCAAAAACCGAAAAGACAACATGAATTCTGCACTCATGGTTGTCACTGCACTATTCGTTACGCTGTATCTTGTATCGAACATCATGGCCGTGAAGGTTATCGGTCTGTTCAATCTTTTCTATTTTGATGCAGGTACAATAACTTTTCCATTTGCTTATATGCTTGGCGATGTCCTTACGGAGGTATGGGGCTACCGCACCGCACGCAAGGTTATCCTGCTCACATTGCTATGTAATGTCCTGCTTGTCATCTGTACGCAGGTTGGTGTCTGGTTGCCTTCGCCCGACTATCTTGCCGAGAGTGAGACGGCCTACAATACAATCTTTACTTATGTGCCGCGTATTGTGCTAGCTTCCCTTGCCGGATTCTTCATCGGCGAGCTGCTGAACGCACACCTTATGGAGAAAATCAAGCAGAAGACCAACGGACGCCACCTTTGGATGCGAACCATCGGCAGTTCTGCAGTTGCACACATTGTAGACTCCTTGGCTTTTGTCATCATTGCATTTGCCGGTACTGTGACTACTGACGAATTGATCATGATGATTCTCTTCCAATACTTCTCAAAATTGTCGATTGAGGTTCTCTTTGGCACACCTATGGCATATGCCGCAGTACACGCCATAAAACAATATATAAGGAGAAAATAAAATGCAGCGCTACTCATTGATCACTGAAAAGTTTCCGCGAGAGTTTCTGCTGTTGCAGGGAACAGGCTGCAAGTGGGCGAAATGCACCTTCTGCGACTATCACAATGATGCAAGTCAATCTCCGTTCGATGTGAACAGAGCTGTTCTTGAACAGGTGACAGGAGTGTATGGCGTGCTGGATATCATCAATTCAGGTTCGGCAATGGAACTCGATGATGAGACAATTGAGATGATAAAGGATGTAGTCAAGTCAAAGAAAATAAAGACCCTTTGGTTCGAGGCGCACTATATGTACAGGCACAAGCTTGAAGATTTTGCCAAGCAGTTTGCTCCCACAACGGTGAAATTCCGTTGTGGAATAGAGAGCTTTGATCCAATGATGCGTACAATTTGGAAAAAGGGCGTGCCGGCAGGTGTCACTCCGGATGAAGTTGCCAAATATTTCAAGGGTGTATGCCTACTATGCTGCTGCATGGGTGATACAACGAAGAGGATAATAAATGACATTGCCATTGCACGCGATAAATTTGAATATTTCAGCGTGAATCTTTTCTGTAATAATAGCACGGAGGTAAAAAGGGACGAAGAGCTTTGCTCATGGTTTGTCAATGAACTCTACCCCTCTTTAAAAAATGACCCCCAAGCCGAAGTTCTCATAGAGAACAGTGACCTGGGTGTTGGATAATGGCTTTGTATTTATACAAACGGTGTGACAAGTGTTACAAGCCAGCCACAGAATCGGTTCCACCAGCAACGTTTCTTGTATATTTCTTTTGTCACTTTATAACTTTTCTGCTTGTCAAGATCTATGTAGTCATACAGCTCTTTGGTCTCCTCTTCGCCAAAGACAAAAATATTGGTCTCATAGTCATAAATAAGACTTCGGCTATTTAGGTTTGCAGAACCGATTGTGCAGTATAGACCATCCACGCACATTACTTTGGAGTGATTGAACCCATCGGTGTACATATAGACCTCGGCGCCCTTCTTCATCAGCTGATAGGCTACACGCCACACGCCGTCGGGTATCATCGGTATATCCCCTTTTTCGGACAATACAAGTGTTACCTTAACACCTTCGTCAAGCGCGTTCTCAATAGCCTTGCGAATTTTTGGCATAGGAACAAAGTAGGGATTGATGAGAATTATGCTGTCCTTAGCCGAATATATCGCATTTGCATAAGCATCGCGTATGCGTGAAGGCGTTTTTCCTGGCCAACGGTCAACTACAGCAATGTCTGCGCCGCTTTCCTCTTTATGTTCAGGGTAATATGCCTCGCCATCAATGCGTTCCTTTGTCTCCTCATACCACATGTCAAGGAATATCTTCTGCAGTTCATTTACCGCTTCGCCCTCTACCCTTGAGTGCATATCGCGCCACTCTCCTACTCCTTCAATGCCATTCAGATAATAGTCTGCTACATTTATTCCGCCAATGTAACCAATTTCTCCGTCGATGACAACAATTTTGCGGTGATCGCGTGAAGCTGCATGGTTTATCCAAGGGAATGTTATCGGGTCGAACTTGACTATCTCTATTCCTTTTGCCCGTATGGCTTCAAGATCCTTCTTTTTTAATGGACTGTCGTTCGACATGTTGCCAAAAGCGTCGAACATGGCGCGCACCTCTACTCCCTCTGCTGCTTTTTGTGCAAGCAAGCCAATCAATACGCTATTGATGGAATCGTTGCGGAAATTGAAGTATTCAAGATGTATGTGGTGCTTTGCATTCCTTATGTCATTGAACATAGACTCAAACTTTGCATGAGCACCATTAAGTATAGCCACGTTATTGTTGCTTGTATATGGAATGCCTTCGCTTCTAAGATAACTGACGAATGCAGAATCGGAACGCTCGAAGTCATTGCGCTCAACCGGCACAAAGCTGCTACGGCACGATGTTATCAATGTCAGAACCGATAGTAGGCATATAAATAATAGCTTTTTCATCTCTTCTTTCAAAATTCCGCGCAAAGGTACAAAAAATATACAAGAGCAGATAGGAATGCGAATACAAAAAACACCACTTGTCGTTTTGGACAAGTGGTGTCATTTGTAACCTTGTTATTGGAATTACTTTTCGGGGGACATTGTTAACTGAATGAAGTTGTTTGTGTCAACCATTGACTTCATGAGTTCTACAACTGCCTCGGAGGTTGCTGAATCAACAGCCTTCTCATATTCACTGTCATACATTTCTCCAAACTCGACATACTCCTGTAGCGCACCCAACCAATAAGAATTACTGATTCTATCCTGTGGGATGTTCTTCTTTATATTCTGGATAATCATATCGAACTTGTCGGCAGGAATACCCTCTGTTATGAGCTTATGCACACCCTCAACTGCAAGATTTGAAAGTTTCTCTGCACTCTCCGGGTTTGTCTCGAATGCGACCTGCAGTATTGCCATCTCCTTTGGTTCGCGTTTTGTTGAGTTCATTACGCCTGCACCATATGTACCGCCCTCGCTC
>JAFOCD010000173.1 GCA_017381475.1 Bacteroidaceae bacterium
CTACATACATATATCTCTCTTCTGCATCCTGGATTGTGTAACCGCCATCGGTGCTTGTGAATGTAAATGCATTGTACTCGATGGTCTCTATGTACTTGTCATATTTTCCTGATATATTGCGGCTCTGCAGGTTGCCGTTTGCAGCACCAAAGAGGAAGTCTGCCACGCTGTCGTTTGCCACGAACGCATATCTCTCACCGCTTGCGATTGATGCGGCAGGCACATAAGGCTTGGTTGGTGAAACAATGTAGCTGGCCTCTGCAACTTCGCTCTGGTAAACAGTTTCACCGTCAACTCTTATGGCAAGAGCTTTGATTGTGGCACTGCTCTTGAGTGTCTCGTTCAGGACATAGTAACCACTACGTTTTGTTGTTCCTATACGTGGCTCGCTGTGATATTCTTCAAAACTTGGTATAGTTCCGTCAATTGTATAGTATAAAGTATCGCTCTTGACAGATGTTTCAGCTTCTACAAAGACCTCGTTTTCATATATACCTTGAGGCGTTTTGAAAGTAGGCTTTTCAACCACTACCATATCTGCCGGCAACTCATACTCGACAGTAATGCTCTTAACATAGTATGCACGCTGTGTTGCTGTCCAGCTGATGGTGATGTCGCCGTTTGTATCGTCGCAGTCGAAAGTGTATGCAGCATCTGATGTCGCAAGCTTATAGGCCTCTGATGTCTGGTTGCCTACTGTGACAGTTGTTTTTGCATCGCCGCTGGCAGCAATGCTGCTGTTCACGGTTACGCTCTTTATCTTGTAGCCTGCGAATCCCGATGTGCTCAATGTGTATGATGTGTTCGGGTTGTTTTTGCTGCCAATCTGTATTCCTTTGGTTGCGTTCCAGTCAATGTAGGTTGCTCCGGTTGCACTCCACTCGATGTCGCCGAGTGTCACTGTGCCGCCGTCTGTTGTCAGTTCGCCTTTACTGAATGTGTGTGTGTAGGTCTCGGCATTTATTGTTGCTAATACACCGAAGAATGCAAAAAGTGAAAGTAGAAATTTCTTCATATCTGTTTATTGGATTTTAGTCTTTTTATTTTCGGCTGCAAAGGTAGTAAATTATTGATATATATAAGGTAAACCTAATGTTAAAAAAATAATGGCATTCACTCAGAATGCCATTATTTTTTATTCTTCAGAAAGTGCAGTATCAATCATTTCTACCATTTCGGGACCCGGTGTCGAGGCGTGGGCCGAGACTATATTGCCCTCCTTGTCTATTATGATGTAACGCGGCACTCCCGAAACCTGGAAATCGGTCTCGAACTGTGACTGCTCCTCGCAGTCGGGGAACAGGTTTAGCAACTGCTGCATATTGTTCCTGTCTATGGTGCTAAGCCACATCTCTTTGTCCTCGCTACGGTCAATGGATACGGTTATGAAGCAGATGTCCCCGCGATTTCTGTACTCATTGCCAAGTGCAATGAATTTGGGCATGTTTATAATGCAACTGCTGCACCATGTTGCCCACACATCAATTACAATCACCTTACCCTTGAAATCGGCAAAGGTATACTCGTTGCCCTCGGCATCCTTCAGTATTGACAGCGGTGCGGGTTCGCCAGGCATTATGCGTGAGAATACTTTATAGAGTTCAAGTACTTCCTGCTTCAGTTTGCTGTCGGTTATATTCCGCTCAATCAGTGGATGTATGCTTTTGAGCCCTTCACTGCAACCGCTGTTGTTCAATGGGAACTTCAAACGTTCAAGGTATTCATTGTGTATTCTCTCGTTCTTGCACGAGAAAACAGCGCGCAGTTTGTCAAAATCGTTCTCGTTGAGTGCCCTGATAGGGTAGAATACGGTGGCGGTTACACCATCGCGTGCCTCGTTGAATTCGTGCCCCTGTTGCATTGCCTGCAGAGTGAAGTAATGGTCAACAAATTTGCCAATGCCCTTTTTCGATGCGAATTCGGCAATAATCGCATTGTCAAGTGATAAGTCAAAGCGGTGCTTGGGTAGTTCGTGGATATCTTCGTTCTTGCCACGGCACTTGAACATATATTCACCGCTATGCCAGACATAGTGGCATTGGTTCAGAATGTGCAGTTCCTTTTTGCTTTCGGGTGTAGCCAACTTTATGGAGTCATATAGTGCGATAATGTCCTTTGCTTCGGCAATCGGCTTGTTCCATGCGTTGTCGATGCCGCTTCTCTCTTCCGGAGTGACTGTAATTGTGGTGACACTACTGCACGAGATTGTAGCCGTAGCAAGCAGAATTGCCAAAAGATAGCTTTTCATGTCGCAGCGTTGTTACTGTTTTTTTATACCGTATGCAATGCCCTGCAGGTCAATGCCATACTGCTCCTTCATGTGCTTCACTGTTATCTCATACTTCTCGGTGAGCATGGGGTAGAGATCCTTTGGATAACGCTCCTCGAACTCCTCGGGAGTGAGCCACATGGCGTTCTTTATGTAGGCGTTGAAAAGGTTATACTCCTTGTATTTGCCTTTCTCCCAGTAGTAGCAACTCACGACAGTCTCCAGCGGACGCCACAGCTGTTTTAGCTGGCCTGTTCCAAAGTTGTCGTTCAGGTCATCAATAAAGCCGAGCTTGTACTTGTAGTTATCCTTTGTCGGGTCTTTGTGGTCCATTACATTCAGTTCTTTGCCATTCTCGTCCTTACGGCTGCTGAAGTCGAAACCTGTCCAGAACTCGTCGGGCGATGTAATCTCTCCCTTGTCCATGGCATTCTTCAGGGCCTCAATCATAAAGACACAACGCAACTGTTTGAGTGCGTACTCGGTGTCTGTTCCATTGATTATCTCGTCCTTGAAACTGATGGCCCAGTTGTCGAAGTTGCCAAGCTTGATGGTCTTGTATGGGTCCAATGTAGTTCCGCCGCCATTACCCTCGCTGTCCTCGCCAAAGTCACGTGGCTCTGTGCGCAGATTGTGTATCATGTAAATTTTTACCGGGAACGATGATTTCGCGAAGTCACGGCTTATGTTGGGGAAAATATAGTTGTAGAAATAGTCTACATAGAACGGCAAGTGCGCGTCGGGAAGGTTCCATGCAGCGTCTTCACGCTCCTCGTCATAACCTGCAACGAATATGTCACCTGTTCCCACAGATACCCAGTCGCGGTTAAGGTCCTCCTCGGTGATATCCTTGTAAAGGAGGTACACACCATAGTCCTGCTTTATGTCATAGATGAGAGAATCGTATTCGCTTGTTCCCTGTGGAAAACCACCACGGATGGGTGAGTAGTTGCCCGATGGTATTATCTCATCCTCCTCTTGGCACGAGTTGAACGATACAAGACCTGTTAAGATTATTGTAATTGTCAATAGATACTTCTTCATGATATATATACTATGGTGTATGTATTACTGTGCAGTTCTCTTGCCCGGAAGCTCATTTTGTACAAGGCTGGCATTGCTCTGTAGTGCCTCATCGGGTATGGGGATAGTGTATAGCAAATCGCCTTCCTGTAATGTGTAGTTGCTGCTCTGTGACTCATTGTCGTGCCATGTGTGTGTGATGGCCGGCATTCCCCAACGGCGAAGGTCGAACCAACGATGCCCCTCGTAGCAGAGCTCGCGGCGGCGCTCTTCGCGTACGAACTGCACCAGGTCACTGTTGCTGTCAAATTCCACCTCTTCAAAATCCTCGGGGTCGAAACGCTTTTCGAGCAGGGTGTTGAGTGCGGCTGTTGCTTCGTCGTCACCGCTGCCGCCAAGCATTGCCATGGCCTCGGCGTAGTTCAGGTAGGCCTCGGAGAGACGCAGACAACGGCCGAATGTGCCGGTTGCTGTCAACGGCAGATAGTAGGTTGTGCCAATGTTCACCTTTCCGAACGCCATTGGCATCTCGCCTCCCTGTCCGTCGGGAGCATGTACAATGTAGTGTGTAAGGCGCAAGTCCCAGTCGAGGTAACTGTCAAGCAGGCTCTGCGATGCCTGGAAATATGCGTGCATCTTCTGTCCCGAGATTGAACTTGTGGTGTTTGCATAGTCATATCCCCACTTGAACATGTCGGTAACGTTGCCATATGGCCAAATGGTCTCGCTGCACTTGTATGTAGGCATGTTGATGTATGTCCTCACATATTGGCCGTCTGTGTTAAGCTCCTCAAACGGAACGTCGTTGAGATCGACAAGTTTGAAACGGTTGTCGTTCATGACCATCTTTGCATATCGTGCGGCCTCTTCCCAACGCTCCATATAAAGATATGTGCGCGAGAGCATCAGCTGCACCATGGGGAGGCTTGTGCGGTAATTGTCGCTCCACTGCTCGCTCTCGGGCAGTTCAAGATATGTAGCCTCGGCTGTGTGCAGGTCGCTCAGAATCTGTGCATACACCTCGCCGACAGTCTTTCTCTTCAGGTAGTCGTCGCTTGGCTCAATGCCGCTCTGCAGCTTCAAAGGAACGCCAAGTGCTGTGGAGTCACTGCTGTAAGGCGCTCCAAAGATGTTTACAAGGTTAAAGTAGTAGAAACCGCGCAGAGCATACGCCTGTGCTTTCACCTTGTTTATATTATCCTCGGTATCCACTACATTTGGAATGTAGTCTATTACCGCATTTGCTCCCAGAATAACCTCGTAGTACGATTGGTAAATGTTTGTATGTCCAGCGGCAGCCTCTTCCATCATCTCGAACATGTCGGGTTGCCAGGTGAATGCGGCAAGGTATTTTTCGGCCTCGAAACCATCGGTCGGTGTCTGGTAGGGGGCAGCTTCAATGTCATCGTCGAGCAGATTAAGGAAAATGTTGAAACCTGTCATGTCATTACGCTGATAGGCCTCGCCAAGCAACAGTTCATTGAGTGACACTGCATCTTTGGGTACAAATTCGCTTGTAGAATTGGGCTCAAGGAAATCTCCGCACGATGTTGCCGAAACTAGAGCAACACTCATGGCAAATATATTAAGTAGCTTTTTCATAAATACACAATCTTAAAGTCCTATACCTAGTCCTATTGAGTAAACTCTTGGCTGTATGCTGTTGCCAAGTTCAGGGTCATAACCTCTCCACTCCTTGCTTGCAATCACAAACAGGTTGTTCACGTTGGCGCTTACCGAAATGCGCGAGAGACCCAACTTCTGGCATGCTTTGCGTGGCACGTTGTACGAGAGCGAAATCTGTGTACAGCGCAGGAACGATGCATCCACAACCCTTACGTCCGACTGTGCCCACATTGAGTATATGTTGTCATACTGTCCGTTTGGCAGGTTAAGGTTATATAGGTCGCGTACCGAAGTGTAGAGCGCCGGAATGTTTGTGTGTGCCTCGTCGCCGGGCTGCTTCCAACGGTTGTTCAACTCTTTCGATAGGTTGCTGTATATGTCCGGCATCTTGCCGTATGTGAATGTGGAGTAGGGGTTTGGCAGGCGTTTCTGTGCCCCCAGGTTTGCAGCAAAGTCAATGCCGAAGTTGAAATCCTTCCAACGTATTCTGGTGTTGAAACCACCCGAGAAGTCCGGTTCCTGCTGTCCCGAGTATATAAGGAATGTCGTGGGATCAACACTGCCGTTACCACCAATCTCTTCGTATGAGGTGTGTGCGAAAGTTGGGTAACCGTTTGTGCCGTTAAGACCGGTGAACTGGTATGACCAGAATGCCGTCAGCGGATAGCCCTGCTTCAATGGGCGGCTGCTGTTGCCGCTGAGGAAGTCGTAGTGTGTCAGCTCATCGGCCTTTGCAGTGCGGTCATCTGTCTCCGAACGGTTCCAGTTCTTGCCAGCATTCATACCTATTGTCCATGCAAAGTTGTTGGTACGTATCGGAGTGTAATTAAGTGTGAACTCGACACCCTGGTTTGTTATGAGACCACCATTGAGCGGCATGGACTCCATACCGTACTCCTGTGCAATGTCCTGGCGAATAATGGCATTTGAACGGCGGTTGTAGTACTCGAAATTCATTGTTATGCCAAACAGCGCAACGTCAAGACCAAGGTTTGCCGACTTTGTGCGCTCCCATTTGAGCTGCTTGTTTGGTAGGCTTGAAATTGTAAGGTAATATTCGTTGTAGCTGGTGTGCAGGCCCTGATAGCGCACAATCATTTCGGGGCTCAATGAGTTTACCACGTTGCCTTGGATTCCGTATGTGGCACGGATGTTGAACTGGTCGAGCCATGGCAGGTTTTCCATCATGAACGGCTCCTGCGCCATTTTCCACGATGCACCGAACGACCAAGTGGGGTCGAACTGCTTGTTCACATCCTGGCCGAAGCGGTTTGAGGCATCGGAGCGTACGTTCATGTTAAATACATAGCGGTTCTTCAAAGAGTAGGCCACGGTTGCATAGAAAGACAAATAGTTGGTTAGTGTAGATGTCTTGCTCCAACCGCCGTTGTACAATTGTGAGAGCGCACCCCAACCTATTGATACATCGCTGCCTATGGGCTTGAAGTTCTCGGGCAGTGTGGGCGATACAAGAATCTCACCGCGCTCGGGGACATATCCCCACACGGTGTTTCCTTCGCTGCTTCCCTTGCTTGAGCGTATCTCCACACCGAGCATTGCGTTGAGGCGGTGGTTCTCGTTGAACTCCTTGGAGAATGCCAAACGGTGCGATGTACTGTATGACACTGTCTGTGAGTTCGCCTGCTGCAGCACGCCGCCGTAAGGCATCAATGCCGCATTGTACTTTTCCGAGCCGGCTTTCTCTGTACCGTAGGGGAAACCACGATATAGCTGCTCAACCTGTGAAGTCTTTTCACCGGCATAGCTCTCGCTGGCATTGTTATTCAAAGACATGCTTGCCGTTCCCTGGTAAGTGAGCCAACTTAGTATCTTGAAGTTTACGTTCACCGATGCGTTGAATGCAGTTCCCGTATTCTGCGAGAAACTGTTCTCCATCTCGTTGAAGATGTTGTATGCAAATTGGTTGTGCCCGCCAAGCTGCGTGTTGTACTGGTAGTTGTAATATTTCGAGTAATATGCCGGAGTGCCATCCTCGTTATATGCAGGGATGGCGCGGCTGGTGTTCATGGCATAATTGTATGGGTTAACACCGGCACCGTAACCATCGGAGTTCCTTATGCTACCGTTGAGCTGTGCGCTGATGCTGAGCCTGTCGTTCACGTTGCTGTTTATGCTCAATCGTGTGGTTACCTGGTCATTGCTGTTGCCCACCTCGTAACCGTTGTTTATCTGGTAACCCAATGAGGCATTGTAGGTGTATTTGTCAGTACCGCCCGAAACGCTAAGGTTGTGGTTGTTGCTCACCGAGTTGCGTGTGAGCAGGTCGAACCAGTCGGTGTTCACTGTCTCAAGGCGTTGCAGATAGTATGAAAACTCATCCTCGGTTATCATGCGCTTGTTGAACATTGCCATCAAACCCTCGTAGGTGTATATTTGTGGCAACGGCTCCTGCTGGTAGCGTACACCGGCCTCGTAGGCCTCCTTGCTGAACTGTATGCGCTCCAATGAGTTCATGAAGTCGTACATCTCGTATGTGGGACGCTCCCTCACCGATACGTTAGTGTTGTAGTTCACGCTAATGCGGCCCGGTATACCCTTCTTTGTAGTGATCACAATGACACCGTTCGAAGCCTTTGAACCATAGATGGCAGTTGCCGAGGCGTCCTTCAATACCGTGATGTTGTCAATGTCCTGTGGGTTGAGCCATGAAATTTGGTTACCGATGAGCTCCTTCATGTCCGATGTCAGTGCTGCGCTTATGTCAATAGAGAGTGGGTCTTCCTGGATGACACCATCGACAACCCACAGCGGGCTTGTGTTTCCAAGGATTGTCGATGTACCGCGGATAGTGATCTTGGGCGATGCACCCACACGCGCCGATGTATTCACAACCGACATACCGGCAACCTTACCCTGCAACATCTGGTCAATGCTCTGGTAAGCAGGCATCATAATGTCATCGGCCTTCACAGTAGTGAATGCACCCACCATGTCCTTGCGTGGCAAGCGCGCGTAACCATCCTCAACAACGGTTATCTCCTCGAGCATTCCCTCGTCGGGCAACAACTTTATGTTGAATGGCTTGCCAATGTTCTGTGCTGTCAGTTTGATTCTCTGCTCCTTGTAGCCAATGTAGCTGAAAACTAGAGTAAGCTTGTCATTCTCGTTGAACTGGATGTCAATCTTGAAGTTACCGTCAATGCCGGTGCTTGCACCTTTGAGCATTTTCTTGTCCTTCTTGACAATGGCATTCACGCCTGGCATCTCATATCCAAGTTCGTCAACAACAGTACCAATTATTGTGTGGCTCTTCTGCGCAAAAATGTCAATGCTACAGGTGAGGCACAATAAAAGGCACAAAAACTTGACTATATTAAATCTTGCTTTCATAGTGTTAAAAGTTCCGCTATCAATGAATGTGTAAAAATAATACTTTTAAATCTTTTTCTTTGCAAAAAAGTGGAAAAAGTCGTGTAAACAGAGCTTATAACCCGTAGAGTTGTATAAATTTGCAAAAAAGATTTAATTTAACATGAAAGACAATAACGCAGAACTGTTGCCTTTAGTAAATGAAACGGGCGAGGTCATTGGCAGTGCCACACGTGGTGAGTGCCATGGCGGTGCAAAACCGCTGCACCCGGTGGTGCATCTTCATCTCTTCAACTCGGCAGGCGAACTATATTTGCAACACCGCCCGTTGTGGAAGGATATCCAACCCGGCAAGTGGGATACCGCCGTTGGCGGTCATATCGACTATGGCGAGGAGGTTAGCGATGCCCTGCGTCGCGAACTTCGTGAGGAACTGGGCGTTGAAAAGTGCGAACCAAGGCTTTTGAATCGTTATATCTTTGAGAGCGAACGCGAAAGGGAGTTGGTGTATGTCTATAGCGCAGTTTATGATGGTACTGTCGCACCAAGCGACGAACTCGATGGCGGAAAGTTCTGGACAATCGATGACATCAAGGCCTCAATTGGTAAAGGTGTGCTTACTCCAAACTTTGAGCAGGAGTTCTATAAAGTGATGGAGTGGATGGGGATATAGTCGGTTAAAGTGGAAATGTGATTTGCGGATATTTTAAAGGCTTTGAATAGCTTGCGGTCTTGTAAACTCTATTTCTTGTTGGAGATTAAATTGTAAATAAATTTCGCATCGTTCTTTTCCGTAAAGGCAAAATTTATGTTCTTTGAAAATAGGTTTAATCCAATAGTCGCAATTTGTACATAAACGCACAAATCGTTATGTTTGTATCGTAAATCAGGTAATCCATTCTTGCAAGGATGTTCCCATTCCTCCCATAGTACATTGAAATTAGATTTGGAATTTGAAGAATGTAATTGTATAGTGTAGATGTGCTCTTCTATAGAAATGTTATTATAGTCTATTACTACAAAATTGTCCTTTGACATTATAATCATTACTTTGTTGTAAAAATGAAATTCTACGGAATTATAGTGTAATGATAGGCTTGGTGGAATATTTGTTTCGAAGAAACTGTTATTCTTTTTAATACATTTATGGTGTTGATTTTCAAAATCAATATGCCAATAATCGCCTATTTTGCCATTAAGAATATATGTGTCTTTTGGAGTTGTCTGTGTTGCGTTATCTGTTGGTGATGAGTCTAATGATATTACTTGTTTTAAATACCTTTTTTCAAGGCTCTTTATTTCACTTTTGATAAGTTCTATATTTTTCAGGCATTTACTTTCTTTGTTCGGCAGAGATAATATTTTTGTCAAATATTGTCTAAATGTAAACTTCTTTAGTCTATTAGAAAGTTTTCTCTTTTTTTTATCAATGCCTTTGTTATGCTTTATTATACTATAATACTTTTCTTTAGTTTTGTTACAATAATCAGGATTTCTCTTTTCTATATATTTTATAATGCTATCAAATTCATTGTCGTCAAAAGCACAGAGAACTATATATAGGATTTTCGCATATGCTACGATTGTGATGGTTATGGAAATGATAGGAAAGATACTTGTTGTTGATTCTGTGTCAAAAGAATGCTTTATAAGAGCAAAAAATAATGGCGCAAGTAAAATGCCTAAGATAATTGTAATTATAGCAAGAATTTTGCTTTTTGGTTTTTTGTCTGCGCTGTTGCTTGTGCTTGGAATATTATATGATGTATCCCCCATTGCAAAAGGAGCTGCAATAGTCCAGGCAATTAGGGTGGATACAAGGTTGGTACCCCATTTTGTGTGTTTTTTATTAAATGGATAATCTCTTCTTGCCATAATCAACTTTTGGTTACCTGAACAAAACGGATGAAAGTATTTATGTTGTTAATGCAAAAGATGTGTAACTGCACAATCGTAAAATTAGTGATTTGCGTCTTAACAGGCAAGATTAATACAATAAAAAAGAGGAAAATTCTCTCGAATTATCCTCTTTTGTCCAATCGTGCGCGTGATAGGACTCGAACCTACACGTCGCAAAACACCAGATCCTAAGTCTGGCGCGTCTACCAATTTCGCCACACGCGCGACTGTTTTTATCTTTCGGCTGCGAAGGTAGTACAAAAAAATGAATAATAAGCCCTATTTCTCCTCTTTTTTATTTTTTGAAAGGAAAAATAGGGCTTTTTGTATTACTCTTCGCCGAAAAGTGAAAGTTGTTCGCCGGTTTCGTTTGCAGCCTCCTCGCCTTCGGGTTCTTCAACAACTTCGGGTGGTGGCGGGAACTTTGTCGGTTCAAGTTCGATAATCTCATCAATCTCATACGTGGTGAGACGCTTACCGCGTGCCTTGTAGCTCTTCACACCAATGAACTCATCGACTTCTATTACAAGTGGTTCGCGGAAATTGTCGTTGCCACCGAACATAACCTGTATGCGTGGGAACGGTGTCTCGCTGAACCATATGAGCTGGTTGTCCTTGTTGTCGCCAAGACAGTTCTGGCGGCGTGCGTTTGCCTCAAGGGTGAATCTCTTGATATAAGGATAGCCCTGTTGCGATGCGTCGTAGAGGGCAGCGCTCCATACCTTGTTAGGGTCGAACTTCTCAATCACCATCAAGTCGTCCTCGAAGTGGTTGTTCAGGTCAACCGGCATGATGTCGAACTCGCCGTTCTTGCGTATTGCAAGTATCTTGTCGTCGTTGTGGAACTCGCCGAGATATTCGCCATGGTTGTCGAAGTTGATGCGCAGGATGTCGCGGTCGAACCACACCTTGCGTCCGCCAAGTGTAGAACTACCATGCTTCTTCAATGTTATGCGCAACACCTCGTTCTTGGTGAGGATGTTACCCATTGACTGCCTGCCCTTGATGGCGATGGTGCTGAAGTCCTTCTCGATAATAGAGTTCCTGAGTCTTGGGTTGGGGCGCAACATTACCTTTATTATCTCGGCCTCGCCGTTGGGGTTCGATGTGAAGTAGGCGACCTTTGACCCCGGTGTGCCCTGTGTGAGGTCATACTCGCGGTCGCGTGTCATTCCGGTTGCGGCAAAACGTTTTATGTAATAGATGCCGTTCTTGCCATCGCGGTACACGGCGTTGTAGATGGTGCGCTTGTCGTTCTTCTTGAACACATCGACATGGATGATGTTCTTGCCCACGAACAATTTCTCGCTCACCTTTACAATCTTGTACTTTCCGTCCTTGTAGAACAGAATGATATCATCGATGTCCGAACAGTTTGTGACGAACTCGTCCTTTTTCAGTGATGTACCAATGAAACCCTCGGCGCGGTTGATATAGAGCTTTTGGTTTGCCTCCACAACCTTTGCCGCAACGATGGTGTCAAAGTTGCGAATCTCGGTCTGGCGTGGATAGCGTGCACCATATTTTTCCTTGAGCATTGTAAACCATTTGATGGTTACGGCTGTCATCTGTGCAAGCTGCTTGTCAATCTCGGCAATGTCCTTCTTGAGACGTGCAATAAGTTCCTCGGCCTTCTCCTTGTTGAAGCGCAGGATGCGCGCCATTCTAATCTCCATCAGGCGCAGCAGGTCATCGCGTGTGATTTCGCGAATGAAATCCTTCTTGTATGGCTCAAGGCGCAGGTCGATGTGTGCAAGTGCGCTGTTCATGTCGGGTGCCTGCTCGAACTCCTTGTCCTTGTATATGCGCTCCTCGATGAAGATGCTCTCGAGTGATGCAAAGTGCAGTTGCTCGAGCAACTCGCCCTTGCGTATCTGAAGTTCAAGGCGCAACAGTTCCTTGGTGCTATCGACCGAGCGGCGCAACAGCTCGCTCACCGTGAGGAACACCGGTGTGTGGTTGTCAATTACACAACAGCATGGCGTGATGCTTATCTCACAGTCGGTGAATGCGTAGAGCGCGTCAATGGTCTTGTCGCTCGATACACCCGGTGCAAGTTGCAGCAGAATCTCCACCTTGTCCGATGTGTTGTCGTCAATCTTGCGTATCTTGATTTTTCCGTTGTCAACCGCCTTAAGTATTGATTCAATGACAAGCGGAGTGGTTTTGCCAAAAGGTATCTCGGAGATTGTCAGTGTCTTGTTGTCGTCCGACTTTGTAATCTTTGCACGGATGCGCACACGTCCTGTGCGGTCACCGTCGTTGTAGCGCGAAACATCGATACTGCCGCCGGTCTGGAAATCGGGGTAGAGCTTGAATTCCTCATTCCTGAGGTAAGCAATAGCTGCATCACATACTTCGTTGAAGTTGTGGGGCAGAATTTTTGATGACAAACCCACGGCGATACCCTCAACGCCATGTACCAACAGCAACGGGAATTTTACGGGCAGTGTGATAGGCTCCTTGTTGCGGCCGTCGTACGAGAGTTTCCACTCGGTTGTCTTTGGGTTGAACACGACATCATGCGCAAAGTGCGAAAGGCGTGCCTCAATATATCGCGGAGCGGCCGATGAGTCGCCGGTGAGGATGTTACCCCAGTTTCCCTGACAGTCGATGAGGTAGTCCTTCTGTCCCATCTGTACCAATGCGCCGGCAATTGATGCGTCGCCGTGAGGGTGGTACTGCATGGTGTGTCCCACCACATTCGCAACTTTGTTGTAGCGGCCGTCGTCAAGTTCGCGCATGGCGTGCAGGATGCGTCGCTGCACGGGTTTCAATCCATCGTACAGGTGTGGCACGGCGCGTTCCAGAATAACATACGACGCATAGTCAAGGAACCAGTTCTGGTACATTCCTGTGAGCTTGTGTCTTATGTCGTTGGCATCGTGTAGGTGAGCGTGTTCGCCTGCACCACTTCCACCTTCTGGCATCATGCCGCCGTCGCCGGTATCGTTCATGCTTTCGTCCAATTCGTCGTTATAATCCATAAATGTATAGTGAACGGAATGTTTCGTTTCTGTTTAACACGCAAATATAGTCAAAATTAGCGAAATAATGAAATTTTGAGGGATTTTGCCCGTTTTTGTACCCCTGCTCCAAATCAAAAATGTTGTTAAATGGCTGAAAATGTGTGAATGTTAAGATATATTTGCCATATATTTGAAAAACTTAAATGTTGCAACACATGAAAAAACTACTCTCCCTTATGCTCTGCTTTCTGTTGGCAGTTGCACAGCTCTTTGCTGCCGATCCGTTCCGCAGTCACAGGTATGATGTTTTTAAGGTTCTGCCTCTGAACGAGCAGAATACAGTGTTTGTAGGTAACAGCATTACCAATATGCACGAGTGGTGGGAGGCCTTCGGCAGCGAGGGTAACATCGTGAACCGCGGTGTCTGGGGTACATTCATAGGTGAAACAGTGCAGCACATTGAGGCTGTTGCCATGGGAAAACCGAAGAAGGTTTTTTTCATGGTCGGCACTAACGATCTTGGAAAGAACGGCAGCCGCAATATCGATGATATAATAGAGAATACACGCATTATGGTCGAGCGTCTGCAGAAGGTCTCGCCGGCAACCGAAATTTACATACAGGGTATTCTGCCAAGCGTATATAACCGTGTTCTAGAACAGCTCGAGGAGACAAACGAGCGCTTGAAGGAACTCTGTGACGAGTATGGCATTACATACATTGATCTTTGGGACGACTTGTTTAGTCTCACACAGGATAATACCCACACGCTTGATGGACTTCACATGAAGGCGTCGGGCTATCAGATTTGGACAAAGAAAATTCAGGAGTATGTCGGTGCATCAACGGTCTATCCCGATGACTGCGCTGCGCTACAAGGTACCAATGGCATATCCAATGCTTCATACGCTATGCGTGCCACCATCTTCAGCATGCTGCCGGTGAATGAGGGTGATATTCTCATTATTGGTGACGAGATGATACATGGCGGCGAGTGGCACGAACTGCTCGGGAGCGACAAGGTGAAGAACCGTGGTTCGGGCTGGGGTTATACCGGGCCGGGGCTTGATGTGATACTCAAGGAAATTCCGTTGATTCTAAATACTCGAAGCGGCAGTTGTAAGCCTTCAAAAGTGCTCCTTTATGCCGGTGCTGGCGAGGTTAACGGCTCGGCTGCGCTCTCGACAATCGAGAACAACTACAAGAGCGTCATAGCCAAGATAAAGGAGTGTGCTCCCGATGCAAAAGTCTGCCTCATGAGCCTGCAACCGACAACCAATGTCTCGACAAATACCGGGCGTGTGGTTCCGTTCAACAACCTGCTGAAGGCAATTGCCGATGCCGATGAGAAGATAGAATATATTGATATATACACAGATTTCGAGAGCAACAATGTAGCAAGCGGCGACTATTTCAGCGGCAGCTACCTCAATGGCTTCGGTTATGTTAAGGTGGCGCAATGCATTGCCGAATCGCTTGCCGATGAGGCTCTTGCACCGCTTACCGATGCCGAGGCACGCCTCAATTACCGCACCTTTGAACTGCGCAGTGCATTGGGCGATGCCCTGGTCGTTGCTGCCAAGTTGAAAGAGGGGAATGGCGTGGGCGAGTATTCAGCGACAGCCTTGGCAGCACTTAATGCACTTGTCGATGAGGCCTATTTAATGCTTGCCGGTGGTGCAACCGAGGAGGAGTTCACTGCAATGGCGGCGCAGGTAACCGCCGCTGCGCAAGACGCTCTCAAGGGACTCAACCAACCGCAGTTGAGCAGTGATGGCAACGAGTATTGGTACAAGTTGTCAACTCCAAACCGTGGCAGCCGCTATCTCACATCCAACGGGGTGGGTGTTGCGGCTGTAGGTAACGAGGCAAACAACTTGGCAAAGAGCCAATGGAAATTCGTTGACCGTGGCGACGGTACTGCCGATATAGTGAACCGCGGAAACGGGACATTCCTCAATCCTAATTCTGCCTACAATTCAGCAATTATGACAACTGCAAATGCGCCGGGAAAAGGCTGGAGCTTCGATTACAGTAACTCGCCGGGCCTGTACATAATAAACAGCGGGACAGTGCAGCTCAACCAGACACAAAGTGACCTTGGTTGGAAAATATATAACTGGAGCAGCCGCTCCGATGGTTGTGACCGCGATGATGCCGGTTGTCAGTACCGCATTGAACTTGTTGACGAAGAACCCGATGAGGTTGTCGTGGAGCCCTGCATCGCTTTCTACTTTTCGCGTGGCGGTTCACTCACAAATACTCTTGTTTCCGTGTTCGATGGTGCCGGGAATGCGGTAGATGGCATCTCGGCTAAAATTTCTGCCGGCGGTGCAGGCTCATGGCTTGCAAGCAACAAGGCTGCAAGTGATAGTATCTTGTGTCTGAATATAAACACCAACGCGACAACGGCTGCCGCTCCAATAACATTTACCCTGGAAATTGAGGGACTCGATGATGCATGGGTGTTCAATGCTGTGCAGTTCCGTAGTGTGGCGTTGAATTCGGCTGGTAACTGGCAGGGTGCGACCGAAACACGCCATTGTAATTTCATTTGCAGCTATGGTGGTGATAAAGATAATCTTACGCCTCTCTCTCCTTTGACGGATGAGAGTATAATGGTGGCTGGCGGCGCGCCCAAGAATGTCGATTTCCTGTTGTCTGGCATCTCGCCTTCAAACGGCAAGATTGTATTGCGGTTGCAACTCTACAAGGGAACGAACAACAACGGCTGTTTCTATGGCCTGACGGGCATTGTCCTCAAGGGTAGTCTTGGCGAGGCAACCTCGGTCAAGGACATCGCTTCAAGTGTGCAGCAGGGCAATGTATATGACCTTACCGGCCGCCAGGTATTGAGCCCCGAAAAAGGCATTTATATAGTTGACGGAGTGAAAAAAGTGGTCAAATGACACCATTTTGTCTATTATTTGAATGTTTTTGGAATAATACGCCAATTTAGTCAGCCTATTTTCCCTGAAAATTCGTATCTTCGCGAGATAATTGTAGAATATAATATAAACTTAAATAAAACTATGGCACAGGAAGATGTTTTTAAGAAAGTAGTTGCGCATTGCAAAGAGTATGGTTTCGTGTTCCCTTCAAGCGACATTTATGATGGTTTGGGCGCGGTGTACGACTACGGACAGATGGGTGTAGAACTCAAGAATAACATAAAGACCTATTGGTGGCAGAGCATGGTGTTGCTCCATGACAACATCGTTGGTATTGACTCTGCTATCTTCATGCATCCTACAATCTGGAAGGCTTCGGGTCACGTTGATGCATTCAATGACCCTCTCATTGACAACCGCGATTCAAAGAAACGTTATCGCGCCGATGTTCTCATCGAGGAGCAGATTGCAAAGTATGAGGAGAAGATGGAGAAGGAGGCTGCAAAGGCAGCAAAGCGTTTTGGAGACTCTTTCAATCGTGAGCTCTTCATGGAGACTAACCCTAAGGTGCTTGCCGAGAAGGAGAAGCGTGATGCACTCCAGGCACGTTTTGCAAAGGCTCTCAACGATATGAACCTTGAGGAACTTCGCCAGATTATCATCGACGAGGAAATTGCTTGCCCAATTTCAGGTACACGTAACTGGACCGAGGTGCGCCAGTTTAACCTTATGTTCTCTACCGAGATGGGTTCAACTGCCGATGGTGCAATGAAGGTTTACCTCCGCCCGGAGACTGCACAGGGTATCTTCGTGAACTACCTTAATGTACAGAAGACAGGTCGTATGCGCATTCCATTCGGTATCGCACAGATTGGTAAGGCTTTCCGTAACGAGATTGTAGCGCGCCAGTTCATCTTCCGTATGCGCGAGTTCGAGCAGATGGAGATGCAGTTCTTTGTACGTCCCGGCAGCGAGCTCGAGTGGTTCAACAAGTGGAAGGAGACACGTCTTGCTTGGCACAAGGCTCTTGGCTTCGGTGACGATGCTTACCGCTACCACGACCACGAGAAGTTGGCTCACTACGCAAACGCTGCTACCGACATAGAGTTCCGCATGCCATTCGGCTTCAAGGAGGTTGAGGGTATTCACTCACGTACCAATTTCGACCTTGGCCAGCACGAGAAATATTCGGGCAAGAACATCAAGTACTTCGATCCCGAGACAAACGAGAGCTATGTTCCATACGTAATTGAGACATCTATCGGTGTTGACCGCATGTTCCTCAGCGTAATGTGTGCATCATACTGCGAGGAGACACTCGAGAACGGTGAGACACGCGTTGTTCTCCGCTTGCCAGCTGCTCTTGCTCCTGTTAAGCTTGCAGTGTTGCCTTTGGTGAAGAAGGATGGCCTGCCAGAGAAGGCTCGCGAGATTATGAACGAACTCAAGTTCAACTTCAACTGTTATTATGAGGAGAAGGATTCTATCGGTAAGCGTTATCGCCGTATGGATGCAATCGGTACTCCATACTGTGTTACCGTTGACCACCAGACATTGGAGGACGGTATGGTAACACTGCGCGAGCGCGACACAATGGAACAGCGTCGTGTTGCAATTGCCGATTTGCGCAACATTATTCAGGATAATGTAAGCATTACATCCATTTTGAAGAAATTGTCATAATAGCAAATGATGAAAAGTATAAAGATATTCTTCACTCTCACCTTGTCGGTTCTTTTGGGACTGACATCGTGCGAGGAGACTACCGAAGTCGGCGAGTTTGACAACTGGCAGGAATGCAACACCTTGTATCTCGATTCTATCGCGGCCGAGGCTCGCGCGAATACCTATGGCGACTGGAAAGTTTTCCTAGCCGAGGGGCTTGATGCTTCAAAGGAGTGGAGCAACGAATATTATGTCTATTGCCAGGTAATAGAGGAGGGTACAGGTATTGAGCATCCGCTTTATACCGACAGCGTTGTAATCAATTACAGCGGTCGCCTGATGCCTTCGGCAACATACCCTGATGGCTACCTGTTCGATAGTAGCTACAGGGGTGAACTCAACCCATCATTCAATGTCCCCGTGACATTGGCACTTAACGAGACAGTCAAGGGCTTCTACACAGCATTGCAGCAGATGACCGATGGTGATATCTGGAAAGTCTATATTCCATATCTTTTGGGCTATGGAACCAGTGGCTCATCATCCATCCCCGCATACTCTACATTGGTGTTTGATATAAATCTTGTCTCTTTTCATCACCCAGCAGCGCACTAATAATTATGGAAATGAAAGAAAATCAATTGCAGATAGAACTTAAGGAGGATATTGCCGAGGGTACATACGCAAACCTTGCAATCATTGCCCATTCTACATCGGAGTTTTTTTTCGACTTTGTACGCATGATGCCTGGTGTCAACAAGGCTAAGGTGAAATCGCGCGTTGTTATGACTCCCGAGCATGCCAAGCGTCTTGCCATGGCATTGCAGGACAACCTCATGCGCTACGAGGCACAGTTCGGTGAAATCCGTCTGCCCGAGCGTAATGGGTATGGGGCGGTGCCTCCATTTAAGGTAGAAGCTTGATAAAAGTTTACTAAAAAGGTGATAACTGCGTTACGCTCGTTTTTGTAAATGGTCATTTAGGCCTACTAAACTCCCATTCCCAAAAACATCGCAGGCCTTGCTCTCGCACTTTTTATTAAACTTTTATGGCAGAGGGATAAAGTTCACTCGTTTACGCATATTACACGAAAAAAGAGTCACCGCAGTGACTCTTTTTTCGTGTAATCAATCTACCATCACGCCGTTTGTGCGGAACTCTGACAGGGAGTAGCCTGTGTGGCGTTTGAAGTAGCGGTTCAGGTAACTCTGGTCGGGGAAGTGGAACTCGTTCACCAGTTCCTGGAAACTCTTGTGTGTGTACATGAGGTTTACCTGCAACTCTATGATGGTGAAGTTGTCTATAATCTCCTTTGCATTCTGGCCGCTTGCGCGCTGACACACCGAGTTCAGGTGGCGGGTCGAGATTCCCATCTTGTCGGCATAGAACTGTACCGATCTGTCATCGCGGAAATGGCTTGTGAGCAGTGTTCTGAACTCATAAAACAGTTTGTCTTTGTTGCCACTTACAGACTCTTTTGCCAGGGTCTTGTGTGTCTTGCTGATGTGCTGTATGTAGAGAAGCAATGAGTTAACAGAAAGTATGATATTCTGCTGGCAATACTCAATCTTGTAATCATCGCTGCTGGCCTCTATGTTTAGAATGTCTATCTGGCGGAATATGTTGTTGAGGAACTCGATTTCAAGGTCGCTGTTGCCTCCCTGGTGTGGGCGGCACTCAATGGCTTGTATTGTCTCGGGGCTCATTGAACTGCGTGCTGCAAGCCAAATGTGTTTTGATATACCCAACAAACGCGATGAGAAGTCACTGGTGATGTCGAGCAACAGGATGTTGGAGCCTGTTGGGCAGATGATTATCTGTCCGGGTGTGAAACGGTACTTCTGCCCGTCGATGGTGAAGAGTGCTTCGCCGCTTATGCAGAAGAATATTGATGTATATTGCATCTGGTATACATTCTGCACGAACTGCTGCAGTGACGACTGTGTTGTTGCAAATCCTTGCAATGATACCTTTTTTAAATATATATTGTTCATAATGCCCTTTGTTTTATGTTGTTTTTGTATTGTGCTTGCAAAGATATTCAAAAAGTGCAATTATCCAAAGCTTAAAGGTACAATTGGGTTTAAAATGGATAAATTTTAGAATTTAGTTGCAAAAATTCTACAAAATCAAAAGAAAGACACTGGTAATCTATCAGATTATCAATGTCTTTCAGTTTATTTCGGAGCGAAATCGCACCGTTAGGAGTGGAGCTAGAGGGAGTCGAACCCTCGTCCAAACAAATCTGAATATCAACCACTTACGATTGCCAAATAAATCTTAGTCGCAGATTTTGCACGCAATAAATCAATCAACAATCTTTAATTGCAAAGATATAAAATTACTTCTATTATCAATATATTCTTAATAAATCTGAAGTAAAAGATGCTTGATAAAGCAAATTGCAAACCCCTCTGAGAGGTTTAACACGATTAAGAGGATATTCAGTTACCAGAAATCAATTCATCAAAATTACGTCCTTTTACATAATTCGATTTCACCTTATTTACTGGTATCTTATCCAAGAAACCTTTTTCTACCAGTGCATCAACATCCAATTTTACAGTAGGGTGACTGACTGAGAACCTGTTTTGCAATTCTTTTATAGTCAATACAATCTTTGGATTATTCTTTACCAGTGAAAGAATCGTTGCCTGACGTTCATTGATTTCACCAAGCCTTACAAAATCAGAAACTGCGTTCTGCTCACTAACCTTCTTGTCAATGTACTTCTGCAATTCCAGAAAAGCCTGTTCAAGAACCTTCAAATTATATGTAATGAAGTAACCGATGTCGTTGTTGTCACACTCCGTATATAGATATGATTTCTCATAACTTGGTTTGGATTTATAAATTACTCTTGATATTGAAAGGTATTCAGTAAGCCAATATCCCTGTTTAAGCATATACCAATAAAACAATGCCCTTGCAGTTCTGCCGTTACCATCGACAAATGGGTGAATATATGCCACCATAAAATGAATGATGATAGCACGGATTATCGGGTGTATGAATGTGGTGTTGGAATCATTATTAATAAATGAGGTTAATGAATCTATAAATTCAGGAATGTCCTCATAGTTTGGTGGAGTGTGTACCGTTTCGTGTGTAATGGCATTCTCAACCACAATATTGTTATGCTCTCTGAAACAACCTTCATAACTTGGGTTTTCCAGAGTCTTGAAAGTCATTATTGAATGAATCTTCAACAACAATTCCTTACTGAAAGGTGCATCTTTATGTTCCTTGATGAATTTGATACATTCATAGTTATTATAAATCATCTGCTCAGAACGTCCGTGTGGAACAGTTCCTTTCCTGAGCATTTCCTTTGCAACCTTCCTAGTAGTGACTGCACCCTCCATCTGGCTTGAAGAAATCGCTTCCTCCATCAATGATGAAACCAGATAACGTTCCTTACTACTTTCTGGTATAATGGAACTATATCCCCACGAACCACCAAAATGCATGTCAAAATTATGACACAGATACTGCATCCTGTTTGTCAATGTAAATCCAATGCCATATTTCTCCCATACGGTAGTTCTTTGCATCTGCCTTGTTGCTTTTACACAATGCCATAGTTCATTTGCAGAAATAGCAGTCGTTCCCTTCTTGTACTTCACATCACTCCAATAAAGGTACTGTTCATTGATTTCATCAACGAATTTCTTAATCTCGGGATTTTCCAATAAAGAAAATACCTTCGGCAGTTGCTCATTATTTAATATAGGACATTTTTCAATCATAAATCAGATATTTGAGGCAAACACTAGATTAAAGATTATTCTTGGTAATAAATTACACGGTGAAACCACCCAGTGTTTATAATTCACCGCAAATATACATAAATTCTTGTAGATTTTTCAAATATCTACATGTTTTTACAAGAAATCTGGACGAAAAGCCCGAAATTAAAAATACTTGTAGATTTTTCGAGTATCTACAAGTATCTGTATATTTTCTAATTCCGCAATTCAATATTTACAGAAATAGACACCTAAAAAGCGGTGTCTAATTTCATTTCTGAGGGGTTCTGCAATCTCAGTTCCTCCTCGATGCTTCGGGTGTAAATTTGAGAGGTTGCAGGGCTTGCATGGCGAAGGACAGATTGAACATCTGCCAGAGTTCCATTTTTGAGAAGCATTACTGCTGTCGAGTGTCTGCAACTATGTGCGGTGTATTCCTTCGCATCAATGCCTATTGCTCGAAATCCCTCTTTGCAAATTTTACTGATGGTTCTGGTTGTCAATCTTCCCTGTTGGTTTCTGTTGGAGGTAGAAACGAACAGTGGTTCTTTGAGGGTTGATGACTTGCGAATATCAAGGTATGTCTTAATTGGGGCATAGGCTTTATCAGTCAACACTACAAAATTATCTTTATCATCCCTTCCTTTGCCCCACACCTTCAAAATCCTCTGCCCTCCTTTGAAAGTTATATCTTCAATATTCAATCTGATTACCTCTATACAACGAAGCCCAGTTCTCAGCATTAAATTCACTATGGCATAGTCACGCACATTGTCCTCAAAATGATTGAGTAGTTCATGGATTTGATTTTCTCTTAGATGCTCTTTGAGATAGGCATTTTTACGCTTTGGCGATTTGATACCCTTTGCAATGTTGGGATAGAGTTTATTGCCCTCAGCCCATTCATAGAATCTACGCAACGCAACCAGATAACCCGAGACAGTTAGATTGCTATGTGTACCCAATAAAGTCTCTTTGTAAGCGATGATGTCTGCTCTGCTCAATTCACTTATCAAACGTCCAGTATTCTCAACCCATTTGAAAAAGCACTGCAAGCCTCTGCGATACACTACACGACTGTTCTCCCGTATGTCGCATTCTACCAGAAACATATTGATTGCATTGCTGATAGATACTTCCTTTTGACATTCCATCACAGCATTTACAACACCAGTTTTAACAAGACTTTCCATGTATAAATTTATTATTTAGTTTCAACCATTCTATCAATCACATTTACCAAGCAATCCAAATACACATCGTTTTCCTGCTGTTTGATTGAACCATCCTCATTGATGGTATTTACCGTAAACAAATCTGCTCCTGCATTATATATCACCTCCACTGCACCCTGATGTAAGTAGCCATTCACTAAGAAACGAAGCCCTTTATCATTGGGGAGTCTCATTGGGGTATTGAAACCCCAAGAGAACACTACCACCAACTGACTACGCAATATCTTCATTATATACTCTGCCATAGCATTGCAATTAAAAAACCTGTACCAGATTTTCAAATCTCAAAGAACGAAAACCACCCTTCTCAACATCCCAGTAACACACACAATTCACTGAGTCACGAGAAATACCTCTGCCGTTCACATTGGCTTTGATAAGGTTGTTTGCAGTAGTGCCCCAAGCCTCTCTCAAAGAACCATCCTTTTTCGAGAACAAAAAATGTGCTATGCCGTTTTGCAACTTCGCCTTCAATACATCAATCATCTGTGCTTTGACTACACCCATCACATCGCTTCCTGTACGCTGTGCAATTACATTTGCTCTACGGCTTGTACTGTTGTTGATTACCACAGCATTGTTGTTTACTACTGCTATCATAATATTTCTGGTTAAATGGTTAATAAATTCTTCTTATCTGCTTTGGCTGTCCCCAACCGTTCAAACTGTAAACCTCCTTGACTGCATCTTCGTATGTGAATACGTCCTTGACAAATCGAGCCATCGCACAACCAGACTCAGTTACGCACTCCCACTGCCAGACACCCCAATGTGAACGATGTCTCCCAAAATAATATTTACCAACTTGCGCTTTCATATTCTTGATACTATATTATCAATTTTCTCTCAGATTTCCTATGCAAATATACATCGTATTATCAACATAACCAAATTTTATTAAAGAAAATTGATACTCCAATGTCATTTTTCTTCGTTTTTATCGCATTTTATTGATGAATTACGGATTTTTCACTATTTTTGCGGTATTGACAACTAAAATCAAGATGAAAATATGGCAGAGAAGGCTGAAATAGAAAAGATTGGTGCTGATGATTTGCGAATAAAAGAGATACTCAAAGAAAAGGGTATGAAGATGAAGGAATTAGCGGACAAAATGGATATTGCTCCCGAAACTTTGTCACGCACATTGCAAAATAACCCACAATACAAAACCTTAAAAGTCATAGCCAACATTCTTGAAGTATCTATGCGTGA
>JAFOCD010000174.1 GCA_017381475.1 Bacteroidaceae bacterium
CACGCTCGGGAGCTGTATAGATGACAACGAAATTCTCATCTGTAATCAACTGCTGGATAATCTGCTGGATAACAAAACTTGGCATCTGTCCGCAAACTGCCTGTGTAAGCTGTAGCTCCACCTCTGGTTCAAGCATATAGTCATTGTGGAAGAAGTGGTTGAGGATAGGATATACATAAGCAGGATTCTTACGTGTAGGAGCAGCCTCTACGCCTCTCTCGGCACTGCTGATAAGTTCCAACTTTGCACGTTCAAGTTCACCTTCTGTAATGCCATGGCGTTTGATTCTCTCGATCTCGGTATAGAAAGCCGCAAGTGCCTCCTTGTATTCTCCGTCCCTGAATGTAACATTTGCCATTACCGCATCGGTACCCTCAACCAACGAGCCAACGCCCAGACCGCCATCAAGGAATGGTGCCGACGAAGATGCGGTGATAGCCTCCATGCGCTCAGCAAAAGCATCGCTGATTATGCTTTTGATAATGTCTGTTGCAAATGCAATATCGGTCGAAGCATACTCTTTGGGCATAGCCTCACTCTTCCATAAAAGTTCAATTGAAGACTTTGTAGCCTCGGGGTCGGTGATTACAGCAACGATAGGCTCCTCATTGCCTGGTACCGGGATGACCGGTTTCACTGTCGGGGTCTCTGGCGCAGGGATTGAACTGAATGTATCCTTGATCTTCTGCTCCATCATGTCAACATCAAAGTCACCGACAACTACAACTGCCTGCAAGTCTGGGTGATACCATTTGCGGTAGAAATTTGTAAGGCTCTCATACTTGAAAGTCTTGAGCTGTTCCTCACCACCGATAAGGGTGCGGCGTGCCATCTGTGTGTCGCCGAAGTAGTATGGCATCGTGCGCTCAAACATTCTCCAGTCAGCATTGCGGCGTGAACGGCGTTCCTCAAGAATTACGCCACGCTCTGCATCAATCTCCTTTGGGTCACATGTCACATAATGTGCATAATCGTGCAGTACAAGCAGACATGAATCAATTATACCCTCGCGCACGATGGGGATATTGTTGAGCATGTACTGTGTCTGTTCAAAACCTGTAGAGGCATTGATGTTCTGTCCGAACTCGGCACCAATGCTCTGGAGATACTCCAGCAACTTCTTGTCAGGGAAGTTCTTTGTACCGTTAAAACACATGTGCTCAAGGAAGTGTGCAAGACCATCCTGGTCATCCTCTTCCTGAAAAGCACCTACATTTGTTGCCAGATAGAACTCGGCACGCTGCGCGGGCTGGTCATTGTGGCGGATGTAATAGGTAAGCCCGTTTTCGAGCTTGCCAATCCTCACATTCGGATCGACAGGCAACACGGTCTGTCCGAATGTTGTCAGCGCAACAACAATCAGCGCCAACGAAATAATAAATCTTTTCATAATTATAATGTTTATAGTTACTGTTTTTAGGATTATACAAAAGTAGATAAAAAACGTATAAATAACACTTTTAGATTTCTTTTTTTTATAAAATTTAAGATTCCAGCATGAAGAAGAGTAATAAAGAATTTTGGGTTTATAATGGGGATTTCATTCAGGCATTAACATAAAAAACTGCAAATATCATTGTTGCCGACAAGCTTTTATAGTACTTTTGCAAAATATTTTAGAAACTGCTATGAAATACAAAACACGAAATGCAGGAAAAGATGCAGGAATAGCCGATATTTCTTATAAACATTGTCTTAACTGTGGTTCCAAACTTAAAGGAAGATATTGTCATGCCTGTGGACAGCAGGCTACAAGCACCACTCCAACTATCAGGGGGATTATCATGGAGTATTTTTACAATGCTATGTTGTGGGAACCCAAATCTTTAAGGACTATATGGCTATTGATCCGTAGACCAGGATTTCTGACAAAAGAATTCCTTTCCGGACGATATGTATCCCATGTTCATCCACTCAAGCTCAACATGTTTATGCTATTTGTGTTTGTCACTCTGTTCATGTTATTTTCAGGAACAGAGAACGCATCCATACAACCTATCGCCGATGACGAGGAGACATCTCCAGTTCTCCAGATGGAATTGATAACGAATGATTTGGAATACGCCGAGTGCATAAAGGCTTCTCCTCGTGATACAATACAATTGGCTGCACCACTGCTCTTGGCTGAAATGTATCCGGAAATGTTTACCAATCTTGAAAGAACCGAAGATGTACAAAGTGAATCCAATGACAAGTGGACCGCAATAATTCCGCGTCGGATGATTGAAGATAGCATTGTTATATCAGGCGTTGATGGATATTACACTTTTAATCCCAATAGTAGCGTAAATAAAGACTTAGAGATGATTTATAATATATGGGACCGTTGGGTTGGATTTTCTACTCGCTATTTCCCTATTATAATATTGCTTACAATACCATTACTCTCGTTTTCTTTACGCCTTGTCCAGCGCAAGCATAAGCAGACGCGTATAAACCGTTTCATATTTTCACTACATTATACAGCATTCATAGAAGCTGTCATCATATTCATATATTTGCTTTACCTTATTATCGCCCCACCGATATCTGTACTCCAATGGATACTCATAATAGCATCATGTACTTATCTTGCAATGGCTTTCAGACAAGTGTATGTGAACGATTCCTGGCGTAAAGCGATAATCAAATCGATATATACCACTCTGGTATACATACTTGTTATTCTATTTATGTTTATATGTCTATTCATCGCTATAACAATCATTGCATTATTCTAGATATAGTAATTGGAGAGCGTATACATTCCATTTTGCCGTCTGGCAGAAAATGAATTTTATCGGCGTCTAATATTCCAAATCCTAAAATAATATGTATCTTCGCACAATATTTAACAGATTATATTATGGTATACAATGAAAGAGATGTTCGCAACGAACATGTTATTGAATGTGCAAAGCAGATGATGACAGCAGCCCGCACAGCTCCAAAGGCAAAAGGCGTTGATATAATAGAAGTCATGATGATTACCGGTGAGGAGATCATGACATTGAGCGAGACGCTCCACAAGATTGGCGAGGATATGGGCCGTGGCGGTCTCATGCGCGACGCCGATAATATACAGTCGGCCGAGGTTGTCGTGCTCATCGGTTCACGCGAGGAGGCAATGTGCCTCAACTGCGGATATTGCGGCTTCCCCACCTGTGGCGAGCGCACTCCCGGAGTACCATGTGCAATGAACACTATCGATGTGGGTATCGCTGTGGGTTCGGCATGCGCTACAGCGGCAGACCTGCGCCTCGATACACGCGTGATGTATTCGGTAGGATATGCAGCCCTCAAGCTTGGCTGGATGCCCGAGTGCAACTACATCATCGGTATCCCAGTGAGCGCAAGCTCCAAGAACCCCTTCTTTGACCGTAAACGCAAGGTACAGTAATGGAACAGCCAAAACAACAGTTATATATGCCTGCCGAGTGGCACAGCCAGCAGATGGTGCAGCTCACTTGGCCACATGAGAAGACAGACTGGAACTACATGCTCCAGGAGGTCGAGGCCTGCTATGTGGAACTCGCTGCAGCAATAAGCTCACGCGAGCATCTGCTCATTGTAGCCCCCGATGTAGAAAAGGTGCGTGCGACATTGGCAAGAAACAATGTCGGTACATCGAACATCACATTCTTCGAATGTGACACCAATGACACATGGGCGCGTGACCATGGTTTCATAACACTGCTTGGCAGTAATGTGCCGCACTATGTCGATTTCTGCTTCAATGGCTGGGGGCGCAAGTTCGAGGCCACTCTAGACAATGCCATCAACGGCAAGATGTATGATGCCGGTATTGTGAAAGGCGAGTACGAGGACTGCACTTCGTTCGTTCTTGAAGGTGGTTCAATTGAGAGTGACGGCAAAGGTACGATCCTTACAACAAGCCAGTGTCTTCTTGCTCCGCATCGCAACCAGCCAATGGAGAAGAAGGAAATTGAAAAATGTCTGCTCAACATGCTTCACGCAAAGCGTGTGCTATGGCTCGACTACGGTAATCTGATTGGTGATGATACCGACGGTCATGTCGATACAGTCGCACGCCTTGCCCCAAACAATACCATAGTATATATGCAGTGTAGTGACAAGAACGACGAGCAATATACCGACCTGTGCGAAATGGAAAAGCAGATTGCATCATTGCGCACAGCCGACGGCGAGCCATACCGCATGCTTGCATTGCCATCACCCTCTCCCATTTTTGATGAGGATGGAGAGCGTCTGCCGGCGACATACGCCAATTTCCTTGTCATCAATGGAGCTGTACTTTACCCCACATACGCACAGCCCGAGAATGACAAGTGCGCAGCTGAGGTCTTGAAAGCCGCGTTCCCGGGATTGGAAATCGTAGGCATTGATTGCCGTGCATTGATCAAGCAACATGGCTCATTGCATTGTGTCACAATGCAATATCCTAAAGGAAAATAATTTACAGAAAGATTTTGATATGGACACTATTAAAGTTGGTATAATACAGCAAAGCATCGGTGCCGATGTCGAAGCGAACAAGAATAAACTGGCGGCCTGCATACGCGAAGTCGCAGCAAAGGGCGCGCAACTGGTTGTTTTGCAGGAGTTGCACAACTCACTCTATTTCTGCCAGGTGGAATCTACCGAGAATTTTTCCTATGCAGAGCCTATTCCAGGCCCCTCGACCGAATTCTATGGCAAGTTGGCTGCAGAATGTGGCGTAGTGCTTGTCACATCACTTTTCGAAGCCCGTGCAAAGGGACTCTACCACAACACTGCTGTCGTTTTCGACAGCGATGGCAGCATGGCCGGCAAATACCGTAAGATGCATATTCCCGATGATCCTGCCTACTACGAGAAGTTCTACTTCACACCAGGTGACATAGGCTTCCGCCCTATAAAGACTTCTATAGGTACACTGGGGGTACAGGTGTGTTGGGATCAGTGGTATCCTGAGGGCGCACGTCTCATGGCACTACGTGGCGCCGACCTGCTCATCTACCCCACTGCAATCGGTTGGGAGAGCAGCGATACCCCCGAGGAGAAGGCACGACAGCTTGGAGCATGGCAGACAGTGCAGCGTGGCCATGCCGTAGCCAATGGATTGCCCGTGATTGCCGTAAACCGCTGCGGTCATGAACCCGACCCATCGGGAATGACCAACGGTATCCAATTCTGGGGACACAGTTTTATCGCCGGTCCACAGGGAGAGTTCATTGCCGACTTTGGCGAGCAGGAACAGTGCGAGGTGATTGAGGTGAGCATGAAACGCAGCGAGACAGTGCGCCAATGGTGGCCATTCCTGCGCGACCGCCGCATTGAGGAGTTCGGTGCACTTGCCAAGCGTTATCTTGACGAGGAGTAAGACAGTATAGCTAAAAACAATACCGGCCGTCGGCCGGTATTGTTTTTAGCATCTCACGCTCATCTCCTTTACAATCCACTCGACATCGCGTTGCAGGTCCTGGAGGTCCTGTTCATGTTCCTCTTCCTCGGCCATAATGCGTTTGGCTATGTCACAGGTAGTGTAATCGACATTATTGCAATAAGTTGCAATCTCCTCGTAGCGAATTATAGCGCAACGCTCTGCAGCAATATTCTGCTTCAACACACTCAACACATCGCAATTGAGCGGTGCTGCATATTTGCAACGCGCCAGTGCACTCCACTGTGAGGGATCGAGTACA
>JAFOCD010000175.1 GCA_017381475.1 Bacteroidaceae bacterium
CTGCCATGTCGGATCATTTGATATACTATTGTCCTTCTTGTCACTCCAGCTCTTGTGGCACTCCACATCAGCCTCATCCATAACATAAAGACCGTAGTAATCGAACATCGCATACATCTTGGCTGCACGTGGATAGTGGCTCGCGCGTACAAGGTTCACATTGGCCTGCTTCATCAGCTCAACATCCCTGAACATTGTGGCAATATCCATTGTGCGGCCATAAAGCGGATGGGTATCTTGTGTGTTCACACCCTTGAAATATACACGCTGGCCATTGATGAGCACCACACCGTTCTTTATCTCAATGGTGCGGAATCCATACTTTGTAGAGAATACCATCTCCTCGTTGTCGGCAGCATCCTTTTGACGCACAATGACTGTATAGAGGTTGGGAGTCTCAGATGTCCATGCCAATAGAGATGAAAGAGTGTCAAATGTAATATTCTTCTTCATGCTCTTGACACCGGCTGTCAACTCCACAGCCTCGCTCTTTGTTGCCACTACACCACCATCGGGAGCAACAAGTTCTACCTCAATAACCTTGCTTGCAGCCTCGCCGCTGCGGTTATCAATCTCAAGCGCAACATTCATGCTGCCACCATTGTATGTAGAGTTGAGTTTGCTTGTAATATAATGGTCGCATACAAAAGTCTTTGGTGTAGCATAGAGATATACATCGCGGTGCATACCGCTCATGTGGAACATATCCTGCCCCTCGAGGTAAGATGCATCACTCCAACGGAACACCTGCACACAGATGTTGTTCTCGCCTGTGCGTACATGGGCACTCAAGTCAAACTCGTGGTCGTTGTTACCACCCTGGGTGTAACCTACATATTCACCGTTCACCCACACGAATGCGGCACTGTAGAGACCGTCGAAATGGAGGAACACATTCTTTGCCTCCCAGCCCTGGGGTAATGTAAATGTGCGACGATATGAACCTACAGGGTTATCGCCCACACCATCGACCTTATTTTCAATGTATGGAGGATTGTTCAGGAATGCATACTCCACGTTCACATAAAGCGGCAGGTCATAGCCCTTCATCTCCCAGCACGATGGTACCTCAATATCGTCCCAAGCAGATACATCGGCATCATTGCCCCAGAAATCATCTTCACCCGGACGAGCCGATGGTTCTGGCACCAGGTTGAATTTCCATGTGCCGTTGAGCGACAGGTAGTCGGCCTTCTCGGGAGTAAGCCATGCCTTGTTGTAGTTAACATCGGCCTTCATGGCATCTGTAGATGTATAAGGGATGAATGTTGCGCGTGCAGCCTCCTTGTTCTCCTCATAGACCTGCTGGTTTTCCCAATAGTCACCCACGGGACCTGCAGCCACAGTAAAGAAGAACTTGCTGTAATCACCATCCTTGTCAGATGAAGCAATGAGTTTGTCACCACTTACCTTTATATAGAACTTAGTACCCTTATATAATCCTGTAAGATAGAAGTAACCGTCACCGGCCTCTTCAAGGATTACGTTCTGGTTCTCATTACCTGTTTCAGTGGTATATACAAGCGGAGTTCTGTCGCCATTGAGGAACATGTCCATTGACATGTTGCAACTGTTCGATGTCAATATAAAGCCTGTCTTACCGTTAGATACTCTCCAGGTCTGGGTATTGTTGCCCTCAATATATGGTTTCACGTCAATGAGAGCTGCCAGCGCAGCGTCGGCAGAAATCGTCAACACATTCCTAGTCGCAACATTGCTTATTACATAGCTCTTGCCGGCATACACTTTGGCCTGTGAGAACTGCTTGCCGGTATTGTGGAAGAAGTAGAGAATATCCTGGTCGGCAAATTCCGTGAGCATCATGGGATATCCGTCGGCCGAGGGTGCAAGATACTGATAGGGGTTCGATGCATTTGCCATGCGGTTGTAACCATCGCCCGGAGCCACAATCTTGAAACGCTGGTTGGGATTTGACGGCTCATAGTTCCACTGAACAGGATGCCCCACTCCGGGTGCCATGTCCATTGCCTTGCCGGATGTAGGATTCACAAACGAGAACACACCGTCAACCTCTGTGGGATACATGGCCCACTCCTGTCCGGTACTGGCCTCATTGCCATCGGCAAAGATTATTCGTGCATCATTGTTTACATTGTCACCATTGGAAAGGAATTTTCCGTTGGCAAAATTCTCAATACGGTAAACCGTAACTTTTTCAACTGTCGGTTCCAATTCCTGGGCTGCAAGTTGCTGCAATGGAATAAACAATGCCAGCAATGCCCAAAAGAGATGAGATGTTTTTTTCATATTATAGTTTTATTGATTCGTTTTTTCACAATTACAAAAATAGTACAAAATGATTAAAACAAAAGAATTATTTGTCCTTTTCACTATCATAATATATTTTTGCATAAAAGGACAAATAAAAACACAAGATATGAAATCATTCAAAAGAGTTATGCAGACTGCTGTTGCAGCATTACTGCTTGTAGCACCGACAGTTACAAAGGCCCAGTACACACCAACCGTGGAGAACCTGAAATCGCGCCAGGAGTTTGCCGACAGCAAGTTCGGAATCTTCATCCACTGGGGCATTTACAGCATGTTCGCGCAGGGCGAGTGGTACCTACAGAACTACCCCATTGACAAGGCTGAGTATGCCAAGGCTGCCGACGCTTTCTACCCCCACCGTTTCAACGCAAAAGAGTGGGTTGCTGCGATAAAGAATGCAGGTGCAAAGTACATCTGCTTCACCAGCCGCCACCACGACAGTTTCTCAATGTGGGACACAGAACAGAGCGAATATAACATTGTTGACGCAACGCCATTCGGCCGCGATGTAATCAAGGAACTTGCCGAGGAGTGCCACAAGCAGGGCATCAGACTGCACTTCTACTATTCGCACATCGACTGGGCACGTGATGAATACCCCATCGGACGCACAGGTCGCAATGTCATTGGCCGCGACTATGAAAAAGCCGACTGGCCTGCATACTATGATTTCATGAACAAGCAACTTACCGAATTGCTTACCAACTATGGCGAGATTGGTGCGATTTGGTTTGACGGGAAGTGGGACCGCGACCAGGACAGCATTCCTTTTGACTGGCAACTCGACGAGCAGTATGCTCTTATACACAGCCTGCAACCGGCCTGCCTCATTGGCAACAACCACCATGAGACACCGTTCCCGGGCGAGGACATCCAGATATTCGAACGTGACCTGCCGGGCGAGAACAAGGCCGGACTCAGCGGACAGAGCGTGAGCCACCTGCCGCTCGAGACCTGCCAGACCATGAACGGCATGTGGGGCTACAAGCTTGTAGACCAGAACTACAAGAGCACCGAGACACTCATCAGACTGCTTGTGAGCACATCGGGCAAGGGCGCGAACCTGCTTTTGAATGTTGGACCACAGCCCAATGGCGAAATCCCTGCAGCAGCACTTGAGCGCATGAAGGAGATGGGTGAATGGACACGCGCCAACGGCGAGACAATCTATGGCACGACAGCCGGAGACATCCCTGCACAGGATTGGGGAGTGACAACACGCAAGGGCAACCGTCTCTTCGTTCACATCTTCGACTGCAAGGAGAAGGAACTCACCTTGCCACTTGGCTGCAAGGTTAAGAAAGCTTTCACATACAGCGACAAGCAGCCCGTAAAGTTCAAGAAAACAAAGGAGGGCGTAAAGCTAATGTTCAACGAAGTGCCAACCGGTGTTGACTACATCGTGGAGCTTATAACAAAGTAAACACACTATGGCCATACTTGAAATTTGCGCGGGAAGCGTTGAAAGCGCGATTGCAGCACGCGACGGCGGTGCAAGACGCATTGAATTGTGCGCGGCATTGGAAATTGGCGGTGTTACACCGTCGGCCGGAGTGATTGCCGAGGCACGCAAGGTAGATGGACTGGTGCTGAATGTAATCATACGTCCACGCGGTGGTGACTTCCTATACAACGAATACGAAGTTGCCTGCATGGAGCAGGACATACGCACCTGCAAGCAGCTTGGAGTTGACGGTGTAGTCATTGGAGCGCTCACTGCCGAGGGAGATATTGACACCGACACCTGCAAACGCCTTATTGAAGCCGCCGAAGGAATGAGCATCACTTTCCACCGCGCGTTCGACATGTGCCGCGACTCCAAGAAAGCTCTTGAGGAACTCATTGCACTTGGATGTGACAGGGTTCTCACATCGGGACAGGCTGCAACTGCCCAAGCCGGCATCCCACTCCTGAAAGAACTTGTAGAGCAGGCAACAGGGCGCATAATAATCATGCCGGGATGCGGAGTAAGCAGCACAAATGCAGCAACAATTCTACAAGCTACTGGCGCAACGGAAATACATGCATCGGCACGCAAGAACGTGGGCAGCGGCATGCTGTTCCGTCACAGCGGAGTCTCAATGGGCAACCCCGACAGCGATGAATTCGCACGCAAGGAGACCGATGTAAACGAAGTTAGAGCAATTGTAGAGAGCATATCATGAAACAGCTGAAGGAACGCATACTAAAGGACGGCAAGTGCCTCGAGGGAGGAATCCTCAAGGTCGATAACTTCATCAACCACCAGATGGACGCGAAGCTGATGATGGAGATGGCAAAGGAGATTGTAGAGCGCTTCAAGGGAACATCCATCGACAAGATTGTGACCATTGAGGCTAGCGGCATTGCTCCGGCGATAATGGTTGCCTACCTGCTTGATGTACCAGTGGTATTTGCCAAAAAGAAGGTACCCAGCACTATGGAAGGTATTCTCAAGAGCGAGGTATTCTCATTCACCAAGAACCGCACATACGAGATATGCCTTTGCGACAGCTACCTGCAGAAAGGCGAGCGTTGCCTTTTTGTCGATGACTTCCTTGCCAACGGCAATGCTGCACTGGGCATGATTGACCTTGCTTCGCAGGCCGGAACTGAAATTGTGGGCATGGCTTTCCTCATTGAAAAAGGATTCCAGGCCGGCAGCAAGATGCTCCGCGAAAAGGGAATACGCATTGAATCACTTGCAATTATCGAAAGCCTCGACAATTGTGAGATAAAGTTAAAGGATTAACAACGACTTTTATAGAAAGAGTGTGAGCAACCGTACGGTTGCTCACACTTGCTTTATACTATAATGTTAATCAAAGTTTCTTCAACACCTTGACCAGTTGCTCGCCAAGGCCAATTGAATAGCCCTGTGACACAAAGACCACGCGGTTGAAGGTATCGGCAACAAGAATCAACGGACGGTTAGGGTTCTTCAGCTTCATATTTGCCACAATCTCGTTGTATATCTTATCATTGACATCGGTTCCCCACACCACAGTCGATGGCAAATTGGGAAAATCATTCACAAAGCGGCCGGCCTCGTCCTTGTCACGGAAAATAAGCACCATCTTCTGCCCCCACTTCTCGAACTCCTCCTTGTAGGGCATAACATCGCGCAGGAAGTGGTTGGTAGGTTCGCTACCCGGGGCAATCACTGCAATGATGTAATAGCCACGGCCGGTAGCCGAGAGCAATGAGCGCTCGCGTCCCTCGGTTGTATCGTAGAAGATGTTCTCGCTGTTGAAATCACCTATCACCTGCAAATCCTCGCTGCTCTCACGCTGCACATATTCTATGAGACACTCCTTGCCCTCCTCAACAGTAAAGAATGTAAGATTGGCAAGTACGCCACCGTCGGCCATGCGGGTACCGGTCATCATGAAGTAGTTACCGGTGTCCATTGCTGTTCCATTCTTGAGCAAAGACTCCCATGTAACACCCTCCTCGGGGTAAACGAGCAGCTGCAGACGGCCGTCAACAATCTTTGATATTGAGAAGTGTGAATAGTAGCGTGGGTTGTCATTGAATTGTGTTGGGGTGAATGTTGCCTTCAATGTTCCCTGTGGTGTATTCCTTGCTTCGGTAGCCACTGCATCAAAGTTCACGTCGATCCACTTGTAGTTCTCCATATACTGTGTCTTGCCGGTAACCTCGTCAATACGCGCAGGGATACCCATGGCACGCGCTCCCGATACAAAGAAGATGTCGCGTGAATGAGGGTCAGCAACACGCATGTCCCAAACGCCCTTTGGCGACATGCATAGCGAGAGAGGATTCCATGAGCCATCGACCTTGATGTTCTCGCGGCACCATTTCACCCAACGCTGTGGGTCACCGGCAAAGAAGCGTCGCTCATCGTAGTTGAACTGCTGCTTGAAGAAGGCCTTATATGGAGTCAACATCTCATTGCTTACACGGGGATTGAGGATGTAGTTGCGGTAGTCCTCGTCAATGGCACCATTGCGTGCTGTGTTCTCATGGTGGTCAAAAAGGACATCAAGGCTCACATCGCGCAAGTCCTTTTCCGATATTGCAGCAAGAAGGAAATAGGCAAGGGCACGTTCCTCCTGTGGCACCTTTGAGAGGTATTTCATTATAGTCTTGTAATTGCCACGTGACTTGATGAGGAGTTGAACAATATCGCGCTCGTGCAACCCGTTGAAACCAAGAAACTGGGCAAACATGCCTGCCTTTTCGGGGGTGATGAATGTTGCAACATAGGCATTGCGTATTGAATCCTCATAGGCAAAGCGACGGGCATTCTCGGTAGCCTGCTTCTCACTGACAAAAGGTACTGTGTTGCGCTCGGCAGGAGGCACGATGTTCATCTCCAGTGTTGCAGCGTAGCCGGGAGCCTTGTCAACAACAAGCTTCACATTGTTCTCCTTGCCTGCAGTGAATTTCACGAAGCCGAAACGGTCACCGACTGCAGCCCAGGCTACCATGTCGCCATGTCCGGTTGTGATTGTCACACGACCTTTGGCATCGGAAGTCTTGGTAGCAGCAGTGTAGAACTCGGCATAGTTGTATATCTTAAACTCGACATCAGTCTTCAATGGAGCACCGTTCTCATCGACCACATTCAGGGTGGTTGTCACAACGGGCGCATAGTTTGCGGTAACATTGATCTCGGTATAGCAAGGGGTCACGCTCAGCACCTCCTCGGGGCCATCGTAACGGCCAAAGACATTGGTATGCATGAGCATTCCGCGCGATGCAGGCGCATTGAACCAGGCAAGATCGAGCACAGGCTCGGGCTCACAGGCACCAAGGAAATGCCACTCGCCGTCGACCCACGCCTCAACCCAGGCATGGTTGTTGTCGGTATGTGCCCAACGGGGAGTATAGACCTGACGGGCAGGGATTCCAACTGCACGCAGGGCAGCAACAGTGAAGGTTGACTCCTCGCCACAACGGCCATATGCAGTACGCACGGTTGCCAATGGTGAACTTGTACGAATGTCACTTGGGGTGTATGTAACTTTTTCGTGACACCAGTGGTTTACCTCAAGGACAGCCTCGCGCATTGAGAGATCCTGCACCCTCTCCTTCAGTTCCTTATAGAACACCTCGCGGCTGTTGTCGAGGTTCTCGTTGTTTACCCTGACTGGCAGAACGAAGTGCATGAACTCCCTTACAGGGACACGCTTACCCCACGGCATTTCGGCACGCGCCTTCAAGGCATACTCCACATTATTCAGGTGGAACTCGGCACTGTAGTCGGCAATATCGGGCAGCGGCATGTATGCATACAGGAACTGCATTGCCTGCAGTTTGCTACCGGTCAAAGAACTGAATATATCAAAATAACCGTCGCCGGTCACAACCTCGCGACGAGCCTTGAAATCCTTGGCAATTTTGCCTGTACGGTCAAGATTCTCTTTTGCAGTCAACTGCATGAAAGACAGCATAGCTGTCAACAGGATTATATATCTTTTCATAGCCAATATTTTTCTATCGTGTAAATATAGGCATTATTAATCATTAAAAACGCAAATATTGGGATTTATTGACATTTTTGTTCACTTTTTGCCCTCAACAGCACCCGCCAATGAAGTTTTTTTAATATTTTTGGACTCAGAAAAACCGTTATCGCAAAGTGAGTAAAAACGTAAAGAACATATCCGTCAAAAGACTTCTCCGTTGGTTGTGGAGCAACTCGAAAGGAGTACGCAGACAGGCAGCCGCAAACACAGCAATTGGCTTGCTCGATGTAGTGTGCCAAATCTTGTGGGTGCTGGCATGCAAGCATGCAATTGACATTGCCACAGGAGTAAAGGATGGCTCACTGGTAACTACCGGAATTATCATTGCTGCGCTGATGCTTGTACAGATTGCGTCGCGTGCAGCAAGCAAGTGGATACATGCGGTAACAGGCAACAAAATACGCAACAGAATGCGACGCGCAGTCTTCGCAAGATTGCTCAGATGCGACTGGATGCACCTGCAAAGACACCACACGGGCGACCTTACCAACAGACTCGAAGGGGATGTTTCAAGCATAACAACACTCATGACCGAAGTCATTCCGGCAGCAGTTGTGGCAGGTGCCCAACTGTTGGCATCGTTCATGCTGCTCTTCATCATGAGCCCGATGCTTGCAGTTGCAATATTCATCATACTGCCCGTATGCCTGGCATTGAGCCGCGTATACATAAAGAAGATGCGAAAACTTAACCGCGATGTGCGTGAAAGCGACAGCCGCATACAGTCGGTGCTGCAAGAGAGCCTGCAACACAAGGAGCTGATAAAGTCACTCGAGCAGAACGATTCGACCGAGGAGCAGTTGTCAAAACTGCAGAACCGCCTCCAGAACCAAGTTGCCAGCCGCGCAAAGTTCTCGCTAGGCGCATACACGCTGATACAACTGGGATTTGCAATCGGTTACGTCATTGCATTCATGTGGGGTGTCGATAGTTTAAAGGAGGGGTTGATAACATACGGAACAATGGCTGCATACCTGCAGTTGGTTGGACTCATACAGCGCCCGACTATGGACCTGAGCCGATACATACCAAGCATTGTGACATCACTCACAGCAGCCGAGCGTCTCTACGAACTCGAGGACATTCCTGTTGAAAAACAGGGCGATGCTGTAATATTCGACGAAACTGCCGGCGTTCGTTTCAAGGATGTGACATTCCGGTACGAAGAAGGCAAACGTTTCATTCTCAACAAATTCTCGTTTGATTTTCCGCCAAACAGCAGCACTGCCATTGTGGGTGAGACAGGTGCCGGAAAGACTACATTAATCAGGTTGCTCATTGCGCTCATCAACCCACAAAGCGGAAGCATTGAACTCTACAACAACAAGGAAATACATGCCTCGTCGACTTTGACCCGACGCAATTTCGTATACATACCACAGGGCAACAGCCTAATAAGCGGAACAATAAGGGACAACTTGCTCATGGGTAACCCAGAAGCAACAGAAGAACAGATGAAAAAAGCGTTGCACATTGCCTGTGCCGACTATGTCCTTGAACTGCCCGACGGCCTTGACAGCCCGATAACCGAACGGGGAGGAGGCCTGAGCGAAGGACAGGCGCAACGAATTGCCGTGGCAAGATCCATTCTGCGCCCGGGAAGCATTCTTATTCTGGACGAGGTGACATCGGCTCTCGACGAGACTACCGAACAGGAGATGCTCAAGCGATTGACCCAAAGCCAGATTGGCAAGACGCTCATATTCGTGACGCATCGTCCTGCGGTTATTGACTATTGCACCCAGGTGCTCAGGATTGAAAGAACCGAGAAAAAACAGCTATAAAAAGACACCCCTCGCGGGTGTTTTTGTATTATTATTAAAATAACGCAATAAAAACGCCATTCTGCCGTTTTGATAAAGATAAAATAACACAAAAGAACCATTATGATTGAATATTTGAGAGGGGAACTGGCCGAATTGACACCGGCAACAGCCATTGTGGAGTGCTGCGGTGTAGGATATGAGACAAGCATTACCCTGAACACATACAGCGCACTGCAGGACAAGAAAAACGTAAAACTATACATATACGAAGTCATCCGTGAGGACACACACCAGTTGTTCGGTTTCAGCCAGAAGGAGGAGCGCGAACTGTTCCTGCTGCTAATCTCGGTATCGGGCATTGGCGGCAACACAGCACGCACAATACTCTCGGCATTTACCGTGAACGAATTGTGCGAGGCTATATTCACCGGCAACGAGGCTGCCATAAAGAGCGTCAAGGGCATTGGATTGAAAACAGCGCAGCGCATAATCATTGACCTGAAGGACAAGATCAAAGGCATTGGTTGCAGTTTACAGGGAACAACTGCTACTGTTGTTGCACCCGACAACGATGTCATCGACGGTGCTGTGTCGGCTCTCATCATGCTCGGTTTCCCATCGGCAGCAACCAACAAGGTAGTACAGGCTATTGTAAAGAGCGAACCGACAGCAACTATCGAACAGGTCATAAAGTTAGCCCTGAAACAACTATAAGCCCCCACTCTGACACATGAGCAAGCGCACATCAATACTTTTAACCCTACTTTTCGCGACAATGACAATTTTCGCGCAGGGTGTTGTGCGCAACGACTCGATACGCAAAGCCGCAAGGGGAAATAGCAGAACAACAAACAGAGAAGTCACACAAGATACCATTGCTGCACGCTACCCAGTGGCGGAGACTACCCCAACAAACCTCGACGATATCCAACAGCGCACGCTGAACCTGAGAAGACCGACAAACATTGTCACTGACACAGTCTACAACGAGGAGGAGAGCACATACCAGCTGAACACACGCCTTGGCAAGGGCTCACTCCTCACCGCACCGATACTGCTCACCCCCGAGGAGTATGCAAAGTGGCAGGAAAAGAACATGATGAACAGGTTCTTCAAGAAGAAGAACAACGAGTTGTGGGAGAGTTCAAAAAGCAAGAACAAGTTCGACTTTACCGACATGCACTTTGACCTGGGGCCTGCCGAGAAAATTTTCGGCCCCGGTGGCGTGCGCGTGAAGACACAGGGTAATGCCGAATTGAAAATCGGTTACTCGATACAGACCATAGACAACCCAGCCCTTCCCTCGCGAAGCCGCATGACCAACAGTTTCGACTTTGACGAGAAGATAAACCTGAATGTAAGGGGCAGCATTGGTGACAAAATGAACATGGACTTCAACTACAACACTGAGGCCACATTCAGTTACGACGCAAAGAAAATCAACCTGAAATATGACGGCAAGGAGGATGAGATTGTCAAGTTACTTGAAGCTGGTAATGTATCGTTCCCCACAAACTCTAGCCTCATCAAGGGCGCATCATCGCTTTTTGGCGTAAGGGCCGACCTGCAGTTCGGAAAGCTTCTGCTGCAGACAGTTGTCTCTCAAAAGACATCGAACAGCACTGTAGTGAACTCCAAAGGCGGCACACAGCTCACGACATTCGAAATTGAGATTACCAATTACGACGAGAACAAGCACTTCTTCCTAGCACACTACTTCCGCGATAACTATGACCGTTCAATGTCGCAGTTGCCTACAATCCTCTCGGGAATAAACATCAACCGCATTGAGGTGTGGGTTACCAACAAGACAAGCGACTATAACAACCCACGCAATCTTGTTGCCTTTACCGACATTGCCGAGAACCGCCACATAAGCAACCCTGCGTGGAACGCAAGCGGCAGTGCGGCAATCCCACACAACAACGCCAACGACCTGTATGCGCAGATGAGCACTACATATTCCGGGGTACGAGACATTGACCAGGCCAACAATATCCTGAATAACATAGACGGCATTAACGGCGGGCGCGACTACGAGAAGCTGTCGAATGCCAGACTGCTGTCATCTTCGGAATATACCCTGAACCGCGAACTTGGTTTCATTTCGTTGAAGACACCACTCCGCGCCGACGAGGTTCTTGCTGTTGCATACGAATACACATACGGCGGACAGACCTATCAGGTAGGTGAGTTCTCGAACGATGTAAAGGAGTCAAAGACCACGCTCTATGTAAAACTCATCAAGCCAAATGCCTGCTCACCCAATAATGGTTGTTGGGACCTGATGATGAAGAATGTCTATGCATTGGGCACACGCAACCTGCAGAGCACCAGTTTCAAGCTCGATGTATATTATGCAAGCGACAGCCTGGGAACCAACATCACATACCTGCCCGAAGCTGAGCTTAAGGGCAGGACGCTGCTACAGTTGCTTGCACTCGACAGGCTCGACAGCAACAACAGCAAGGAGAACCCCAATGGTGTATTCGACTTCATACAGGGATACACTGTAGACGCTGCATCGGGACGAATATTCTTCCCTTCGGTAGAGCCATTCGGCAGTTACCTGGAAAGCAAGATAGAGAATCCGTCGCTTGCCGGCAAGTATGTATTCCATGAACTCTATGACTCGACAAAAACCATAGCAAAACAGATTGCCGAGAAAGACAAGTTCTACCTCATTGGAGAATACACCGGAACGGCTGCCAATGTAATCCAGACCGGTTCAACCAACATTCCGCGAGGTTCGGTAGTGGTAACTGCCGGCGGCGTCACACTCGTTGAGAACAGCGACTACCAGGTGGACTATGCATCGGGAACTGTAACAATCCTGAACCAGAACATCATCGATGCCGGCACAAATGTACAGGTATCACTTGAGAGCAACACGACATTCAACATGCAGCGCAAGACCGTGTTGGGATTGAACTGGAAGTATGATTTCTCGGATGACTTCAAGTTCGGTGGTACGCTCATGTCACTATCCGAGAAGCCATTGACTTCAAAGGTTGACATGGGTTCTGAGCCTTTGCAGAACTTCCTATGGGGTTTCAATCTTTCATGGAAAAAACAGAGCCAGTGGCTCACGAACATGATTGACCGCCTGCCACTTATCAGCTGTACAGAGCCATCATCAATAAGCCTATCGGCCGAATTCGCAAGACTTGAGGCCGGCACATCAGAAGAGGTGCAGAGCGAGGCATCATACATTGACGACTTTGAGAACACCGAAAACGGCATAGACATCTCATCACCGTCACAATGGATGCTGTCGTCACTGCCATACGGCATGCCCTACAGCAACCTAACCAATGACATACGCACCGGTTACAACCGCGCACGCATCAGCTGGTACACTATTGACCCGCTTTTCACACGCCGCAGTTCTTCACTGACACCGGCACACATAAAGAGCGATATTGAACAGCTCTCGAACCATTATGTACGCGAAGTATATGAGCGCGAACTATACCCCAACAAGGAGTCTACATACGGCGAGTCATCGACACTCTCGCTCTTGAATGTGACATACTACCCTAACGAGCGAGGTCCCTACAACCTTGACACAGATGTCGATTTTGAAGGAAAGCTCAACGACCCGGCAAAACGTTGGGGCGGTATCACACGCATGCTCACAACAACCGACTTCGAAGGCGCAAACATACAGTATATAGAGTTCTGGATGCTTGACCCCTTCATCTATGAACAGAGCGGAATGGGCGGAGACCTCTACTTCAACCTTGGCGAGGTGTCGGAGGACATTCTCAAGGACAGCAAGAAGTTCTACGAAAACGGTTTGCCTGCCAACGGCAATAACTATGAGTTTGAGGAGACTGCATGGGGACGCGTTCCAACAAACACCAGCCTTGTATATGCATTTGACAACAACTCCGAGAGTCGTGACCAGCAGGATACCGGACTCAACGGACTCAACAGCGCCGACGAGGCAGAGTACGCCACATATAAAGCATATCTTGATGCTATAAGAGGCCGCGTGCGCCAGGAGGTGTATGACAGTATCGCTGCCGACCCGGCCGGTGACAACTATCACTATTTCCGTGGCAGCGACTACGACGCTGCACAGCGAGGCATCATCGAGCGTTACAAATACTTCAACAACAGTGAGGGCAACTCCCCAAGCGACTCGGGCAGCGACTATAGCAGTGCGGCAAAGACAACTCCCGATGTTGAGGATGCGAACCAGGACTTCACTATGGACGAGTATGAGAATTTCTTCCAATACAAGATATCACTGCGTCCCGAGGACATGCAGATTGGCCGCAACTACATCACGGACAAGCGCACCGTGACCACCAAACTGCGAAACGGCAACAGCGAGAGCGTGAACTGGTACAAGTTCCGCATCCCTATTGACGAATATGAGAAGGCTGTGGGTTCTATACGCGACTTTACATCCATACGCTTTATCCGCATGTACATGACGCAGTTCCAGAAACCAATCACACTGCGATTCGCAACCATGAAACTTGTGCGCGGAGACTGGCGTCCCTACTTGCAGCCCATTGCATCAAAGAACAATCTTGCACCTACCATGTCGGGAGAATTCACGACATCGGCAGTAAGCATTGAGGAACATGGCGACCGCAAGCCTGTGAATTATGTATTGCCACCGGGAGTGACACGAATCATTGACCCTAGCCAGCCACAGCTACGCCAAGACAATGAGCAGGCTCTGGCATTGAACATCAACAACCTTGGCAGCAAGGAGAGCCGTGCCGTGTACAAGAAGAGCAACCTTGATATACGCCAGTATGAGCGTATACAGCTGTTCATACATGCCGAAGCACCGGAGATTGATGCCACACTGCTCAAGAACAATGACATGTCGCTGTTCGTGAGGTTCGGTTCGGACTACAAGAGCAACTACTACGAATATGAGGTGCCGCTTACCGTGACACCCCATGGCTCATATGACGGCAACAGCACTGCTGCCGCATCGGTAGTGTGGCCACAGGAGAACATGATTGACATTCCACTGAGAAGGCTCACCGAGATAAAGACACGCCGCAACACGCTGCGCAACAGCAATGCCGAGGGCGTGACCAACACCACCATATACAGCGAGTATGACAGCGAGACTCCAAAGAACAGGATAAGCATTGTGGGAAGCCCATCGCTTGGGCAGGTAAAGGTGATGATGATTGGTGTGCGCAACAATAGCTCAAGCAGCAAATCGGCAATCATCTGGGTCAACGAGATGCGCCTCATTGGCTTCAACAACAAGAGTGGTTGGGCTGCACAGGGTAACCTGAACATCAAGCTCAGCGACCTTGGTTCGTTTGCAGCACAAGGAAAGATAGAGACTGCCGGTTTCGGTGGACTTGAAGAAAAACTATCGGCGCGCCGCACCGATGACTACTACCGCTACTCACTCACGGGAACAGTCGATTTCGGCCGCTTCCTGCCACGCTCGTTCAAGGTAACAGTACCCACATACTATTCGTTCACCGAGGAGGTTACATCGCCGCTCTACAGCCCGTTCGATACCGACCTTCAACTGAACGATGTGCTCGACTCATATGACGATGCTGGTAGCGACTCGCTCAGAAACATCGCCGAGGTGCATTCTGTAATACGGAATTTCAGCATCAGCAACGCCAAAATCAACATCTCGAGCAAGACACCGATGCCATATGACCCGGCAAACCTCAGTTTCAGTTTCTCACACGCCAGAACCGACAACAGCGGTAGCACCATAAGTTGGGAGAACAGGGTCAACTGGAAGGCATCGCTCAGCTATAACTATTCGAGCCCGATAAAGACCATCAAGCCATTCAGCAAGCTCAAGAGCAAGTCAAAGTGGCTCAAGATAATGAAAGATTGGGGCATAAACCCATTGCCGCAGACATTGGCGCTGAACACTGACATGACACGCACTTACCACGAGTTGCAACGCCGTGACCTGCAGGCAATTCAGGAGAACAACAACATTCCGCTCACCTTCTCACAGCAGTTCTATTGGAACCGCTCAATGGCATTGAAGTGGGACCCCACAACCAACCTCAGGATGAGCCTGAACACAGGTACTAATGCCGAGGTTGAAGAGCCTTTCGTGCCTGTAAACAAAGAGATGTACCCCAATGAGTACGCAGCCTGGAAGGACTCAGTAAAGCACAGCCTGCAAAGTTTCGGAACCCCACTTGCCTACCAGCAGAGTTTCAATGCGTCATATACCCTGCCGCTGAACAAGCTACCGATATTTGAGTGGTTGACAGCCGACGGTTCATACGCTGCAACATACAATTGGCAAAGAGGCAACAGCATTGCCGGAGTAAATGTCGGCAACAATATTGCCAACAAGCGCAACATAACTTTGAAGGCAAGCATGAACTTTGAGAAGCTGTACAATCTTGTCCCCTACCTCGAGGAGACAAACAAGCGTTTTGCAAGCAGCAACAAGAACAGCAAATCAAAAAAGAGCACCAAGCCAAAGGTTGAAAAGCCAAAGGCATTTACCAAGGAGGTACATCTTAAGACTGACACCACAACGACCATCACACACAACCTGAAGAACAGGAAGCTCGAGGTGATGGCACGTACCAAGAATGGAGAGAAATACAAGCTCAAATACAAGGTTCTTGACGAAAACAAGATTGTTATCAAGAACAAGGACACCCTCAACATCAAGGTAACCATTACAGCCAAGCCAAAGAACGCCGAACGCAGCAATTTTGCCAAGGCCATGCAATACCCCGTACGAATGTTGATGATGGTTCGCAGTGCATCGATAAACTATACCAACGCATACGCCATGAACCTGCCAGGATTCCTGCCTAGTGCCGGTGATGTATTCGGCCAAAAGAAGGTCGACGGCCTCTATGCACCTGGAGTAGACTTTGCTTTCGGTCTCATTGACGACAGCTATCTGGCAAAGGCGCAAAAACGCAATTGGTTGCTACGTAGCGACAGCATTGCCTCAATGGCAACATCGACCGCAGCAGAAGACCTGCAGGCACGCATGACACTTGAACCTTTCAGGGATTTCAAGATTGACCTGAATGCAAGTTGGACACGCAACCAGAGCAAGAGTATACAGTTCATGTTTGATGGCATGCCAACCAATGAGTCAGGCGGTTTCAACATGACCACAATCACCATAGGCACATCATTTGGCGGCGGTAGCGCAAGCAACAACTACCAGTCAAGTGTGTATGACAAGTTCATTGGCAAACTTGAAAGCCGTCGTCAGGGGCTTGAAGACACATATAAGGAGAGTGTGTACCCAGTATCGAGCACTCTAGCAGGACAGAAGTATGACCCGGCAAACGGCGGCGTCGACAAATATTCGGCCGATGTGATGATACCGGCCTTCCTTGACGCATATACCGGCATTGACGGCAACGATATTTTCCCAAGCATGCTAAGCATGCTCCCTAACTGGAAAATAAAGTATTCGGGCCTCTCAAAACTGCCATTCTTTGAGAAGTATTTCAAGAGTGTAAACATTGAGCATGGCTATAAGAGTGTATATGCAGTAGGTGCATACAGCACGTACGCTACATACATGGAATACAGCCGCGGCATTGGTTTTGTAAACAATACAACCACAGGCCTGCCAATACCAAGCAGCCGCTACAACATTGGTTCTGTATCAATAAATGAAAGCTTCTCGCCACTCATTGGACTTGATGTTACTACCCATAATAACCTTACAATTGGTGCAAAGTACATAAAGTCACGAATGATAAACCTGAGCCTCACAGCAATACAGATGGTGGAGACACAGAACCAGGAGATTGCATTCAACTTGGGCTACAAGATTCTTAATGTCAAACTGTTCGGTGGCGGCAACAAGGCAAGCAAGAGCAAGCAGAAGAACAGCGGCAATGACATCAACATTCGCGCAGACTTCTCGTTCAAGAACCAGTCATCAATCTGCCGTAACATAGACAAGGGTACAACACAGGCAACAAGCGGAAACAAGTCGTTCAACTACTCCGTGACTGCCGACTATGCATACAGCAAGATGCTGACATTCAGCCTCTATTTTGACAGACAAAAGACAATACCGCTTATATCAACAAGTTCATACCCCACCACAACAACAGACTTTGGCATAAGCATGAAATTCTCACTTACAAGATAATAATGACCATGAAAAAACTGTTTGCAATAACAATACTCGCAGCAATGCCGTTGCTCGCACTCTGCGGAAACCGTATTATTGTATCAAAAAAGGCGTTGATGCTATATGTTGTCAACGAACAGAGCGACACCATTTTCCAGCGCCCCATAGCCTGCGGCGAGAATTTGGGAAACAAGACCATGATTGGTGACAAGAAGACCCCCGAGGGTGATTTCAAGATAAAGAAGATGTATGATGCGACATCGTGGAAGCACGACTTTGGCGACGGACAAGGCATGCGACTTGGGGCATACGGGCCACTCTTTTTCAGGCTCAATGTACCAGGCTTCAACGACATTGGCATTCACGGCACAATCTTCCCCGAAAGCATTGGCACCCGCAGCAGCGAGGGATGCATAAGAATGAGAAACGAGGATATCAAGGCGCTTTATAAGTATTGTTACATTGGCATGCCGGTAACAATAGAAAAGGATGAATAACAGCAAAAACGAGCGCAAGTGCAATCGCACTGGCGCTTAATATATCGCCAACCTCAAACTTGCTGGCCTTGCGGCCCTCAAGGTACTTTTAGACCTTATAAAAAATGCTAACCATTTGGTTAGCATTTTTTATAAGTACCTCGGTCGGGAATCGAACCCGAATCTAATCTTTAGGAGAGACTTATTCTATCCATTGAACTACCAAGGCCAGCAACAGTAAACCTGTTTTGCACCGCGAAGATACAACAATTATTCGCAAACTTCAAATGCTTGATAGCATTTTAATCGCAAGACTTCCTTTTTTCTCGCCCAAGTGCCGCTACAGTCCATCAGGCACAGTTTTGAGATATTTTAACAAGTTTTTTTTGACTGCTACTGGATAATTGTATTATATTCGCAAACAAACAGATAAACATTTGCATGAGAACAAGACTGACTTTACTTTCACTCTTTTTTGTCATCATAGCCGCAGCACAAAGTTACAACGAATTCTGCAAAAAAGGCATTGAACATATCAAGTACAACAATTTCAGCGAGGCTACGCTATGCTTTGAAAAGGCGGTAACGCAAAGCAGCAACAACCGCGAAAAGGTATATGCACTTGCAAACCTTGCCTACTCGCACCAAGCTGCGGGCAACCTCCCGAAAGCTTTGGAGAATTATGGCAAAGCCTTGGAACTTGTACCTAATGAATTGACCCTGTTGCAACAAAGGGCAAATATTTTTCTGCAGATTGACAGCACGGAACTTGCTCTAAAAGACTATAACACCATTCTGCAACATGAGCCCAGCAATACCGGCGCGCTATTGTGCAGGGCGCATATCCATACCAACAACGGCAGTTTTGAAAAGGCATGGAAAGACTACAGGGAGTTGCAGCGATGGTTGCCCGACAATCTTAGCGTACAGCTTGGAATTGCCATGCTTTACCAAAAGGAAAAGCGTTACGACGCAAGCCATATGATAATCTCTAGCCTTATTGAGCAGAACCCGACTATTGCCGACCTTTATATCGCACGCAGCAATCTTGAGAGGGAACGCGGCCATAATGAACTTGCGATAATGGATATTGAAAAGGCTATAGAAATTGACCCGAACAATGCAAACAATTTCCTTCTGCAATCAATCATCTATGAAAAGATGGGCAAGAAAGAGGCTGCAAGGAAGAGTCGCGAGAGAGCCGCATTGCTTGAAAGCAACAGTGGGTTCTGACAACTGAACCGGGCACATAATATTCTTTTTTCTAGGAAAAATTTTAACAAACAAGATTCTTTTTACAAAATTTGGTTGTATATTTGGGAAAACATTGAAAACAACCATCATGAAAGAACAGACATCTACTCCATACAACATTAAGGAGAAGCAGGAGAAAAATGCTGCATACCGTTCACTCATACGTGCAGAGTTAGCCGATGAACTGTATGAGAAAATTCTGAACATCATAATTATTGAGAAGCGCTACCGTAACAAGGATTTCTCGGCAAAGGAACTTGCCAAGGAATTGTGTACCAATACAAGATATATTTCGGCGGTCATAAACTCGCGCTTCAACACAAACTTCTCGTGCCTCATAAATGAATACCGCATAAAGGAGGCGCAACACAAGCTCATAGACAAGAGATTTCAGGAAATGACAATTGAGGAGATTGGCAGCCTTGTAGGCTTTGCCAACCGCCAGTCATTCTATGCATCGTTCTACCGCGTAATGGGCGAGACACCAAACAACTACCGTCGCAGACACACGACCATTAAGTAAAGACTAGTACAATGGACGAGAATATACTCAATGAGATACGCGAAATAAAGAAGTCGTTCCGTCTGTCCATGAATGGCGTTGTATCCACACTCCAACGCCGTCAGGGACTAGACTACAAGATAAACTTCGGAGTCGAGATTCCGCGCCTGAAAGGCATTGCTGACAATCATGCCAAAAACATGGAACTAGCAACAGCGCTTTGGCAGGACAACATAAGGGAATGCAAGATGATGGCGATATTCCTTATGCCCAAGGAGGCATATAGCGAAGTTGCCGAGAAGTGGATTGGCGAGACAAGGTTCACTGAAATTGCCGACCAGCTTGCCATGCATCTTCTGTGCAAGATTCCAGACGCTGTAGAAAAGGCTTTGGAGTGGACAAGACACGAGGAAGATATGTTCCGCTACTGCGGATACCAGACAATTTCGCACCTGCTGCGCCGTAGTGTGACACTTGACGAGCAACAGGAGAAAAAATTCTTTGAGAGCCTCACAGGCATGACAGGCAATGAGCCAAGCATCGCCATGAAGTGTGCGCACAATGCGGTCATGAACTACATTGACCGCACCCCGGATGCAGCCGACAGGCTACGCAAGACAATTGAGAATAAAGGAGCTGACAAAACTGGGCTCAAAGCATTATTGGACTGTCTGGAATAGCAGATGTACAACATCTGCATTGTCCCAAATAACCACAAATTTGTTTTATTCCTCCTATTTCTCACTTTTTATGGAAATTTAAACCGTTTTATACATTATAATAAAAAATAAGCGGTAACTTTGTATGTTGAAACTGCCGTAATGGACAATTGTGCTCCACTGGCGCGTTGCTTTGGCAGCAGATGGTAAGACATGGAAAACAACAGGATTGCAGACATTGCCACCCAGATATTTTCGGAATATCTAAAAGAGAACAAATGCAGGAGAACGCCAGAGCGTTTTGCCGTTCTTGAGGCAATATATTCCCTGAACGGAAGCTTCGAAATTAAGGAACTGATGGAGCACCTTGAGAAGCAGAAGAAATTCCGTGTGAGCCGTGCGACCATCTACAATACCATAACAATGCTCATACAGGCCAATTTGGTGACGCACCACCAGTTCGGAGCTATTTCGAAATATGAGAAATGCTACGGCACTGCAAAGGCTTATACCATTTGCACTAAATGTGGCAAGGTGACCGAGGTGAGCAACATCAACATAACCGACAATATAACAAAAAATATAAAAAAATTTCATTTAACTCATTACTCGCTGCACCTTCACGGACTCTGCAACAAGTGCCACATGGCAATGAAGAGACGTAAGGCAAGGCTTACAAAAAGTAAATTACAATGAAACAGAACATCGATGTATTATTAGGCCTCCAATGGGGTGACGAAGGAAAAGGTAAAGTCGTTGACGTGCTGACACCGAACTATGATGTCGTTGCACGCTTTCAGGGTGGTCCGAACGCCGGACACACATTGGAGTTCGATGGCAAGAAATTCGTTTTGCGTTCTATTCCATCGGGCATATTCCAGGGAGGAAAAGTCAATATCATAGGAAACGGCGTAGTACTCGACCCAGCATTGTTCAAAGGTGAGGCCGAAAGCCTTATCGAGGCAGGTTATGACCTGACCAAGAACCTTTATATCTCAAAGAAGGCACACCTTATCCTTCCTACTCACCGCGTTCTTGACGCCGCATACGAGGCTGCAAAGGGCGATGCCAAAGTTGGTACAACAGGAAAGGGTATCGGCCCTACATATACCGACAAGATCAGCCGCAACGGTTTGCGCGTTGGCGACATTCTCGAAAACTTCGAGCAGAAGTACGCACAGGCGAAGGGACGCCACGAACAGATACTGAAGGACATGAACTACAGCTATGATATCGCGGAAATTGAGAAGGAGTGGCTCGCAGCAGTCGAGTACCTGAAGAAGTTCCGCCTCATCGACAGCGAACAACTCATAAATGACCTGATGAATGAGGGCAAGTCAATCCTTTGCGAAGGTGCACAGGGAAGCATGCTCGACATTGACTTCGGTAGCTACCCATTCGTTACATCTTCGAACACTGTATGCGCCGGCGCTTGCACCGGTTTGGGTGTTGCTCCTAACAGAATTGGCAATGTATACGGTATCACAAAGGCATACTGCACACGAGTGGGTGCAGGTCCATTCCCTACCGAACTCTTTGACGAGGTTGGCAAGGAGATGCGCGACAGAGGCCACGAATACGGTGCCGTTACAGGCCGCGAGCGTCGCTGTGGCTGGATTGACCTTGTAGCATTGAAGTACACAATCATGATCAATGGTGTCACACACCTCATTTTGATGAAGAGTGATGTGCTTGACACATTCCCCACAATCAAGGCATGCGTGGCATACAAGAAGAACGGCGAAACATTGACTCACTTGCCATACGACATTGAGGGTGTTGAGCCGGTATACACAGAGATCAAGGGCTGGATGAGCGACTTGACAAAACTCAAGAGCGAGGAGGAGCTGCCTCAGGCGTTCAAGGATTACATCGCATTCCTCGAAAAGGAACTCGGTGTACCCGTAAAATACCTTTCAATAGGCCCAGACCGTGACCAAACAATCACACGCTCGATTTAAAAGAATCCATTAATCAAAAGAAAAAACGAAAACTATGTTTACATCATTAAACTTTCTATTTCACGTTAGAGCCAATTCCGGATATGATTTTACATATCTCTTCATCTTTCTCGGTATTGCCATCCTGAGCTACGCTGTACAGGCAAATCTCAAGAGCAAGTTCGTGAAATACTCAAAGATGCCAACCGGAATGACCGGTCGCGACGTGGCCATAAAGATGTTGAACGATAACGGCATATACGATGTAAAAGTGACAAGCACACGCGGTACACTTACCGACCACTACAACCCGATTACAAAGACTGTGAACCTTAGCGAGGGAGTTTACAATTCGGCAAGCGTGGCTGCCGTTGCAGTCGCAGCCCACGAGTGCGGGCACGCAATACAGCATGCCAGAGCTTACGCCCCACTAAAGATGCGCTCAGCTCTTGTGCCTATTGTATCATTCTCATCAAACTTCATGATGTGGATTCTGCTCATCGGTATCCTCACTGTCGAGACAATGCCAGGACTACTGCTCACGGGTATCATCCTGTTTGCCATGACAACCCTCTTCAGTTTCATCACACTCCCAGTGGAGGTTGATGCAAGCCGCAGGGCAATCGCATGGTTGCAGTCGGCAGGAATAACCAATGCCAGCAACCACCAATACGCTTGTAGCGCCTTGCGCTCGGCGGCATACACTTATGTCGTGGCAGCATTGGCATCACTGGCTACACTACTACACTATGTTATGATTTTCATGAATAGACGCGACTAATCAATAATGGCAGCAAAACCATCTATACCTAAAGGAACCAGGGACTTTTCTCCAATTGAGATGTCCCGCAGAAACTACATTTTCGACACCATACGCAAGGCATTCCACCTGTTCGGTTTCCAGCAGATTGAGACACCGGCAATGGAGAACCTTTCCACACTCATGGGAAAGTATGGCGAAGAGGGCGACAAACTGCTTTTCAAAATACAGAACTCGGGAGACTATTTCAAGGGATTGACCGACGAGGAACTGCTCGGCCGCAACGCCGCAAAGCTTGCATCAAAGTTCTGTGAGAAGGGCTTGCGATATGACCTCACCGTGCCATTTGCACGATATGTGGTAATGCACCGCGAGGAACTCACATTCCCCTTCAAGCGTTACCAGATACAGCCCGTATGGCGTGCCGACCGACCACAAAAGGGTCGTTATCGCGAGTTCTACCAGTGCGATGCCGACATCATCGGCAACAACTCGCTCATCAACGAGGTTGAGTTGATACAGCTCATCGACTATGTATTCGAGAAACTGAACATACGAGTGGCTATCAAGTTAAATAACCGCAAGGTTCTTGCAGGCATTGCCGATGTAATTGGCGAACCCGAGAAAATCATCGACATCACCGTTGCCATTGACAAGATTGACAAGATTGGCCTTGACGGCGTAATTGCCGAGCTCAAGAGCAAGGAGATTAGCGACGAATCTATCGAGAAATTGTTACCCATCCTCAAGGCACAAGGCAACAACGAGGAGAAGATGCAGATTCTTGCCGAGACCCTCAAGGGCAACGCTACCGGCGAAAAGGGCGTGGAGGAACTCCAGTTTATCCTTGACGCAATAAATGGCGTGGGCATCAAGAGCACTCTCGACATCGACCTTACCCTCGCACGCGGTCTGAACTACTACACAGGCGCAATCCTCGAGGTCAAGGCACTTGATGTTGCAATCGGCAGTATCACAGGTGGCGGACGATATGACAACCTCACCGGCGTGTTCGGCATGGACGGAATGTCGGGCGTAGGTATCTCATTCGGTGCCGACCGCATCTACGATGTAATGAACCAGCTCGACCTCTACCCCCAAGAGGCAATGCACACCACAAAGGTAATGTTCGTGAACTTTGGCGAGAAGGAGGCCATGAATTCACTGCAAATTATCGGACAGTTGCGCAAGGCCGGTATCTCGGCCGAACTGTTCCCAAGCAGCGACAAGATGAAGAAGCAGATGGGATATGCCAACAACAAGGCAATTCCTTTTGTTGCCATCATCGGCGAGCAGGAGATGACTGACGGCACTGTAGCACTCAAGAACATGACAACCGGCGAGCAGAAAACCGTTACTACCGAAGAACTGATGAACATTCTGGCATAAAGAGTGCCTACTTTTATAACGCCATCGGAGTCCTGACATTATCGGGGCTCCGATGACGCATATAAACGATAAGATTATGTCAAAATATCCTTCATATAGACTAAAATAAATAAAATTTATTTTGTTCTCTTTTTTGTTTGCACTACCTTTGTATACAGTATGCCTGCGTGATAACACTCCACAGACAGAAAGTTGAAAATCTACAAATTTAAATAATTAAAACTATGGATGTTATTAAGAATTTGATTGAGCGCGCTCAACAGAACAAGCAGCGCATCGTTCTCCCCGAGGGTACCGAGGAGCGCACATTGAAAGCAGCCGACAAGGCAGTTGCCGATGGCATTGCAGAGATTATTCTCCTTGGCAACAAAGAGGAGATTCTCGCACTCGCACAGCAGCACGGTCTTGCAAACATTGAGAAGGCTACTATCATCGACCCGTGCAACAACCCCGACGCAGAGAAGTATGCGAACTTGCTCTTCGAACTTCGCAAGGCAAAGGGCATGACAATGGAAGATGCTCAGAAACTCGTTTGCAACCCATTGTATCTTGGCTGCCTCATCATCAAGAACGGCGATGCCGACGGCCAGGTTGCAGGTGCACTCAACACAACCGGTAATGTATTGCGTCCCGCATTGCAGATTATCAAGACTACTCCGGGTATCAGCTGCGTAAGCGGTGCCATGATGCTCATCACCAATGCCAAGGAGTATGGCGAGGAGGGAGTTCTCTTCGTTGCCGATGTTGCCGTTACCCCACAACCCGATGCAAACCAGCTCTCTCAGATTGCAGTCTGCACAGCACAGACAGCAAAGGCTATCGCAGGTTTCGAGGAGCCACGCGTTGCTATGCTCAGCTTCTCTACAAAGGGCTCGGCAAAGCATGAGATGGTAGACAAGGTGGTTGAGGCTACAAGACTAGCACATGAGCTTGACCCAGAATTGTCTCTCGACGGCGAATTGCAGGCCGACGCAGCTCTCGTTCCATTCGTAGGCCAGAGCAAGGCTCCTGGTTCAAAGGTTGCCGGCAAGGCTAATGTTCTTGTATTCCCGGACCTTGGTGCAGGTAACATCGGTTATAAGCTCGTTCAGCGCTTGGGTAACGCCGAGGCTATCGGTCCCGTTCTCCAGGGTATAGCGCGTCCTGTAAATGACCTTTCACGCGGTTGTTCAATCGAGGACGTATACATGATGATTGCAATCACTGCAAACCAGGCTATTGCAGCAAAGAAGTAATTCAAGTAACAAACAAATAAAGACACAAAAAATGAAGATTCTTGTATTGAACTGCGGAAGTTCATCAATCAAATATCAGCTCATTGACATTGAGTCAAAGGATGTTATTGCAAAGGGTGGTATTGAGAAGATTGGCCTTGAGGGCTCATTCATCAAGTTCAACCTCCCCAACGGCGAGAAGGAGACTATCTTCGCATCAATTCCCGAGCACACAATAGGCGTACGCCTCATTTTCGATGTACTTACAAGCGAGAAGTTCGGTGCCATTGGCTCTATCGACGAGATTGATGCTGTAGGTCACCGTATGGTACACGGCGGTGAGAAGTTCAGCGCTTCAACACTGCTTACAGACGAGGTTCTTGAGGTGTTCGAGGCTTGCAACGACCTTGCACCACTCCACAACCCCGCAAACCTCAAGGGTGTGAACGCTGTTAAGGAGGTTGCGCCCGAAATGCCACAGGTTGGTGTATTCGACACAGCATTCCACCAGACAATGCCTGATTATGCATATATGTACGCTCTACCTTACGAACTTTATGAGAAGTATGGTGTTCGTCGCTATGGTTTCCACGGAACATCTCACCGTTACATCACAAAGCGTGCGTTGGAGATGTTGAACATCCCTGCCGAGGGCAGCAAGATCATCACCTGCCACATTGGTAACGGCGCTTCAGTTGCAGCTGTAAAGGACGGCAAGAGCGTTGACACATCAATGGGTATGACTCCACTTGCAGGTCTCATGATGGGTACACGAAGCGGCGATGTTGACCCGGGTATTTTCCCATACGTTATGGACAAGACTGGCCTTGACATGCAGGGTATGATTGACATGCTCAACAAGAAATCAGGTGTTGCCGGTATCACAGGCATCTCTTCTGACATGCGCGAGGTAAAGGCTGCTGCCGACGAGGGCAACAAGCGCGCACAGCTCTCAAACACAATGAACTTCTACCGCATCAAGAAGTACATCGGTGCTTACGCTGCTGCAATGGGTGGTGTTGACGTAATCATCTTCGCAGGTGGTGTTGGCGAAAACCAACAGGATTGCCGCGAGGCTGCACTCGAGGGTCTCGAGTTCCTGGGCGTTAAACTTGACAAAGAGGTTAACGCAAAGATGCGTGGCGAAGAGGCTGTGCTCTCAACTCCTGATTCAAAGGTTAAGGTATTGCTTATCCCAACAGACGAGGAGATGATGATTGCAAGCGATACATACGAGATTGTAAAGGCAATGAAGTAATCATATACCTAAACACAAAGAAGGGCATCCATTCACAAATGGATGCCCTTCTTATATTATACAAGAAATACCGCGTCACTCTTTTGATGCAGTAACCGAACGCTCTTCACATCTTCGTAGGAAATCAAGCGTATACTGAGCCTCACCAAGCATATCCTCGGCCATCTGCACAGACTTAATAGCCCGTGTCAGTTCAAGAACACTACGCAAAGCATCTACATCCGATTCACGCAAGGTATATGTTGCCTTGCCGTTACCACCAGACAGTTCTACTTGAACTGCACCTTGAGCGGCAAGAATGAAATCAGCAAGTCCATTATCCTCGCCATACTTGTAGTCACGACGCTCATTATTGACACCCAGCTCCTTATAGTTCCTCTCCAAGAAAGGTTTGTCACAAGATGCATAGGCGCCATTGGAAGACAGTTTTACCGTTGTATGCTTAATATTCTTTCCACGATAAAATGATGTCAGGAACATTGTGCCATCCTCATATACACTTGCCCTCAAATAATTGTTCTGCGCATTTTGCGCAATTGCCTGCGACTTTGCAGTGTAATACCCCCTGTCCTGGTATCTCTTGTCCTTATTGAAAACCATTCCTGCCGCCAACGAATCGCGTACGGCAACGAGCCCCTGTAACTCATCCTCTAAGAAAACAACATCGCGTTCCTTCTCCTTTATAATGACTTCGCGACGCAAGATTTCTGCCTCACGCAAAGTCTTATAGGCTTTTGGAGATACAATCCTTATACTATCAATAAGCATACGCGCAGTATTGTATTTTCCATTATCATATTCCACGCGGGCGCGCGCAAGCAAAGCGTCAGCAGGCTGCTCTACTTTTGTCGCCATCGATGTCAGGCTACTGCCACCCCAAAATATTAAAGCGACAATACCTACAACAATAAGCGACACTGATATAATTGTCCATTTCTTATATGCAACTTTCATAATCTTTCTATTTATTACTGCAAAAGTAGCACTAATAATCGTTAATTACGGCATCATATACTTTTTTTTGAGCAACACTGAGTGCTAAATGAAGAGTTTTAACTAGCATAGTTTTATTTATAACAGCAAATTGAGTATCTTTACAAACAAAAACACGAACAATGTACAAGCCAACAAAAGAGGAACTTTGCAAATTGCTTGACACCCCAATATTCCGTAAGATATCGGAAACTGCCGATGAATTGGGAATGGAGTGCTACGTCGTTGGCGGATATGTACGCGATATATTCCTTGAGCGTCCATCAACCGACATTGATGTGGTTGTCGTGGGTAAAGGTATAGAGATGGCACGGGCATTCAGCAAGAAACTGGGTAAAGGAGCACATCTTGCTGTATACGCGAACTTTGGCACTGCGCAAGTGAAATACAAAGAGCATGAGATTGAATTTGTAGGCGCAAGAAAGGAAAGCTATAGCCACGACTCACGTAACCCTATTGTTGAGGACGGCACACTCGAAGATGACCAGAACCGTCGCGACTTCACAATCAACGCCATGGCAATATGCTTGAACTCCAACCGTTTCGGCGAGCTTGTCGACCCCTTTGACGGAGTTCTTGACCTTGAAGACCGCATCATAAGCACCCCGCTTGAACCAGGCATAACATTCAGCGATGACCCATTGCGCATGATGCGCTGCATACGCTTTGCCACACAACTCAATTTCCACATTGAGGAGGAGACATTCGAGGCGCTATGCGAAAACAAGGAGCGCATAAAGATTATCTCACGCGAGAGAATCAACGACGAGCTGAACAAGATTCTGCTCTCGCCCGTACCATCGAAGGGATTCATAGAACTCGACCGTTGCGGATTGCTCGAAATCATATTCCCACAGCTTGCAGCAATGCAGGGTGTTGAGACACGCAACGGGTACAGCCACAAGGAGATGTTCTACCACACGCTTGAGGTACTTGACAACATTGCCAAACACACCAATGACTTGTGGCTACGTTGGGCAGCCTTGCTGCACGATATCGGCAAGCCCAAAACCAAGCGTTGGGATTCTGTCTTGAAATGGACTTTTCACAACCATAATATCGTTGGCGAGAAGATGGTATTGAAGTTGTTCCGCGACTACAAGATGCCACAGAACGAAAAGATGCGCTATGTTGCAAAACTCGTTTCACTTCACATGCGCCCCATAGCCATTGCCGATGACGAGGTTACAGATTCGGCTGTGCGACGCCTGCTCTTTGACGCCGGTGACGACATTGATGACCTGATGATATTGTGCGAAGCCGACATCACATCCAAGAACGAGGTTCGTAAGAAACAGTTCCTGAACAATTTCCAGATTGTACGCCAAAAGCTAAAGGACATTGAGGAAAAAGACCGCATCCGCAACTTCCAGCCACCCGTAAACGGCGAGGAGATAATGCGGATTTTCGGCCTTGGTCCATGTGCCGAGGTGGGAACACTTAAAAGTGCAGTAAAGGACGCCATACTCGACGGAGTTATACCGAACGAGCATGATGCGGCATTGCAATACATCATGGAGTGCGCAGCAAAGATTGGACTGACACCCTGCAACAACTAACCAATGACTGAAAAACAATGAAAAAGGGCCTCTTTATATTTACTCTAATACTGGCATTCACAACTGCCAATGCACAGGAAATCTCGTATGGCGAATATATGGAGCGCGTGTTCAACAACAACATTGCACTCACCGCCAAAAAGATGGACATTGACATTGCCGATGCAACCGTAAAAAGCAGCAAGGTATACAATGACCCTACCATTGCATTGACTTATACCAACAATGAAGACTGGAGCAAAGGTCTGGGACAAGGCATTGAATTTGAATTGAGCCGTACATTCACTTTTGGTGTACGACGCAGTCGTATAGACTTGGCTGAGAGCGAGCGCACACAAAGCATCGCACTTTTGGAGGAGTACATGCGCAATTTCCGTGCTGACGCCACCATTGCCTATCTGGAACACTTGCGTGCAATGATGCTCTTTGAAGAAGCTCGTGAGATATACAATGACCTGAGTGAAGTTGCCGCCAATGACAGCATCCGTTATTTACGTGGCGACATTGCACAAAGTGACTGGCTGGAGAGCCGCATGGCACAAGGGGTTGCAAAGAATGCAATGCTCACTGCAGAGGCAGAACTTTGCAACTCGGGCATAAAGTTGGGCTATTATATGGGAGAACTTGAAAATTCAGCTTCATTAAGCAGCACAGGTTCTTTGGAAATCACAGGCACAGTTGCAACATTAGAGCATTATATCGCCTCAGCACTTGAACACCGCGCCGACCTTGTGGTAGCACTTGGAAAAGCAGACATTGCAGTAGCAGCACAAAAATTCAACAAGGCACAACGCAGACCCGAACTTGATGTAACACTTGGAGCTACATACAACATTGCCGACCCAGACTTCACAACAATAAAGGCAGGTGTTGCCATGCCGCTCAAGTTTTCGAACCTGAATAAAGGTGCACGCCTACAGGATGAATTACTGGTTAAACAGGCAAACATAGAGATTGAGGAAGCACGACTTATCGTGACAGCCGAGGTCATGCAGGCATACAACAACTTCAAGTATGCAGCAAAGCAGAGCGAGACTTTCTCTGGAGTGATGCTGAGCGACATGCAACAAGTGGTAAACAGCAAGAAAATAGCATACGAAGTGGGCGAGATACCATTCCTCGACTATCTCATTGTGCAGCGCAACGAGAACGAAATGCGCGAAGAGTACATCAACGCACTATTTGAGAAAGCTGTTGCATGGGTAGAACTGCAACGCGCAACAGGAATAGGATTCAGTTTTGGGGAATAACATAAAGCAAGGAGATATAACAAGAGCGACTTTTGTCGCTCTTGTTATATCTCCTTGCTTTCACCTTCTATATAATACTTTCGTTCGATAGTCTTGCCATCAAGGACAACATAAGAGAATGTCGATATCCAGTCACCAAGGAAAATGCAGCGTGAACTTTCGCCCAAAGGCATGTCCTTGTCAATGTGACGGTGACCGAAGATAAAGCAGTCTATGGAATTGTGACTCGCAAGATACTTGTTTGCAAACACCACACAGTCCTCTTTGTCAGCACCCAAGAAAGGAGTATCACCCTTTACTTTATGTTTTACCATGCTATGACGCGCCCAGTTGAGCCCCATCCAGACACTCCATCGGGGATGCAGCGTAGAGAACATCCAACGCAAGATGCGGCTACGGAACATCGCACGAAGCACTCTATATCCCTTTTCCCTTGAAAACTCATCGCCGTGTGCAAGAAAGACTTCCTTACCATAGAGTTCAACAAGACAAGGTTCGCGATGTATTGTAACGCCACACTCCTTTTCGAGATAGTCGAGACACCATTGGTCGTGATTACCGGTAAAGAAATGCACCTCGACACCCTTGTCAGTAAGCTCGGATATTTTTCCAAGGAAACGAGTATAACCCTTGGGAACCACATAGCGATGCTCGTACCAAAAATCGAATACATCGCCAAGCAGATACACAGCAGCAGCCTCATCCTTTATCTTGTCGAGGAACGAGACAACACGGCGTTCATGGGTACGGCGATGCTCGATGGCCCACGAACCAAGATGCAGGTCGGAAAGGATATAAATCTTCTTCATGTCATAGCAAGCCAAGTTCCAGTTTTGCCTCCTCTGTCATCAGATCCTGACTCCATTCAGGTTCAAATACCAGATTCAGATTCAGTGATTTGACACCTTCTATGGACTCTACCTTCATTCTCACATCCTCCATCATGAAATCGGCGGCAGGACATGTTGGAGCCGTAAGTGTCATATCAATCTCTACCGAGAAATCCTCATTCACCTCAATACGGTAAATGAGTCCAAGATCGTATATATTGACCGGTATTTCGGGGTCATACACAGTCTTTACCATTTCAACGATTTTCTCTTCTATTTCAAATTTCTCCATATCATAATCTCACTATCACAAGCGAGCCTCATCATTATAACTATAATACGCACCGTCAGTGAGCACAATGTGGTCGAGCATGCGTATGTTCATAACCTTGCATGCCTGGCAAAGGTTCTCGGTCAGTTTATCATCCTCACGACTTGGCTTTATATTCCCCGACGGATGATTATGGCACAACGCAATAGTTGTAGCGCGCTTCATCAACGCCTCGCGCAAGACAAGACGAATATCGACAACAGTCGCTGTCAAGCCGCCGGTACCAATAAGTACATGATCTATCACGCGGTTCATCCTGTTGAGAAGCATAACATAGCAACGCTCTACTGGAGAATCGCACAGTATGGGGTGAAAGTAACCATACAAATCGCGTGATGATGCTATGCAAACCGGCTCGTTCTCACTATCCTCACGCCGTTTCCACAGTTCACAGGCAGCCATAATGGAAATGGCCTTTGCCGGGCCAATACCTCTAAAAGTACAGAGATCATCAACCGAGAGGCGAGCGAGTTCCGATATGCTGTTTCCGCAAGAATCAAGCACACGTTTCATAAGATCCACAGCACTCTCTTCGTCGTTTCCCGAACCCACAAGAATTGCCAGCAGTTCCGACTTGCTCAAAGTCGAAATACCATTCTTAATGGCCTTCTCGCGCGGACGATCGTCTACAGCCCACTCCTTTATGCTCTTTTTCTGCAACAGTTCGTTCATCAGCCCCTATTGTATTTTTTAGTCAAGTTCTTTTTTGTTTCAAGCGGACGCTTGAGTATCATCTTGAACCACAACGCATTAAGAAAACCCACTCCATATCCAGTTATCTGCACAGCAGCAGCCATTACCGAAAGCAATGCCACATTCAAGTTCTTGTTCTTTATCAAAGAATCGCTAAAGATAAGCATTACATAAAGCAATGGCAGCAGCAGCAGCCATGGACAGAACACCGATGCCACAAGCAAGGCAACACCAAAGACAAGCAAAAGTGCAGGAGCCGTGTGGACAATCTTCAATGAACCGGGATGAAGAATCTGTAACCAAATTCTCGCCTGTCCAAAGTTATTGACCTGCTTGTAGAAGCGGCTCATATCTATACGACGCTTGTGATATACGAATACAGGACGAATAAGACGTATCTTGAAACCGGCATTACGTATGCGTATGCTCAGGTCAATATCCTCGCCCATCATATCCTTGAAATCACCCACAGTCTCGTAGACCTTTCTTGAAAAGCCCATATTAAAGGTTCGGGGACAGAACTTCTCCATCACCGCCTTTCCGCCGCGTATACCGCCTGTTGTCCAGAACGATGTCATGGCATGACTTACAGCCTTCTGCATATTCGAGAATGAACTGTCTGCAGCATCGGGACCACCAAAACAATCGGCATAATCGGCCTCCATTTCAGCCTCTAGTTTCTCAAAATATGTCGGGGGAAGTATCACATCGGAATCAAAGAAGAGCAGGTAATCACCATTCGCCCTCTGCATTCCATAGTTACGGGTCTCACTACGGCCGGAATTCTCCTTGAAATAATAGTGGATAGTAAAAAAAGAACGATAGTGATCAAGCAAATGATCACATCGTTCTTTTGAGCCATCCTCTATAATCAGCAACTCAAATGGTTTTACCGTCTGAGCCGACAGGCTGTCGAGCAGTTCCTTAACTTCTCCTGGCCTGTTATAAACCGGGACAATTATAGAGTATAACAAGTCTTTGTTTTTTTAAAAGTTAAATTAAAAAGTGTAAAAACTGCACTTGTGGTAACCGCAGTCATCACCTTTTTAATGAGTCAAGATTTATGCCTTTACACGGCCAACATATGAACCGTCGCGTGTATCAATCTCAACAAGCTCGCCCTCGTTGATAAAGAGAGGAACGCGAACCTCGGCACCAGTCTCTACTGTAGCAGGCTTTGTTGTGTTTGTAGCTGTGTCACCCTTGAGACCTGGCTCTGTGTATGTAACCTCCAAAACAACCTTAACAGGCATATCGGCATAGAGAATTGTCTCTGTTGAAGCGTCAGTAACAACCTCAAGTGTCATACCCTCCTTCATGAAAGCAACACCGTTGATCTGCTCGGAAGCGATGGTCACCTGTTCGAAAGTCTCCTGGTTCATAAAAACAAACTCCTCGCCCTCCTGATAGAGATACTGGTATGGACGGCGCTCAACGCGTACATCCTCGAGCTTCTCACCAATGTTGAAACGGCGATCCAATACATAACCGTCAACAACATCCTTAAGCTTTGTACGCATGAAAGTGTTACCCTTACCTGGCTTTACATGCAAGAAATCGATACAGAAATACAACTTACCATCCATACGGATTGCTGTACCTTTTTTAATGTCTTCTGCATTAATCATAAATCTACTATTTTTAAAATTAAACTATTATCTTCTCGAAAAACTTTGCAAATATAGCAAAAACGAGCGAGAAATACGAAGCTTGCTTCAGTATTTTTCACAGCAAGTGCTTATTATATTGGAGCTTCAGCTCAAATATACGAATAAACGAGCGAAAATTCAATAAACGAGTGAGGGAAAATTTATTTTCACTCGCAACGAGTGCAGCAGAATTTCGAATAATCAAAAATATCAAGTTTACTTGATTATTTCACAGCGAGTGGGAGTATATTCGCGATTTATCGCAAATATAGTAGTTCAAACGAGCGAGAAAAACGAAGCTTGTTTCAGTATTTTTCAAAGCGAGTGCCGATTATATTGGAGCTTTAGCTCAAATATACGAATAAACGAGCGAAACTTTATTCAGAATCAGGCATTTTTTACTATTTTTGCAATTCTTTTGAATAAGCGAACATTATGTACACCAACACATTAAATGCTATTCAATTAAACCTTTCTACAGAATTCAAGTCAAAGTATAAATAAACAATCACAGAAAAATGAACAAATATCTCAAATGGGGAATTGTTACCGCAATCACAGCCGGCTCATGCGTATACGGGTATTACCAATTGGAACCACAGCTAAATAATGAACTCAGCACTGTTGACAAGACAAAAACCAAAGGCAAAAGAAAGGAACTGAGTGTAACAGCCAAAATCATTGAGCCAAAAACATTGACTGACGAAATCATCACTCCTGGCATACTTGTACCCCATGAAGAGGTGCAACTTACATTCGAGACCTCGGGTAAAGTCACTGAAATATTTTTTGAAGAGGGAACATTTGTCAAACAAGGCACTCTGCTTGCCAAAGTCAATGATTCCCATCTTCAGGCAGAGTTATCTCGCCTAGAGGCTCAGCTTCCACTTAAAGAAGGACGCGCAAATCGTCAAAAGGTGCTGCTACAGCGCGATGCGGTAAGTAAAGAGGCACTTGAAAGTGCAAACACCGATCTTGCTACACTCAAAGCAGACATTGAGCAGAAAAATGCGCAGATAAAGATGACCGAACTGCGAGCTCCGTTCGATGGCATCATTGGTCTGCGCCAGATTAGCGTAGGTGCATACGCATCGCCAAATACAATCGTAGCATCGCTAACATCGACATCGCCATTAAAAGTTGAGTTTTCGGTATCGGAGCGTTATGCACAGGACGTAAAAAAAGGCACAAAACTCACATTTAATGCCAATGGACACCAAGAGACTTTCGAGGCCGAGGTTTATGCTACAGACTCCAGGGTAAACCCCGAGACACATAGCCTCACGGCAAGAGCATTATACCCCAACAAGGATAATAAGTTGTTACCTGGACTACATTCAGCTATACGTCTCCAACGTAAAGAGATCAAGAATGCCGTTTCGGTTCCAGCCGAAGCAATAGTTCCCGAAATGGGCAAGAACAAGGTTTTTGTATACCGCTCAGGCAAAGCCGAGCCTGTTGAAGTCAAAATAGGACTGCGTACAGAAGCTGAGGTTCAGATAACACAAGGCCTGCAGATTGGTGACACAATTCTGACATCGGGTACTCTACAGTTGCGCAAAGGGTCTGCAGTAAATATCACAAGTTTTGAATAAAGCACGTAAAAAGTAGAAACATGAACATTTCCGAACTGAGCATACGCCGCCCGGTACTTGCAACCGTGCTTACCATAATGATTGTCATCTTTGGTATCATTGGCTACAACACTCTTGGTGTGCGCGAATATCCATCGGTTGACAATCCTATAATTTCAGTAACCTGCAGCTATGCCGGCGCCAATGCCGATGTCATTGAAAGCCAGATTACTGAGCCACTTGAACAGAACATCAATGGTATCCCTGGCATACGTTCAATTTCCAGCGTCAGCCAACAGGGACAATGCCGCATTACTGTAGAATTCGAGCTATCTGTTGATCTTGAGACTGCCGCAAACGATGTCCGCGACAAGGTTTCGCGCGCACAACGATACCTTCCACGCGACTGCGACCCTCCGACCGTATCTAAAGCCGACGCCGACGCAACGCCAATCCTGATGATTGCGATACAGAGTAGCGAACGTTCGTTACTTGAATTGAGCGAAATTGCAGACCTCACCGTAAAGGAGCAGTTGCAGACAATCCCCGACGTAAGCAGCGTACAGATTTGGGGCGAAAAACGCTATTCAATGCGTTTGAGACTCGACCCGACACTACTTGCCATGCACGGACTGACACCGGTAGATGTCAAGAACGCAATCAGCGAAGCGAATGTAGAGTTGCCTTCGGGTAGTATTGAGGGTAACACTGTTGAACTCAACCTACGTACAGTTGGCCAAATGCACACAGCAGAGGAATTCAACAATATTATCATAAAGAGAATCGGAAGAGAAGTCATACGTCTCAGCGATGTCGCAAACGCAGAACTTGGACCTGCCGATGAGAAAAGCCACATGACAATGAATGGTGTCCCCATGGTCGGTGTTGCCGTAATTCCACAACCAGGCGCCAACCACATTGAGATTGCCGATGCTGTATATGAGCGAATGAAACAGATGGAGAAGGACCTGCCCGAGGACATTCAGTACACATACAGTTTCGACAACACGAAGTTCATCAGAGCATCAATCGACGAGGTGAAAACAACGATTTACGAAGCGTTCATTCTTGTAATCATCATCATCTTCCTGTTCCTGCGCGACTGGCGTGTGACACTTGTACCTTGTATTGTAATCCCGGTTTCACTCATCGGTGCATTCTTTGTAATGTACATTGCCGGTTTCTCTATCAACGTGTTGACCATGCTTGCCATAGTGCTCTCTGTGGGACTTGTGGTGGACGATGCCATTGTAATGACCGAAAACATATATGTTCGCATTGAGCAGGGAATGAGACCGTTCAAGGCAGGCATTGAAGGCGCCAAGGAGATTTTCTTTGCTGTCATATCTACAACCGTCACCCTTATCGCAGTGTTCCTGCCCATTGTCTTCATGGAAGGAACCAGTGGACGATTGTTCCGTGAATTCAGTTTTGTGGTTGCCGGTTCCGTAGTCATCTCTTCGTTTGCGGCCCTCACATTTACACCAATGATTGCCACCAAGATACTCAAGCGCCGAAAAGAGCAGAAGTGGTTTTACCGCAAGACCGAGCCATTCTTTGCCGGTCTGAACAAGGTATATTACAAATTACTGAGTCTATTCCTGAAAGAACGTTGGTTAGCATTCCCCATTCTAATCATAATGTTCGCGTGGATTGGCAGATATTGGCTTGAAATTCCATCTGAAACCGCTCCTTTGGAAGACCGTTCACAAATAACGATAAACACACGCGGAGCCGAAGGCATAACATACGAAGAGATAAGCCGATACACCGACGACATCGCATACATTGTAGACTCTATTATACCTGATGCTGCAGCAGTAACTACACGAGTATCCAGCGGTAGTGGCAATATACGAATCACATTGAAGGATATTGACAAACGCGACTACACACAAATGGAGATTGCCGAAAAATTGACTGCGGCAGTTTCCGGAAAAACCAAGGGAAGAGCCTTTGTTCAGCAACAATCTTCATTTGGAGGACGACGCGCGAGCATGCCTGTACAGTATGTGATACAGAGCACAAGCCTTGATTCATTGCAGAAAGTGCTACCCATATTCATACAGCGAGTCTATGACAACCCGACATTCAAGATGGCCGATGTAGACTTGAAGTTTACAAAGACCGAGGCGCAGATTCACATAGACCGCGACAAGGCCAATATCCTTGGGACAAGCGTACGCGATATTGCTGAGACCTTGCAATATGGTCTCAGCGGACAGCGTATGGGCTATTTCTACATGAACGGCAAGCAGTACGAAATTATAGGTCAGGTCAACAGACAGCAACGCAACACTCCATCGGAAGTGACATCAATCACTGTCCGTTGCGACAATGGCAACATGATTCCGCTGAACAACCTCATCGATTCTTTGCAGGAAACCATTACGGCTCCTAAGCTACTCCACTACAACCGCTTCCTTTCGGCAACCGTATCAGCCGGACTTGCAGACGGCAAGACTATAGGTGACGGACTTGCCGAAATGGATAAAATTGCAGAAGAAGTTCTTAACGACTCATTCCGTACTGCATTGACAGGCGAATCGAAAGAGTTCCGCGAGAGCTCATCGAGCCTTATGTTCGCATTCATCCTTGCATTGGTGCTCATTTATCTTATACTTGCTGCACAATTCGAGAGTTTCAAGGACCCGCTCATCATTATGCTCACCGTACCTCTCGCTGTTGCCGGTGCACTCATTTTTATGAAGAACAACGACATCACCATGAATATATTCAGCCAGATTGGTATAATCATGCTCATTGGTCTTGTTGCCAAGAACGGTATCCTCATTGTTGAGTTCGCAAACATGAAGCAGAAGGAGGGAGAAAGCAAAATGGAAGCAATTAAGAATGCATCCCTGCAACGCTTGCGTCCAATTCTAATGACTAGTCTCTCAACAGTATTAGGACTGGTACCATTGATGTTTGCCAATGGCGAAGGTGCAAACCAACGCATTGCAATGGGTACAGCCGTTGTTGGAGGTATGATTGTATCAACAATTCTTACAATGTTCATCGTCCCAGCAATGTACAGCTACATATCGACCGAACGCAAGAATAAAAAAGATAAGGAGGAAGGCAAATGAAACGCTTTATCATGACAATTGTGGCAATTACAGCCATAACATTGGGTGCCAATGCACAGACATACACACTGAGCCTATGTCTGAAAAAAGGTTTGGAAAACAACTATTCTCTCCGCATCACACGAAATGACGAGGAGATAGCACATAACAATGTAACACTCTCAAACGCAGGCCTGCTGCCCACTGTAGACCTTGTAGCCGGATACAAGGGCGACCTTGGCAGCAGCGATGCAAAGACACGCGCAACAGGAGATATTGACAGTGAGCGCAACACATTTGACCAGACACTCAACGCCGGCATTGATGTCAACTGGACAATATTCGATGGTTTCAAGGCCAATACTACATATAAGCAACTGAAGGAGATGGAGATGATTGGAGAGACGGGAACACGCCTTGCCATTGAGGATTTCATTGCCAACTTGACATCGGAATACTATAACTTCATTCAGCAGCGCCTGCGCCTTAAGAATTACTACAATGCTGTACTACTCTCAAAGGAGCGCCTGCACATTGTTGAGGAGCGCTATAATATCGGAAACTTCTCACGCCTGGAATACCAACAGGCCAAAGTGGATTTCAATGCCGACAGCGCCCAGTACCTCAAGCAGCAAGAGGCTGTAATCTCATCACGCATTGCACTCAATGAGATGATGGCCATAGAGCAGGTATACACTCCTATCATAACAGAAGAAGCTACAATTGAGGTAGACAGCACTTTGGACTTTGTCGATTTGTGGGAGTGTATGCTCAGGAACAATGCCGAACTGCTCATTGCCGGGCACAACAGCAACATTGCCCAATTGGATTACCAAAAGGTACTATCACGCAACTACCCGTATATCAAGCTCAATGTAGGATATGACTATTCATACAACCACTACTCTGCCGCTGCATACACACACCGCAATAATTGGGGCGGCAATGCAGGTGTGACCATTGGGTTTAATCTATGGGACGGTAACCGCAGACGTGAAAAGCGCAATGCAAAGATTGAGATTGAAAATGCGAAGTTGCAGCGCGAGCAACTGGAACTTGCACTGAAGGCCGACCTTGGCAATCTGTGGCACGCATACGAGAATAACCTCAGACTGCTGAACCTTGAGGAGCATAATGTTGTCACAGCACTCGAGAACCATGATATTGCCAAAGAACGTTATATGCTCGGCGACCTGTCAGGAATAGAGATGCGTGAAGCGCAGCAGAGTCTTCTACAGGCTGAAGAACGACTGCTGACGGTACTGTACAACACTAAAATATGCGAGATTTCGCTATTGCTAATCAGCGGAAAGATAGGGCATTATCTTGAATAACTAAAAACAGGTAAGCAATAGAAACATTTTTTGTAACTTTGCGCCCCGAATTTAAAATCAAAACAAAATAATTTACTGAAATAGAATGAAAAAAGCACTGCTGACACTATTGTTAATCGCACCATTGAGTTTGCTGGCACAGGTAACTGGAACTGTACGAGGAACTATAATCGAAGATGAGACAGATGAACCACTGCCATTTGTTACTATAGCCCTTGTTCCAGAAGGAAGCACAAAGCCCACAACCGGATGCAGCGCCGAACTAGACGGAACCTTCCGCCTTAACAACATTAAAGCCGGAAAATACACTGTTACCGCATCGTTCGTCGGCTACCTTGAGAACAGCTGTTCTGTGACAATATCTGCAGGTAACAGCAATATCAACTTGGGTGTAATCAGACTCAAGACAGATCGCAAGATGCTGAAAGAGGTCACTGTTACCGAGCAACGTTCACAGATGAGCTTTGAGATTGACAAGCGAGTGTTCACCGTGGATCAAAGCCTTGCGACAACCGGCGGTTCTGCCAGCGATGTCCTGGCCGAGATACCATCGGTAGAGGTCGATAACGAAGGTACCGTATCGCTACGTGGCAGCGAGAGTGTGACAGTATGGATAAACGGCAAGGCAAGCGGCATGACATCGGACAATCAGGGCGATATCCTGCAGCAGTTGCCAGCTGGTTCAATAGAAAAGATTGAGGTCATCACCAACCCTTCGGCAAAACACTCACCCGAGGGTACAGCCGGCATCATCAACATTGTACTCAAGCGCGACCGCAAGGCCGGATATTACGGAAGTGTACAGGCTGGTTTGGATTCAGAACTGGGCTACAACGCTGGCGGCAACATCAACTACAGCAGCGGCAAGTTCGATGCATATGCAGGTCTCAACTACCGCAACATGGTTTTTGAGAATGAGGGAGTGACCGACACCAGATACAACGCGACAAACCAGTACCAGAAACAGACAAACATTGGCAGCCATAACCCGAACAATATTTTCGGCCGTGCCGGCTTCACATGGCGCATGACCGAGAAGGATGACTTGTATGCCAATGTAATGGGAATGTTCGGCGGCGGAAAGCACAACAACGAGATTCTCTCGGAGAGCGGATTCATAAATCCCGACGGCACATTTGCCGATCCTACACAGAAACGCACCCGAACAACAACCCAGCGCGGCAAGCCCACAATGTACAATGTTGAATTGGGTTACACACACCGCTGGAGCGACACCCATTTCATTGACATCTCTGTAGGACACCACCTATGGCAGCAGTCACGCAATGCCGAGTATCACCAAAGTACAATGTTCTTCAGCGAACTTGGAGACACCACCACTGTAAACTCATACCAGTTTCAGGATGGTAACAACAAGAACAGAACCACCGAAATAAAACTTGACTACGAGTACAAGATAAACGAGAACCATCGCATTGAGGCCGGTTACAAAGGCGACATTTCGGACGACAACAGCCCCGTGATAACATATACTGACGAAGCACACACACAGCCCGACACCATGCTCTACAACCAGTTCCGCTACAAGCAGAACATACAGGCGCTCTATGCGACATACTCGGGCAGAATCGGCAAGTTCGGCTACCAGGTTGGCTTGCGCGGAGAGTATTGGAATGTAAAGACCCGTACATACGGCTGGCAGGAGGAACAGAGCGGAGAGTTGCCCGGCTACACCAATAAGGACTTCTTCCAGCTGTTCCCAAGCGCATTCGTAAGCTACGAAATTAGCAAGGGACAGGAGATTCAGTTGAACTACACACGCCGCCTGCGTCGTCCATGGGGCGGACAGCTCAACAGTTTCCAGAACATCAGCGACTCAACGAATATCTCGTTCGGTAACCCCAACCTGACACCTGAGTATTCAAACGCATACGAGATCAACTATCTGAAGAACTGGGAAAACCACACATTGTCACTATCGGGTTACTATCGTACAACCGACGATGTAATTGAGCGCATAAGCTACAGCAGCGGTAATGTAATATACACCACCCACGAGAATGTGGCAAAGACACAATCGGCAGGTCTGGAAATCGTGGGCAAGAACAGACTGTTCAAGATACTTGACCTCACCACAACCGTCAACCTCTTCTACTACAAACTGGACGCATTCAAGTACATCATAAACGGACATGAGATTACAGGCAATGCCGATGAGAATTTCTCTTGGAACGCCCGAATGACAGCAAACATCATGCTTCCATGGGGTATTTCAATGCAGGCAACCGGCCGCTACGACGCAAAGCGCATTGTGGCACAGGGCTATCGCGAACCAAGCTATTCGCTTGACTTGGGATTGCGCAAGATGTTCAACCAGAACTGGAGTGTGAGCATCAACGCACGCGACATCCTTGATTCACGCGGAAGAGAGACGATTACAATCAACGATCAGTTCTACCGCTACTCAAAGAACTCTCATGGTGGCCGTCGCTTCGGTATCACAGTTACATACAGTTTCGGTAACATGAAGGCAAAGAAGCCAAATCCCAAGCAGATGCAAGATATGCAGAACGTTGGTGGATATGACGAGATGGGCGGAATGGGAGATATGTAAAAACATTATTGAACAACGATAGTAAAAATGGCAGGAACACATGTTTCTGCCATTTTTGTTTTTTTATTCTAAAAAATTTCATCTTTTCATAAATGTTTACGAAATTTGGCGGCAGATGAAAAACTTCACAATACTTAAAAGACCATAATATGGCAGACACAACAAAAAAACAGAGAGTTGACCAGATTGTAGTCCGTTTCTCGGGCGACTCGGGCGACGGCATGCAGTTGGCCGGCAACATCTTCTCGACTATTTCAGCGACTGTCGGAAACGACATCTGTACATTCCCCGACTACCCTGCCGACATTCGCGCTCCGCAAGGAGTACTTACAGGCGTATCTGGTTTCCAGGTACACATTGGAGCAGACAAGGTACTGACCCCCGGTGACGAGTGCGATGTACTGGTGGCAATGAACCCTGCAGCCCTCAAGACACAGCACAAGCATTGCAAGCCAACCGGTGCAATCATCATTGACATAGACTCATTTACCGAGAAGGACCTTGCAAAGGCCGAGTTCAAGACCGATGACCCCATTGCCGAACTTGGCATCACTTGCGAGGTTGTTCCCTGTCCCATAACATCGCTTTGCCAGGCAACACTTGCCGACAGCGGAATGGACAACAAAAGCATACTGCGTTGCAAGAACATGCTTGCACTTGGACTGGTGTGCTGGATATATGACCGCGACCTCGCGCTCGCCGAGAACATGCTCCGTGCAAAATTCGCGAAAAAGCCCGATGTTGCCGAGGCCAACATCAAGGTGCTTCGTGCAGGATATGACATGGGACACAACACCCACACATCAATCTCGCACACATACTGCGTGGAGAGCGACCGCGAAAAGAAAAAAGGCCGCTACATGGACATCAACGGCAACAAGGCTACAGCATACGGACTCATCGCTGCCGCCGAAAAGGCCGGCATGAGACTCTTCCTGGGTTCATACCCCATCACCCCTGCAACCGACATTCTGCACGAACTTGCAAAGCACAAGTCAATGGGTGTCATCACAATGCAGGCCGAGGACGAGATTGCCGGCTGTGCATCGGCTGTAGGTGCAGCATACGCAGGCGCATTGGCATGTACATCGACTTCGGGTCCCGGTATCTGCCTCAAGAGCGAGGCCATAAACCTTGCCGTAATCACAGAGCTGCCACTTGTCATCATTGATGTACAGCGAGGAGGTCCATCTACAGGACTTCCCACAAAGAGCGAGCAGACCGACCTATTGCAGGCACTCTATGGCCGCAACGGCGAAAGCCCAATCCCTGTGATTGCAGCAACATCACCAACCGACTGCTTCGACGCAGCATTCAACGCCTGCAAAATTGCGGTTGAGCGCATGACCCCTGTCATCCTGCTCACCGACGCATTCATTGCCAACGGCTCGGCAGCATGGAAACTGCCCGACATCAGCACATACCCAACCATTACACCACCATATGTGAATGATGATGTAAAAGAGGGATGGAGCCCATACAAGCGCAACCCCGAAACCGACGTACGCTATTGGGCAGTACCGGGCACACCGGGTTTCACACACCGCATCGGCGGTCTTGAGAAGAGCGCTGCAACAGGCGCCATCAGCAATGACCCGACCAACCACCACAGCATGGTTGAGACACGCGCCCGCAAGGTTGCAAAGATTGCAGAGAGCCTGCCATCGTTGCAGGTAGAGGGCTGCGAGGATGCCGACCTGCTCATCGTTGGTTTCGGCGGCACATACGGTCACTTGTGCGAGGCCATGCAGCAGATGAACGCAGAAGGCAAGAAGGTTGCATTGGCACACTTCCGCTACATCAACCCGCTGCCGGCAAACACAGCCGAGGTACTGCGCCGCTACAAGAAGATTGTGGTTGCCGAGCAGAACATGGGACAGTTCGCAGGCTATCTGCGCACAAGAATAAACGGCATAGAATTGCAGCAGTACAACGAGGTCAAGGGACAGCCATTCGTGGTTGCCGACTTGATCAAGGAATTCACTAAAATTATGGAGGGATAAGACTATGAGCGACTATACAGCACAGGATTATAAGTTCGGACAACCACGTTGGTGTCCGGGTTGTGGCGACCACTCTTTCTTGGGTGCCCTGCACAAGGCAATGAGCGAACTGGGTGTTGCCCCACATGACATTGCAGTAATTTCGGGTATCGGTTGTTCATCGCGCCTACCTTACTACATGAACACATACGGTTTCCACACCATCCACGGCCGTTCGGCAGCCATTGCCACAGGCGCAAAGGTTGCCAACCCCAACCTCACGATATGGCAGATTTCGGGCGACGGTGACGGGCTTGCCATTGGCGGAAACCATTTCATACATGCAGTAAGACGCAACATCGACCTTAACATGATATTGCTCAACAACCGTATATACGGCCTTACAAAAGGACAGTACTCACCGACATCGGTACGCGGTTTTGTGAGCAAGTCATCGCCATACGGCACCGTGGAAGACCCATTCCGCCCTGCCGAGCTCTGCTTTGGCGCACGCGGTAACTTCTTTGCGCGTTGCGTAGCCACCGACATGCAGGCAGCCGTGGGATGTCTCAAGGCTGCGGCACAGCACAAGGGAGCATCGGTTGTCGAGGTGTTGCAGAACTGCGTAATCTTCAACAACGGCACTCATGAGAGCGTCTACACCAAGGAGGGACGCACAAAGAACGCCATCTACCTTGAACATGGCAAGCCTATGATTTTTGGTGAGAACAGAGAGTATGGTCTCATGCAGGAAGGTTTTGGCCTAAAAGTTGTAAAGATTGGAGAGAACGGTATTACCGAAAATGACATCCTGGTCCACGATGCACACTGCAAAGACACCACCCTGCACCTGAAACTGGCCCTGATGGAAGGCCCCGACTTCCCGATAGCATTAGGCGTCATACGCGATGTTGAGGCCATGACCTACAATGATGCAGTCCATGCACAGATTGAAGAAGTAAAAGTCGCAAAGCCATACCACACATTCAGTGAACTTCTCGAAACGAACGAGACCTGGGAAATCAAATAAACTCCAACAGAAACAGCCCGATCGGGCTGTTTCTGTTATAAAAAAACGCCTCTTCACATATTATTTTTTTACATTAATTCATATAAAATTTCCATTAAATGTTTTACAACATAAAATATTTATATATTTTTGAAACTGTTTAAATGGGTTACTGTCACCCGTTTCTTGACAAAATGTAACACATTTTTACAAAAATAGGACAATTTTATAACTCCGGGGGAGCATATATGCAATGCGCGATGCGCTAATCCTCCAAAATAAGAATAATATGAAACTACTAAAAACTGTTGGAAGGTCGCTTTTCGCGGCAACATTCCTGGGAATGGCACTGACTTTCGTTCCTACCGAAGGTTGGGCAAAGGCTGCAACAATGCAGCAGAAAGACGGAACTGTCAAGGGAAACGTAGTCGATGAGTTCGGAGAACCGATGTTCGGCGCAGTAGCCTTTGTTGTCGGTACATCAAACTCATGTCCCTTGGACTTCGATGGCAACTTTGAGTTGCACAATGTACAAAAGGGTGCAACTATCCGAGTAGTACTCATGGGATACCAGTGCGACGACCAAGTCTGGAAGGGTGGAACAATGAAGTTCATCATGAAGGAGGAGTCTACAGCTCTTGATGAGGTCGTTGTAACAGCGATGGGTATTATGCGCAAGGAGAAATCATTGACATATGCCACACAGCTCATCAAGGCCGACGAGCTCTTGAAAGCTCCCGATGCAAACATCGCAAACTCTCTCGAGGGTAAGATTTCGGGTATCACCATCACTCCAAGTGCCGGTGGTGCCGGTGGTGCATCAAAAATCGTGCTCCGCGGTAACAAGTCAATTATGGGTGACAACGCACCACTTATCGTTGTTGACGGTGTGCCAATGACAAACAGCATCCGTGGCCAGGTAGGTGATGTAGCCCAACTGACATCGGGAAGTAGCGCAGAAGGCGGCGACGTCCTTTCAATGATTAACCCCGACGATATCGAGTCAATGAATGTGCTCAAGGGAGCCAACGCCGCCGCCCTTTATGGTTCACGCGCCGCCAACGGTGTAGTCATGATTACCACAAAGAAGGGTAAGGAGGGCAAGATGGAGATTACATTCAGTTCAAACACCTCATTCGAGACACCACTTACCACTCCACGCTTCCAGAACTCATATGGTGGTTACAGTGCAGCAAATGGCGGTTCACTCACTTACACAAGCTGGGGCGACCGTTTGAGCGGCGAGGGCAAGCACATCTACACTTATGCAGGTGACAAGCAGTATTTTGAAGATGGCACAATGCTTCAGGCACACCTGCGCAACTATGCAATAAACGACTTGAGTGATTTCTACAGCACCGGTATCAACACCACAAACTCAATTTCAGTATCAGGCGGTACAGAGAAGGTACAGACATACGCATCTTACTCAAACACACAGTCTATCGGTATGATTTCATCAAACCAGTATGACCGTAATACATTCTCATTCCGCCAGACATACAAACTTTGGGACCGACTCACGATCAATGCCAGCGCAAGCTACAACCAGGCAAAGACACAGAACCGTGTCGGTGGCGGTACAATCGGTAACCCCATCTACCACCTCTACACAGCTCCACGCGATGTCGATATGGAGTACTACAAGGAGAACTACAGTGCTCAGGGAAAATGGTGGTCATCTGGTAACGCACAGGGCGAAGGTGAGCAGACATACTATGAGGATATGGGTGACGGCTGGTTGTTCGAAAACCGCGGTCATGTACTCCTTGAGGGTCCAATGCAGCAGTTTGCAATCCAATCACCAAGAATCAACAACCCATACTGGCTCATGAAGAAGAACACCGGTGAGAGCAACGAGGATCGTTTCTCGGCATCGTTCAGCGGTACACTTGAGATCATCGAGGGATTGAACCTGCAGGCACGCGTATCTCTCGACCACACACGATATCAAGGCGAAGGTGGCCGTTATGCCACAACATGGTACGACACCGAGATGTATCGCTATGGTACATACTACTTGGACAACAGCCGCACAAATGAGATTTATGTAGATTACATGCTCTCTTACAACAAGGAGTTCGCAAAGGACTGGTCAGTTTCTGCCACAGCAGGTTATGTAGGCCACACAATCAAGGGCAACAGCAGCAACACATATATCGGTGCAGCAACAGACTATGTTTCTAACGGAAGCTACATCTTCGGTATCCCGACATCAATCAACATGTTCGAGCCTTCATACGGTGGTGCCGGTGTCACATCAAAGGGCATTAGCAGCAACTGGGACCAGGCTGCACTCGCTACAGCACAAATCGGATGGAAGGATGTACTCTTCGTTGATGCATCATATCGTCAGGACTGGTATCGTCCATTCCGTCAGTTCCAATATAAATATGGTATAAGCGACAACTATGGATATTTCGGTGTCGGTGCAAATGCAATCCTCAGCGACATTATAAAGATGCCCGAGTGGTTCACATACGCAAAGTATCGCTTGAGCTATTCAGAAGTAGGTAACTCTATCCCCAATACTTACTATGCTGGCGGCCGTAACAACCAAGTTCTTGGTACAGCCATGGGCAGTTCAAGAAACGAGTTCCTGACACCTCCCGTACCAGAGAAGACAAAATCATTCGAGACAGGTCTTGAGATGCAATTCCTTGACGACTGCCTGAATTTCGATGTTACATATTATAACTCGGCAATGCACAACTCATACCTTGAAATCGCCGGTACAAATGGTAAGGCTCAGCCGGTAAACAGCGGTGTCATCCGCAACCAGGGTATCGAGATGACAGTAGGTTATGATTGGGCCATCACCAGCGACCTCCGTTGGAAGACAAATGTAAACTACTCATTCAACCACAATGAAATTGAGGCTACAAGCGTTGACAAATATGGCAACCACAAGGACATGGGTACCTCATTCGCAAACGGAAAGATACAGTTGCTCTATCGCAAGGGCGGTTCATACGGTGACATCTACATCACAGACTTTACACGCTACAGAAGTGACGTATACAAGTACACAACAACCGAGATTGAAATTATCGACCGCATCCCGACAGAAGTACAGGTTACAAAGTACAGCAAGACTCCGGTTACAGATGCAAACGGCAATGTAATCAGCGAACTCGTGAACAAAGCCGGCGACATGTACCTCACCAGCGGCAAGCCGACTCTCGGAGGCTATGTAGATGTTACAGACGGCGGAAAACTAAAGACATTCGACAAGAACAAGAAGTTCCAGACATTTGCCGGCAATGTAAACAGCAATCACCAGCTCTCATGGTCAAACACATTCACATACAAGGACTTCTCACTCTATTTCCTCATCAACGGACGCATTGGAGGTAAAGTTGTCTCACTCACCGAGTGCTACCTTGACCAGTTCGGTGTTTCGGAGCGTACCGGCGCAGCCCGTCTGAACGCGGAGGAGAATGGTATCTACACCGAGGACGGACGCCTTGGCATGTACCTTAACGAGGGCCGCGACCTTGTTGCAGTCCAGGACTACTATGAGTTCATCGGTTCAAGCTATGTGGGAGACTACATCTACGATGCAACAAACTTCCGTTTGCGCGAACTTTCATTCGGTTACACATTCCGCAATCTCTTTGGCAGCAACAAGAACCTGAGTCTGTCACTTGTTTGCCGCAACCTCTTCTTCCTCTACAAGGAAGCACCGGTTGACCCCGACATCTCATTGTCAACAGCAAACGGCCTTGGCGGTATCGATGTGTTCAACCACCCATCGGCACGCACATACGGTTTGAACATCAAGTTGAACCTTTGATAGAACTGCAAACAAACAGTAAAAAACAGATTAAATATAAATATTATGAAAAAGAGACATATAATACTTGCCGGCGCACTAATGTTCGCCACAGCAGGAATGCAGTCTTGTCTTGACTTTGACGACCCGGGTTCTGAGGTAAACAAGAATATCTTCGAAACGGAATCCACTCACCATGTGGGTAATGTCGACAGCATTCCATACATGAACGAGCCCACACAAGAGGGTGTTGCGGCAGCAATTGACACATTGCAGAACAAATACCGTTATTTTGGCCAGTGCCTCAGCGGCATCTACATGATGCGCGGTGGTAAAGAGGGACAGTTGCCGGGCGACCACGCCTA